>CAMNAK010000002.1 GCA_946530965.1 uncultured Candidatus Saccharibacteria bacterium
GATCGTCGACTTGGTGAGCCATTACCTCACCAACTATCTAATCGTACGCAGGCCATTCCCAAACCGCCCGAAGGCTTTAATCCGTAGATCACATGCGGTATTAGCACACCTTTCGGTGCGTTATTCCTCAGTTTGGGGTACGTTCCCACGCGTTACTCAGCCGTCCGCCGCTCGTCATCAAATAGCAAGCTATTCATGTTACCGCTCGACTTGCATGTATTAGGCATGCCGCCAGCATTCATCCTGAGCCAGGATCAAACTCTCCATAAAATGCTCTGCTCTAATAAAAATCTCTTGATAATTATTAACTTGGCAAAGACTTTGAAAATTTGAAACTTAAATCTCAAATAAAAGACTGACGATGTTATTTAGATAAATCTAAATATAATTGCACAATTAAATTGTTAAAATTCATACGCTCAAAACTAGATATAAGCCGTGTGGATTGGCTCTTGTTTAACATCTCGCAATTGAACTGTCCTTATCTTATAAAACTTCAGAAAAAGTGTCAAGGGATTTTTTGGACTTTTTTCAAAAAATCTCGACTTTTTTCAAAATCTGGCTAAAAAATAAGCGCTCTACCCCTGTTAAGCGCTTTAGAAAATATTTCCCATTATTATGCCAATTGTGATGCCAATAATGCCTCCAATTATTGCCTGCGGAACAGTATGACCTTCAACAACTTTCTGCTTCTTATAATTCTTCTTGCTGTCGAGTGCGATCAAGTTCAATAATTTGCCCTGCTCACCTACTGCATAACGTACATTTACGGCATCATATATAACAATGACGCTCGTACAAATCGCCAATGCGAAGATCGCTGATGTAAAGCCAAATTGCATACCCAAATATACGGACAACGCAATAAAGCTTGCAGTGTGGCCGCTAGGCATTCCACCGCTTCTAACGAGACAATCTAAAATCTCACGTCCACTTAGAGGACGACCTGCGCGAATAATATCGCCAAGAAGTTTGCCGGTTTGCGCAATAAACCATCCAAGAACAAAGGACAGAATAGCACCAATACCGTTTGTATCCTCCACATCCATAAGCACATTATAGCATATATATAATATTGCAATATATATTATGCGTTCCCCTCCCATATTGACTATTGCGGAGTTGATGGTATAATAATGCATGTTCATCGCTCTACTTAGAGACGATAACGATCTTTACCTACGAGGAGGAACTAAAATTGAAAAGAAAAGAAACCCCTACCACCTTACCTTGCCGCGTCAAAGCATTCCGTTACCGCCAGGACATCACAAGCGACCCTAAGCTTGCTCAGGAATGGCTTAAAAACGCTCAGAAGGACGTTCAGGAGCCCGTAGTTGCCTATATCTCCAAGACGGAGGAGAATCACACTACAACTGCCCTGCAGCTCGAACTGGACGGCCTGGAGTACGATATCTTCAAAGGCGGGATCATTACTCTTACCGGAAACCAGATCTATCCTGAAGCCAGTAAAGGCACAATCACTATCGACGTCAATGCTAGCCATTTCGTAGACGCCAATATCTACAGTTTCTATGTAGATGGCATCTATTACGACTACGCATATAACAATAGCTCTGGATGTCTCCATGACCACGTCGTTGACAAAGAGTTTATTGACGAAAAAATCGCAAGAGATTGTGTTGTCTATGGCGCAGGCGGATACGTTCAGACAGACAGAATCGTCTCCATGATCACCTCATATGCTTTTCAGACTGTTTCCGGCCAGGTTTACAGAATCAGAAACTAATCTTCCTCATCTTCGCGCCTCGCTTCAATGTGTGGCGCTTTTTCTTGCCCCTGTTTACTTTATTTTTACAACAAGCATTTTATTCCGCTTACCCCTATTTTGTTATTTTTGACAACAATTAGCAGTCATTATTTACCGATTGCTACTTAGTAATAATCATCCCCTTCTTTCTCGCCATGAATAATCTTTTTGCTATATATTCATTAGCTTGCGAAATCCGCAAGTTATTCCAGATAAGCTAATAACGCTAAGGTGTATTAGCTTGCCAAAATCGCAAGCTAAAGCCTATATTTCAGAAACAAAAAAGCCACCCCGTAATATATATGGAGTGGCTTTTATTATTTAGGCTTTCTTGAGCTTAGTAGTCTTAGCTGGCTTCTCGGCCTTTTTGTCTGCCTCTTTAGCCTCGCTAGCCTCAGATTCCTCTTCTGGCTCATCTTTTGGAATAATACCAATCGAAGCTACAGAATCACCATCATTGAGCTTCATGATGCGTACGCCCTGCGTTGCGCGTCCTAGCGTTGGAATATCCTTCACTGCTACACGAATCGCCTGACCGCTTGTAGACATCATAATAATCTCTTCTGCTTCTGGATCCAAAGTATGAACTGCTGCAATTGGGCCAGTCTTGCTTGTAATAGCAGCGACCTTGACGCCTACGCCGCCACGCTTGTGTGGTGGAAAGTTCGTAGCAGCCGTCATCTTGCCATAACCCTTAGTCGAGATAACAATCAACTTCTGGTTTTCTGGATCAGTTACAACATCCATACCGACAACAGTATCGTTTGGACGGAGACGTACACCACGTACGCCACGTGCAGCGCGACCCATTGGGCGAACTTCGTCTTCGTTGAAGCGAACAGCCTGACCAGCAGACGTAGAAATAATTATTTCATTATTTCCAGTCGTACCACGTACCCAGCGAAGTTCATCACCATCATCGAGCTTGATTGTAATCAAACCATTCGTACGGATATTTGTATAATCCTTAACTGGCGTCTTCTTGATAGTACCCTTGAGGGTTGCCATGAATAAGAATCCATCATCACCAGCCTCAGTACCTTGCTTGATCATGGCCGTAATCTTTTCTTCTGGATGTAGATTCAAAAGATTGACTGCAGCTGTACCCTTAGCAACGAGTGAGCTCTGTGGAACTTCGTAAGCCTTGATACGGAATACTCTACCCTGGTTTGTGAAGAACATCATGAAGTCATGTGAGTTTGCGGTCACAATTGTATCAATGACATCCTCTTCCTTAGTTGTCATACCACGGCGACCCTTGCCACCACGGTTCTGCTTCTTGAAGTCGCTCTGAAGAACACGCTTTACGTAACCTTCAGCAGTTAATAGAACTACGCTTTCCTCATCAGGAATCAAATCTTCTTCGGCAAACTTACCAAGTTCATGATTAAAGATCTTACTACGGCGTTCGTCACCAAACTTCTCTTTCATAACAAGGAGTTCTTCCTTGATAACGCGTAGAATTTCGTTTTCGTCAGCGAGAATTGCTTCGAGTTTCTTGATAAGCTCATGCAATTCTTTGAGTTCTGCTTCAATCTTGTCGCGCTCTAGTCCTTGGAGACGGCGAAGCTGCATTGCAAGAATAGCGGCTGCCTGAATCTCGCTAAGACCGAATTTCGACATAAGCTGCTTATCGGCATCATCATAAGATTCGCGAATCGTCTTAATAACTTCATCGATGTTATCTAGAGCAATCTTCAAACCTTCCAAGATATGAGCACGATCTTTGGCTTTCTTGAGCTCAAATTCTGTCCTGCGGCGAATAACAATTTGTCGGTGCTTAATAAACTCTGCCAAAATGTCTTTCAAACCGAGCAATTTTGGTACACGACCATCATTGACAAGTGCCAAAACATTGTAATGGAAGGTTGTCTGAAGACCAGTAAGCTTGTAAAGCTGGTTCAAGATCTTCTTTGGGAAGGCGTCCTTCTTTAACTCAACGACAACACGGATTTTACCGCGTGCAGATTCGTCACGAGCGTCAGCAATGTGATCAAGTTTCTTAGCGAGAACAAGCTCACGAACCTTATCAACAAAGCCTTCCTTGCTCATACCATAAGGTACTTCTGTAATTACGATGTTAAAGCGACCGTTCTTGCGCTCTTCGATGTGAGTAACAGCACGAATCGTAACGGAACCACGACCAGTCTCGTAAGCCTGAATCATTGGTGCGCCACCGTATACCTCTGCGCCAGTTGGAAAATCTGGACCCTTAACATACTTCATCAATTCTTTAAGAGTAATGTCTGGGTTATCAATCTGAGCAACCGTTGCATCGACAACCTCAGCAAGGTTGTGTGGTGGAATATTCGTTGCCATACCGACTGCAATACCCATCTGGCCGTTGAGCAAGATATTTGGCACTGCTGCTGGAAGAACTACAGGCTCCTTCTCTGTACCATCGAAGTTATCGCGGAAATCTACTGTCTCCTTATCGATATCTGCAAGAAGTGCGGAACCAACCTTGTCCATGCGAGCCTCAGTATAACGAGAAGCAGCTGGCTCATCGCCATCCATGGAACCAAAGTTACCCTGACCTTCGACGAGCGTATAACGCTCTTTCCAAGGCTGAGCAAGGTTTACCATTGCATCATAAATCGAAGAATCGCCGTGTGGGTGGTATTTACCCATTACTTCACCAACGATACGAGCAGACTTGACTGTTGCGTGTGGGGCTTTCCAGCCGTTCTTTTCCATTGCGTATAGAATGCGGCGGTGTACTGGCTTCAAACCATCACGAACATCTGGCAAAGCGCGGTCAATAATAACGGACATCGAGTAGCGAAGGAAGCTATCTTCCATGACGTTTTCAACCGTCAATTCCTCCACACCATCTGCGCCCTTCTTTGCTACAAGATCACCAACCTTAACCTCTTCGAGAGCCTCATCAATTTCTTCGGCATTCTCGTCAGGGTTAACATTTCCCATCGTTTCATCTACGCCTTTATCGTCAGCACTATCAGGGACGTTTCCAACCTTGCTATCTTCTTCTCCAGAGCTATCTGGAGTGTTTCCTAAAATCTTATCATCATCTTTCTTTGGCATTTCTCATTTCTCCTTAGAAGTCCAAATCGTCCAAATCGACCGACGCTGCACGCGTTTGGATAAAGTTTTTACGTAGGTTCACTTCGTTACCCATAAGCTTTGTAAAGATTGCATCAGCTTTTTCAGCATCTTCGATATTTACACGGATAAGAGTACGTTTTTCTGGGTTCATGGTTGTCTCCCAAAGCTGAGCGGCATCCATTTCGCCTAGACCCTTAAAGCGCTGCTGAGCGGTATAACCCGCCTGTTTGAAGCGCTCTGCTTCTGGGTCAATCTTAGTACCAGCAGCACGACGTTCTTCAATGCGCTTTGTAAGTGTAGCTTCGAGAACATCTTCGTTATAGATATATTCAATCTTACGACCAGAACCAGTACCCTTGATAAGACCAAATAGCGGTGGCTTTGCAAGATAGACGTGACCAGCCTTAATAACTTCTGGCATATAGCGGAAGAAGAATGTAAGAAGCAAAGTTGAGATATGTGCACCATCAACATCCGCATCGGTCATGAATACAATCTTGTAATAGCGAAGACCATCAATATTAAACTGATCACCAATACCAACGCCAAGTGCCTTGATTAGAGATACAATTTCTGCGTTTGCATACATCTTATCTAGACGAGCACGTTCGGTATTAAGAACCTTACCACGAAGTGGCAAGATAGCCTGAATCTTTGAATCGCGACCTTCCTTTGCGGAACCAGCAGCGGAGTTACCCTCTACGATAAAGAGCTCACACTGAGTACGATCACGAGAAGAACAGTCAGCAAGCTTCGATGGCAAATTCAAACCTTCGAAAGCACCCTTGCGAATAACATTATCGCGAGCAGCACGAGCAGCTTTGCGAGCACGAGCGGCCAAGGTAGCCTTGTTTACGATCTTCTTTGCAATATCTGGATGCTCTTCAAGATAGTAAGCAAAATATTCGCTCATTACCTTATCGACATAACCACGAATTTCTGGGTTACCAAGTTTGTTCTTGGTCTGACCTTCAAACTGTGGATCCGGGAGCTTAACAAGCACGACAGCCGTCAAACCTTCCTTGATATCATCACCAGTAAGGTTATCCTCCTTCTCTTTGAGAAGACCATTCTTACGAGCATAGTCATTCAAACAGCGGTTAAGAGCTGTGCGGAAACCGACAACATGCATACCACCTTCTGGCGTCAAAACGTTGTTTGCAAATGGACGCATAGTTTCAGCAAAGGTGTCGTTATACTGAACAGCAAGTTCTACAATGCTATCTTCGATAGGTTTCTCAACATAGAAGATATCATCAGATAGGACTTCCTTGCCCTCGTTCAAGCGGCGAACGTAACTCTTGATGCCACCTTCAAAATAGAAACTATCAGCCTGACCAGTGCGTTCATCATAAACGCTAGTCATAATACCTTTAGTTAGATATGCCTGGTGACGTAAGTAGTTTACAACCCACTTGTAATCAAATGTTACGGTTTCTTTAAAGATTGTTTCATCTGGATAGAAAGTAACGCTTGTACCATGCTTATCTGTTTTGCCGGTTACAGCAAAAGGAACTGTGGTTTTACCACGTTCAAACTCGATATGGTGAACTTTACCCTCTTTGTAAACTTCTGCGATCATGTGATTCGAAAGTGCGTTTACGACAGACGAACCTACACCGTGAAGACCAGAAGATACCTTGTATCCACCGCCACCGAACTTACCACCTGCGTGCAAAACAGTAAGAACCGTTTCGAGTGCAGACAATTTTGTCTTTGGGTGAATATCTACAGGAATACCACGACCATCATCATCGACTCTACAGCCGCCATCAGCAAGCAAAGTTACGCGAACCTGCGTTGCATAGCCAGCAATAGCTTCGTCGATAGAGTTGTCAGCGATTTCCTTCAAACAATGATGTAGACCATCATAACCCGTTGAGCCGATATACATGCCCGGGCGCTTACGCACCGGTTCCAAACCTTCCAAAACCTGAATTTCAGACGCATTGTACTCTTCGGCCCCATCAGCCATTTTTGCAGTCATTGCTACCTCAACTTTTGTTTATATTTATCTCTTAAATTATAAGGTTTTTTCTCTTTAAAATCAAGTTTTTGTATATCTTAAAATTGCATTTTGAGCCAATATTAGCCCATTTGAGGGGCTTTTAAGAAATTTTGCTATAACTACACGTCTTTGCACATTAAACGCGTTCAGCGCCCTTCTAGCGCGCAAATCCATATATATTATTACTTTCATCAAGGCATAAAAAATCCCCCCTCGATTTTTTATTTTAAAAGTGCTTTATCGCCAACGTAGAACGACACCGTCATCGCTATTCTGAACCTGGCCACCACCTGCAACTTGCATTGTTTGCGGTTTAGGTTCAGGTTGTGGCTGTGCTACTGGTGCCGGAGCGGCTGGCTGAGCTGTTAGGTCCGGAATTCTATTACGCTCAATCTTTAGACCATCCATCTGTGGCGCAGCTGGAGCTACAGGAGCAGGAGCTGGAGCTACAGGTGCAGCAGCTGGGGCCTTCTTAGCAGCAGCAACAGGCTTTGGCGCTGCCACAGGAGCAGGAGCTGTAGCCTTAGCTGGAGCTGCACTTGGATTAGCAGCGATCTCCTTCTTATGCTCTTTCCATCTTTCCAGGAATGTCTTCTTTGCTGGCTTGGCAGCATCTGTTTTAGTAGGAGCCGCAGCAGGAGCAGCGCTTGGCATAGCTGGCATATCATTTACTTCTGGAGTAGCCGCATCTTCGCTTGGAGCACTTGGAGCACTTGCGCTACTTACACCAAGACGAGCATCAATCTCTGCTTCTACTTCTGCGCGTGGTCTACCATAACGAGACAAAGCATAGGTACGCATTCTCCTCATGAGCTCTTCATTAGATTCACCCATTGGAGGTAACAGCCTCATTGTAAATGGCGAAGTCGGCATGTTATACATCATGACTGTCGAAATCGCATGGAAGTTCGGCTGGTTATGCAAGTCCTCTGCCGTAAATACTGGGGTAAAGGCTTTTTGCATAATCTCCGCATCCGTAACACCGATACGACCGCAAATGATCGTGCCACAGTTACCGAGAATAGCTTCACGAATCTTATCTGTAAGCTGAGTCATGAACTGGTTTACAACAATCAAGTTCAAACGGAACTTACGGGCTTCCGAAAGGATAGACTCAAAGCTATCTGTTGCAAAGTTCTGGAACTCATCTACGAATAGACAGAAATCTTTACGTTCTTCTTCTGGAATATCTGCGCGGCTCATAGCTGCAGCCTGGAACTTCATGACGAAGATCATACCAAGGAGCTTTGCGTTCTGTTCGCCAGTTTTACCCTTTGCAAGGTTAACAAGCAAGATTTTCTTGTTATCCATGATTTCGCGAATATTGAAACCGGACTTTGTCTGACCCAAGATATTGCGCATCATCTTATTACTTAGGAACGGACCCCACTTAGAAACGAACCAGCTCGTAACTTCACCAGCATCACTACTCTTCTGGGAAGCTGGAAATTCCTTTGTCCAGTAATCAAAGACTGTCTTATCTTTGACGTATTTCAACTTCTCTTTTACAAACTCTGGATCAGTAAAACAACGAGGAACGTCAATGAAGGTACCACCGTTTGGATCACTCATAAGAAGCAAGGTTGCGTTGCGGAACATGTGCTGTGCACGTGGACCAAAGATACCTTGGTTTCCTGGGTCGTAAAGCGAGATAAGCATGTTCAAGGATTCCTGAACAATAAAGTCCTTCTGATCCTCAGAGTTAAACTCAAACATGTTCATACCGACAGGATTTTCAAGATTACCAGGCTCGAACAGAATCACGTCATCCATTCTCTCTGGCGGAACTTTACTAAGAATCGTTTCTACAGCATCGCCGTGTGGATCAATGAAACAGAAACCACGACCATCACACATATCCTGATAAGCCAAGTTCGTAAGAAGCACAGATTTACCCATACCCGTACCACCAATGATGTATGTATGGCGCTGGCGGTCTTTCGTGCCAAGCCTAATAATTTTCTGCTCACCACGGAATTCGTTAACACCAAGGATAATACCTTCATCCATAAGCTTTGTTGGACCATCAACCTGCTTTGTGCGCTGACGTTCAACCTGGCTTGTAGGAATAGAATTCTGACTTGGCAGATGGAAGATAGAAGCAAGCTCGACAGAGTTTAGAATCACCGAATGATCATTCTGTGGGAAATCACGCATAATATATGCACGGACAAATTCTGCCATCCTGCTCTGCTGATTAAATGTAAAGCCGTTAAAGCCCTGAAGTTCAAACTGCGAGAATACTGGAAGCACGGCACCCATCAAAGCTTCAGAACGTGCACTGCTGCCAGAGCTTGCAATAACGCGAATACGTGCTTCAAAACCAGGATGCTTTGTCTTTTCTTCAAGACGTGTAATTTCGTCTTGCTGTAAATTTGTTAGTGGGTCTTTTTCTTCTTTTTGTTCACGTTCTTTTGGAGCCTCCCACAATGCTTTTGCAAAGTCACCAGCAAATTGTGCAGTACTTGTAAGAGCTTTGCTCAACCCCTCACCGCCTTTTTTGCCATCCTTAATTGATTTAACCTTGTTCAAAGAATTTTGTGTCCAACTACCGTCAGTCGGACGAATCAAGATTTGAATACCAATACCATCGCCTTCGTGAGCCGTAGACAAGGCGTTGATAAGCGCCAAGCTTGCATCACGCTTTGTATCTTCATAGGTAGCGATAGGATAGCCTGGCTCTTTCTTTAGGCGGAGCTCACCACCGACAACTGCATCAATTCCGCCCTCTTTACTAAAGAAGTTTGGATCGTCAACTATTTCTAGACGAGCGGTTGGATAAGCCGCCGTAATAGCCTGACGGATCGTTTCTACTAGGCTAATTGGAACGATTGCATAGTAATTAATAAAACCATTATTTGCGACGATTTCGAAGCTAATCTGTCTCTGACCATATAGCCTACTAATGAAGCCCTTTTTGAGCGTCGAGGAGATAATTCCATACATTACTTGAGCTTCAGATAGCTGCTCGTTTACAACATCGCGTTCATCACGTCCGCCACCTTGAATGTCGTCAGTACTTGGTGGAAGATGAATCATGAGCGGGACCATCTTCAAGGCACGTTCTAGATTCTTTCTCTTGCGAAGGCTAGCCTGAATAACTTTCCAAGATACAAAAAAGCCCACCCCGAGCACGACTACTGCCACAATAGCTATAATTGCACTCTGTGGAATCATTTCTTTCCTCCGTTAATGCTTAGGCCATCTTTCTTTGTTTTATCTAAGTAGTATTTACGGAGTGCGTTAAAATCTTCAGATAGCTGATTCGGATCTTTTTCGTTGCGCTTCATGATGCCCAAAATCTTCTGGCCAAGAGTCTTATTTAGAGATTTTGCATCAGGTTTTACTGGAATATCCTTAACTTCCTCAACAACAGGAGCAAGCTCTTTTGGTGCAGCCTCTTCTTCTGCAGCACTGGCCGCCTGCTTAGCTTTTCTGTCCTCAAAAAATCGATTGAGCTCTTCCTGCATGCGACGCGTTTCGGCATTGCTATTTGCGCGCATATCGCCAGACTGTTCGGCCGAAGCTTCAACGTCTTGTGTTACCTCATAAGATTCAGGGGCGCGAAGCATCTGCTCTTTAGAGCCTCTAATATTCTCCCCTTTAGCACCCGTATTATCCATAAGCTTTATTATATCACAAATAGAAAAATAGTAGTTCGACTACACGATATTTCTTGATGCCAAAAATAGCAAAGCAAATTCAATTAGAACAACTAGTAAAACAACCGGTATTGATAGGCCACCAAAAGATATGCAAAGAAGCAAAAACACCGGCGCCAAAGCCACAATAGAACCATAACGAAAGCTCTTGGTTCTAAGATTTCCTGAATGTACTTTGTTTACTCTTCCAAGCAAAGTAAAAAACAGCCTGCAGCAAAAAACTGCAAGCCCTAAAAAGAACACATAGCTTAGTACGAAAAAGAACAAAATACCAAATGGTCCTGCTTCGCTCGGCGAAAATAAGAACATGAGCATAACCAGCAAAAATAGCGAAATGCCGCTCAGTGCTAGTAGGATTTTATTCATAAGCATAATTATATCACGGCCAAATGTTCTAAGTACGAAGCAAAAGACAAGAGGAAATTACTTCTCTTTTACTCATAATTAGACAAGGTAACACCCCTGCTACCCTACCTCAAATAATTCAGAAAAACCAACAACAAATCTTCTGAATCATCTGCGATAAATTACGCTTTTATAAAGCTTTAATTCCAAAAATCCACTCCACTAGATTTCGAGAGATCAAAACTCTACAAAGAATAACCGATCCGAGAACCAGTAGTTCTCTTCTCTATGCTCGTTCCGATAAAGACGCGGCTGGCGACCAGACATTTAGGTAAATAAAAGTAAATCATGGGCTATGGTAGGGAGGCTTATCTGGCAAACAATACATTACTTATAGCCACAAGCTTTAAACCCCTACCGATAGCTTTTATTGACCGCCTCTCGTATAGAGAGGCATAGTCCATGCAGATTCTTAGCAATACTCTTTTGATGGGTATCAAGGTGCTAGTTTACTAAGCTTCTACGCGCTCAACGCCCTTACCTCTCGGTAAGTTTTTGGCGGAGCTTAGCTTACTCCTAGGTGTAATTTATGGCTAGAAATAAGCTTTCGCTACGCCAAAATACACTTTATATCCAATACTCTTTTTGTTTTTGTGCTTTTTGTTTTTTGTATTTGCTAAGCACTGTCTAGACTATAGCAAACATAAGCAAAATTGTCAATAATTGTGTTCGTCTATCAGTTGTAATAACCACAACACTACTATATTTTACAGGGGTAGCAGAAACGTGAATATTATAGTATTTTTTACAACAGGCTTGTTTAAAAATAAATATTCGTTGCGTATACGATCGTCCGACATGCGACCATTAAGTATCATTTTGCCCTACTTTTCTACCAGAACAATATACATAAAGGCCGTTTACTATATATAAAAGCAGCGAATACTGAATATATCTTTTACTCACCCCAGGAAAGTAAAAATTTGTCTACAAAGTCCAAAAAATTCGATTTCAAATCGCCATTTTTCGTGCGCGAAATTTAGAAAAAATTATTACTATTTTGTTATACACCTTAACACTCCACCCCAATAAAAAATGTAAAAAATACATCAAAATTGTTATTGACATTAGCATTATAGGCCTTTATTATAAAAGTAGCTTTTGAACACAAATGTTGCACAAAAGCCAAAAACAAAAATAGAATCCAAAAAATATATAACTCCACACTCCACATAAAGAACCGGCTTTACTCGCAGTTGCCGGTTCTTTTCTTGGTCTAAAAATCCCCCTGTTCTTCAGGGGTTTTTCTTTACAACAAAAAACCACCAACTTTTGATTGGTGGAGCTGCCGGATACCGCCTCCGGGTCCGAAAAATCTTCAATTGCGCATTCTACAAGCATAGTCATTTCTTTCTCTCGGCATAACAGGTGAAGCTGGAAATAACAAAACTTCATCTAGCCATGACTAGATTTTCGAGCATATCGACGTCGCGCGATCTACCTTAGCATCATGAGTATGATATTAGACTGCCCTATGATGTATCAGACATTCTAACAAAGTCGGATTAAATCAACGACTTAGGCGTAAGCTGGCATGTATGCCACATGCTTACTAGCAGTTTTTTCTGCATTTATGAACTGTACTTACGGTACAAATCGACTCGCCTGCGCATTGTTAATGATTCGTCTAAACTAGATCAGCCCCATATTTTTTAAAAAATCCTGAGGACTTTTCTACCCCTATATTTTATCATACTAACGCTTGTCAGTTCAAGGACACTTGTATATATACCCCCGCATGACAGTAAAAGTTTTATCAGCAATACCGTTCGGGTACGGTTCAAGAAAAGTAATTGTCGAGGCAGACACCACCCGAGGTCTACCCCGTTTCGATATTATCGGCCTAGCAAATAAAATCGTCGACGAAAGCCGCGGCCGTATCCGTGCCGCCATCAAGAATTCGGACTTCGTTTTCCCAAGCGAACATATTACAATCAACCTTGCTCCAGCCGAACTCCCAAAACGTTCGTCGCACTTAGATTTACCTATCGCATTAGCCATTCTAAGGCTCTCAAAACAGCTTTTGGATGCAGACTTGAATAGCAAATGCTTCGTCGGCGAACTCGCGCTCAGCGGCGAAATAATGCCCGTTCGCGGCATCGTAAACATTGTCGAGTTGGCCGAAGCTAGACATTACGAGGAACTTATAGTTCCGAGCAAAAACTACAAAGAAGCCATTCTCTTGGCCTCAAAAACCAAAATCACTCCTGTCCACAACCTGAAAGAATTATGGCTTCATCTGAAAGGCATTCAGCAGATTTTCCCACAGGAAAATGTAGTAAAAAATACTAGAACAGATAAAGCACAAGCATTTTCAGATACGAGCGAGTTTATCACCACAAACGTTGTAAAAAATAACAATACAGATACACTGCCCATTCTAGACAACATCGTCGGCCAATACGACGCCAAACGCGCCCTTACTATTGCCCTTGCCGGAAGACACAATATTCTACTCTCTGGACCACCAGGATCAGGCAAAAGCATGCTCGCAAAATGCGCCAGAAGTCTGCTTCCAGAACCAACCAAAGAAGAACTAATCGAGATCACAAAACTCTATACACTCAGCAAACTAGCTAACTCTCAAATCCCAGTTCGCCCTTTCCGCTCCCCACATCACACCAGTTCACTACGTTCTATGCTAGGTGGCGGCATAGACTTACAACCTGGAGAAATCTCTCTAGCCTCAAGAGGTATCCTATTCTTAGACGAAATAGCCGAGTTCCAGAGAGACGTTCTCGAGGCGCTCAGACAACCTCTCGAGGAACATTGTATAAATATTTGCACTGCGAGTGCCAAGACCTGTTATCCTGCCAATTTTATCCTTATTGGTACTATGAATCCCTGCCCCTGCGGCAATTACGGCACGGGCACCTGCTCCTGCACGCCAAGACAAGTCGAGAACTATCGTAAGCGTCTTTCTGGTCCGATTTTGGACAGAATAGATATGAAGATCAAAATCCACCACGTCCCTACATCTGTTTTAGTAAAATCTACAACAACTAGCAATCACGAGCACGAGACTGCCAAAGCCAAAATTGCAGCCGCTTCGCGCGCCCAACTTAAAGAAAGGCACAAATATAATTCTGAGCTTAGCTCCGTAGAAGCATCAAAACTAATCACGAACACGAAAACTAAGAACTTCATCCTCGAAGCCTGCAAAAAGTTAAACCTCAGTGCGCGTAGTTATTTTCGCCTCATTCGCGTTTCCAGAACCATTGCAGATTTGGACGATTCGAGCACCATCAAACCCAGCCACATAGCAGAAGCCTTACTCTACCGTCAAGAGATATAGCTCACCCCTATTGCACTTTTTAAGCTTATCTGTTAAAATTATCGCATAACAAGTCTAATTTTTTTAAGGAGTAATCATCAGTAACAACACTTCGCGTACCCGCATTAATGGAGATATCCGTTATCCGGAAGTTCGCGTCATTAGTGCTGATGGCGCACAGCTTGGCATCATGTCTAGCCGCGACGCACAGCTAAAAGCAAAAGAAGCTGGCTTGGATCTCGTAGAGATTTCTGCAGGAGCCAATCCACCAGTTGTCAAAATCATTGACTGGGGCAAATATCAGTACCAGAAGATGAAAGAACAGGCTAAGGCCAAGAAAAAGGCCAAAAGCAGCGAACTTAAACAAATTCGACTTGGTTTGAAAATTGGGGAAAATGACCTCAATATTAAAATCCGCAAAATTAACGAGTTCCTCGAAGATGGCGATCGTGTCAAAGTTATGCTCGTCTTCCGTGGCCGCGAAATGGCCCACAAAGAAGTCGGCGTCGACCTCATGAACAAAATCATCGAAAAGCTCGGCGATCAGGTCATCGTAGATGGCAAGTCGCAAATGAGCGGACGCAACCTTACATTCATGGTTCGCCATAAATAATAAGATTGCATAAACGCCCACCGGTTCCCTACACCCCAAAGCGTTACGAATATAAACTAAAGTAGGAAAGGTAATAAAATGCCAAAAATGAAGACCCATAAGGGTACTGCTAAGCGTGTTCGTATTACTCGCACAGGCAAAGTTATGCGCGAACGTGCATTCGGTAACCACATCTTGGCTAAGAAGTCCAAGGCTCGCAAACGCAACATGAAGACCGCTGCTACAATCAACGGCAAAATCAAGAAAAACGTTAAAACTGCACTAGGAGCCTAAGATGAGAGTAAAACGTGGAGTACCAGCTCGTAATAAGCACAAAAAGATTCTAAAAGCTGCAAAGGGCATGCAGCATTACCGCACCCGTAGTTTCCGTCTAGCAAAACAGGGTGTTATCAAAGCCCTTCGCTATAGCTACCGTGACCGCCGTAACCGCAAACGCGATCTACGCGCATTGTGGATTACCCGCATCAACAACGCAGCTCGCGAAAATGGCATCAGCTACAGCCTTCTAATCAATGGCATGAAGAAAAAAGGCATCGAACTCGATCGCAAGGTTCTTGCAGAAATCGCAGTCAACGATCCAAAAGCTTTCACTGCTATCTGCGAAAGCGTAAAATAATCTATCAGATTACAAAAGCTCCCCTCAGGGGAGTTTTTTGTTGACTGCTTTCTCTAATAACGCTATTGACTATTTATGCAAAAAATTGTATAATAAACGCATCATTGGACTGCTCTTCCAATAGATTCCGGAACCGTTCCGAAATCTACAGTCCTAATATGTACTTTTTATCGAAAGGTGGAATTATTATGCTGAATCTTCAGTCAATGTTCAACATCACAGCAAATACCGCGGCCGTACTGTTCCTCGGAGCAGTCGTGCTCGCATTCGTCTGCGCAGGGATAAACCTTGTCGCCAGACTGTTCACTACCGAAAATCGCGCATACAGTCTCTCCGAAGGCTGGAACCGCATCGCGCAAGCACTCCTGTCGTTGTCTGTCGTTCTGGCGGTCATCGCTGCATTGATATCTGCATTACTAAATGCAGATATGCTGAAGCTCGAGTACATAGAGTACACTGATATCGCACTCGGCGGAAGCATCATCATAGCATATCTTTTCGTGGGGATATTTCTTGAACATTTTTCCCAAAAAAGATACGAAGAAGACAGAGCGTTCGCAGAGCGCTTCGCCGCCTTCATGGAAGCACGAAAACAAAATCCGAATCTACTGTTTCGTGATTTCCGGTGATAACGGACCCCTCGCGAATTGGAAGACACGAGAATCCATGGCGCACGCCAGTCACCGTCGAAAAAGCCCCGCTTTCAAGCGGGGCTTTTCAATGCCTATTTATTCTTTTCCCAGATACTACGAACCACTTTAAGGGATAGCGTAGATAAGGTAAAACCAATTACTGGTACGATTGAACTTAGCCAGATATTACTTACCTTCGAGATTAGCCACTGATAGCAAACTACGACAATATAAGTTAGTACGCAAATACAAATGCGACGAGTCCAGCTCGTCTCCCAGGCCTTATCTGTCTCAACGCGCTTATTGCGCTCTTTGATAGCCTTAATTTCTTTTTCAATCTTTTCCATATCATCATTATAACAGTTACTTGCTTACCTCTAGAAACAAAGAACAGTTCCTAGAGATAAGCAAGTAACCGCCATAAGACAACATTAGAAATCGAGAAAAAGAAAATAAAGCAGCATTTTTACTCTTCGTGGCTGCGTTGAGATGAGCAACAGAAAAAGTGACTTACTTGATTCTAGAGACTGTTCTTTGTCAATAGAAGCAAGTAAGTCACTTTCTGTTGCTCGATCAATAAGCCGGGTTTTGTCTCACTCCGATAAATCGAAGCTAGTAGTCATCTATCTAGGCGCACAATTGCTCATGCGCTCAAGCGGTGATCGACCATCTGCGGGTCACAGTATCTAGGTCTCCTTGCAGCGGATAGAGTTTACCCTGGCCCGATATCACTACCGCGCCCTGTGGGCTCTTACCCCACTCTTTTCACCCTTACCACAAAGTGGCGGTTTTGTTTCTGTGGCACTTTTCCTACGCTTACGCGCGGTTGCCGTTAGCAACTATCCTACCCTGCGCTGCCCGGACTTTCCTCTCGCCATTTTTCAGGCCAGCGACTACTCACGAGCACTTATATTTTAACATATTTTCAAGATAAAATAAAATTCTTATGTCAAACTAAAGAACTTACTCAGTCAGCTTCGCGGCGCATATGCTCATCAATAGCACGATTAACCTCGGCGTCAGCCTCTCTGTTCTGCTCACGCGGCACATGCACAATACTGAACGAATCTAGCTTAGAAATAAGCTTCAAAACATCTTCGTAGACCTGCAAAAGATCCTTATTCTTGACCGGATAAACGCCGTTCAGCTGGTTTACCATCATCAAGCTATCGCTACGGAAGTTAACACGCTTTAGGCCAAGCTCAATCGCCTGTTCGAGACCCTCTTTAAGACCATAATATTCCGCCAAACGGCTCGAGGTAAAGCCCAAGAAATCGCCACCGCGTTTGAGTTCTCTACCGTCAGCACCAATAATATAGTAACCAAGGCCACTTGGACCAGGATTGCCACGACTTCCACCATCGGTGTAAACCGTCGCAAAACCAGAGGTAAGCATCGCTGGTTGATCTGGATTCTGTTCGATAGTAATAACTGGCGCAGATACACGTACTGCCTTCGTAGAGGTAATCTGAAGTACCATACGAGACGCTTCATCAAGATCTAAGCTATTCGCATCAGAAATCTTAGCCCATTTGTATGCACCATATCTTTCCCCGCCAATGCTGATTGATTCTTTGCCAAGCTCAACGTCATATACGATATAAAGATTACCTATCTGTGATACTTCAAAAAGGTCAGCAAAAGTAATCACATCAGATAACTGCATCTTGGCCGTCTGGACGCCCAAGTATTCGTATATCACACGAGCCATAGCTTCGTCTGGCTGCTCGCCAAACTCAATCTTGCCAGTCGGAAGCTCAAAATTAGTGGCACCTTCAACACGCCCACCCGCACGCTTCAAAAGAAGTATGTTGTTTGTCTTTTTACAGAGGGCTACCACCCGTATTCTCTGCTTCATCCTAACTATATTTTACCATAAGCACTTTTTGTTAGTTAAAATTTGCCAGGTTGGTGGTTTCTTCTTTCGAAGCGCTATAGTAGGCATAATATTTTGTTAGTTATTTTCTTTGAGATTGCTTCTCGAGATTCTGAACAACAAATCGTTTTGTTGGTTAAAATTTGTCAGATTGATGGTTTCTTCTTTCGAAGCGCTATTATTGATAGAGCGAGAAAGAAAAACCGCCGAGATGGCGGATTTTAACAACAAAAAAACCGAGCGAGTCGATTTTCCCATGCTATGTAAGCACGGTGGGTAAACTCTTATGTTACAAACCCACGGGTTTGTAACCACGAATTCCCTATAATAGTTTATTACGGAAAAATACGTACACGCTCGGTTAGCTTTATTGTAACATACTAAACAGTTTTGTCTAGCTATTATCCTAGAATCCAGTAATTGTCTCGAAGAAGTTCAGGATGGCTTCCATTGCCCCGCTCATATACTTACTAAGAACCGTACCGCCTACCAAAATCAATAGATAGATAATAATAAAACCGTAAGCCTCGATCCTTTTCATAAAATCGCGTACAAAATCTGGTGCAAAGGCATATAATACCCTACTGCCATCTAGCGGCGGGATCGGAATAATATTAAACAGCATAAAACCAAGGTTCACGCTAAT
The DNA here is from genome assembly GCA_946530965.1 of uncultured Candidatus Saccharibacteria bacterium. Taxonomy (GTDB): domain Bacteria; phylum Patescibacteriota; class Saccharimonadia; order Saccharimonadales; family Saccharimonadaceae; genus UBA2834. The sequence continues at coordinate 18,567 of CAMNAK010000002.1, forward strand.
ACCAACACTCGAAAGCGTTAAAAGCCAATCAGCTCCACCAGATTGGTAAGTAAAGGCGAATAACAAGTAAAACAAGAATGCCAAGATAAAGTTTGTAAGTGGACCAGCAATCGCTACCAAAGCAAAGCTCCACTCGGCATGCTTTAGATTCCTTGTATTAATCGGAACAGGCTTTGCGCCGCCAAAGATAGGACCACCAGTAAGCGCCAAAATAACCGGCACAATAATCGTCATAACAGGATCAATATGTTTTATCGGATTAAGAGACAAACGCCCTGCTTCTTTTGCGGTTTTATCACCTTGCCACAGAGCAACAAGACCATGCGCCAACTCGTGTAAGATCATTGAACCTAGAGTTACGGCAAATACACAAAAAAGGTAATAGATCTTCTCCATTACCTTATTGTATCAAATAATAGTTAATTATTTAATTAGACCTTTTTTACGAAGGGTGCGTAGAGCGCTAGTAGAAACGTTCAAACGAACTTTCTGACCGTCAACCATGAAGGTGCGCTTCTGGACATTAGGCTTGAAAACCTTACGAGTCTTGCGCTGAGAGAAGCTCACATTGTGGCCATACATCTTGCCCTTACCGGTAATTTCACAAATTGCCATCTTTAATATTTCCTATATTTTTCTAACTAAGGTCTATTATACCTTATAACGACACTTTTCGCAAGGCTTAGTCAAGCTTATAGATAGTAAGCACTGCTGGGATGTCAGATTGTTTCTTAATCTTTAGCTTCTTCTCTACCTTAACCTCGGCCTTAATCTCTGCAAAGTCCATATTTCCAATAGGAATTAGGATCTTTGGCTCAACAATACTAACAGTCTTTGCTTCGTTTGTAGCAAGAATATCAATCGGGCCAAGCTCGTCTAGCTCTTCTGCCTTAACAGAACCACATGCGATGCCAAGCTTAACGCCTTCAATATTAATGCGATAAATTACGCCACCTTCGCTTAGAGCGATACCATTGATAGTACAATCACCAATCTCGAATTCGCCTGCGCCCTTGAGAGGACCAACGCGAAGACCAGCCTCGATCGTTGATTGTGCGACATTGATGTTTATCGTCTTATCCTTAGTCGTAATCCTAATTTCATCAAAATTTTTAACTTCAATTTCGAACATTTTCTGCCTTTCTCTTCCTTAAATAACCCAAATTCTACAATATACCATTCGGATCGTAGCGTTCAGTAATCTCTAGTTTGAATACGTCAGCGATAAATCTGTCGTGCATGCTCTTGCGATAGAAGTAATCTTCTTTGCTAAAGATTGCATAGTTGATTGGCTTACCCTGCCTCTTTTCTACGAGCTCCGCCCAACGTGCTAGCTTATGAGAACTATCGTCGCCAACGATTAGAAGATCAAGGCCATCCTGACCAGGCAAACGATTCGTTACGACCATAGCATCAAGCAAATCTTTGACTGGGCGTCTGTAATCGTCCCATGTGTTTCGTTTTACTTCAACATCCTGGACCGACTCGATCTTGCTTGAGAAAATTTGTGACATAGGTCGAGCAAATGGATGTTTCGTATTGGCAGAATAGTATACTTTATTTTCATAGTTCTCGATTTTAACTAGGCCAAGTGAACTAAGATTTGTAAGCTCACGGCGAACCGAGTTTATCTGCTCTTCAATAACGCGGGAGATCTCGCGAACATAATAAGATTTGTTCTGGTTACTAAAGAATAGCGAAAGAAGCTTCGCTCTAGTCTTAGAACCAAATAATTTCTCTAGAGGTAAAGTATTTTCTTTGCTCATCTTAGTTATATTTTAACACAACTTCAAAAAATTTAACCTAGACAAAAACTAGACTTTTTGCATAATTACAAAAATTAATTAACTTTTTTATCGCTGTAAAAATCTAGTATCCACTGCTCTGCCTTATCTAACGGCAACCAGTGAATATTTTTGTTTCGTTTAAACCAGGTAAGCTGGCGCTTAGCTAAATGCCAATCATCAATCGCGAATAGCCGGATTGCTTCCTCGCGAGTAAGTCTGCCTCGCATCATATCCCATACAATTGGGTAGATATTAGAGGTCATCGCACCGGAATCCCAACCATATTTTTCTACAATTCTGATCGTTTCTTCCTCGATATTCTGTTCAAAAAATTTGTTCGCCCGCTCTTCTATCCTCTTACGGAGCACCTCGCGCGGCCAGTCTATACCCACTACCACATAGTCCGAATTCATTTCTTGACGGTTGGTATAATTCTTTTTTGAACCTTCGCTAAAGTCGTAATCAAATACTAAAGCATCAACGTAAAGACCTGTACCGCCCGCAATAATGGGTAGTTTGCCCCGTGCACGAATTTTATCAATACATTCATGCGCATACTTTTGGAACTCAAAAACCGTAAACCTATCACCAGGTTCTACTAAATCAAAGCCGTAATGCACAATGCCGCCCCTCTCTTCCATATCCGGCTTCGCTGTGCCTATATCCATATCCTTATAGATAGCCCGCGAATCCGCCGAGATAATCTCTGCGGCAGTTTCGCCCGCCTCTATATTCAAAACCTTGAGCACAGAAAGCTTCTGGGCTACACGTACTGCAAGTCCAGTTTTTCCTGATGCTGTAGGTCCAATGATGACCAGGATCTTCTCCTGGTCATTACTAGAATGATTTAATTCTGTTTTCAAAACAAAACTCTCATTAATTCGAATAAATCGATTTATTTCTGACGCTCACGATAAGCGTAAGTCTCGGTATCGATAGATACGACGTCGCCAGTCTTAATGAAGGCTGGAACCTTAACGACTACACCAGTTTCAAGCTTTGCGTCTTTGACGATAGAAGAAGAAGTATCACCTTTAACAGCGGTTTCAGTATATTCTACTGCCAACCAAACGTTCTTTGGAAGAACTAGGTTGATTGGAGCACCGTTAAAGAACTGAATATCAACTTCGTTGCCCTCTTTCATGAAGTCCTTTGAATCGCCGACCATATCAGCACTAAGCTCATACTGTTCAAACGTTTCTGGATCCATGAAATAGAACTTCTCGCCATCATTATAAAGATATTGCACAGTGCGGTTCGTGACCTCAGCCGGCTCAATCTTTTCCTGACCTTTGAAAGTCTTTGGTAGAAGCGCGCCCGTGATAAGATTCTTAATCTTAACGTTAACGATGCTTCCGCCACGGCCCATTACTTTCTGTGAATATTCAACCACCTTGTACGGCTGACCATCAAGCGTAATAAGCGTATTCTTTTTTAAATCTGTTGGTCCGTACATATTCGACCACCTTAAGCGTTAGCCACAAATGGCATTAGAGCAAGATGACGTGCGCGCTTGATAGCGACTGCTAGCTGGCGCTGCTGCTTTGCAGAAAGACCAGTCTTAGAGATTGGCTCAATGCGACCATAAGCGTCGACATAACGCTGCAAAGTTTTTACGTCACGATAATCGAAATAGGTATTTGGATCGTTCTTGTATCTCTTCATATTTCCCTTTCAATATTAGAATGGAATCTCGCTTAGATCGATTGGCTCGTCAGAGATATCATCTGGAGCCTCGTCGCTAGCTTTAGAAGCCTTGCTGGAGCGCTTTGCGCCACCACGGCTCGAACCACCTTCAGCTGGAGCATCACCTCCGCCGACGAAGTTAAAGTCTTCAACGACGATTTCTACGCGACTGCGTTTCTGTCCATCTTTATCTTCCCAGCTGCGCTGTTCTAGACGGCCAGAAATCAAGATTCCACTACCTTTTTTCAAATACTGCGCGATGGTTTCACCAGGGCGACCCCACGCCGAGCAATCAAAGTAGGAAACTGAGTCAACCATATCACCATTTGAACCTTTGTAACTACGGTTTACTGCAACCGAGAAGCTGCAAACTTGCGTACCACTTGGTGTGCTACGAAGTTCTGGATCTCTGGTTAGATTTCCCATGACGATTACTTTACTAAATCCCCGCGCCATAATTGATTATTCCTCCTCTTTAGTTTCTTCTTGCGCCTTGCGTTCTTGGCGTTTTGCAGCCATTTTCTCACGACGTGGATCTTTGGCAACTAGAAGATAGCGGATAGCCTCATCGGTGATGTTGAGGACGGAGCTAATCTTTGCTGGTGCTTCTGCTGGAAGTTCCAATTCGTAGTAGTAGTAAACCGCAAAGTCTTGGCCTTTGATGGTATAAGCAAGGCGCTTTTTACCTTCGTTGGCTTCTTTGACAATCTTACCGCCGTTAGCTTCGATAAGAGCCTTTACTTTGTCGGTAGCCGTCTCGAGGTGCATTTCCAAATCTGGATGCACGAGAACGGTCAATTCGTATTCTCGCATGAACACTCCTTTGGTTAAAGCGAAAGCACATTATTTTTGACAAAACTGTCTTTCGCTGAGCTAATATATGTTTCTATTCTAACATAAAAAGCCACGCTTATCAAGAGATTCACCCCTGTTTATTCGTAGATTGGTCCGTCATCCGGAAATGGATCCGAATCCCATCCATCAGAATAGAAATCATCTGTAAAACCATCGCCATCCAAATCTTTAAAATCATCCTCGCCAAAGTCGTCGTCATCGTCAAAATCGCCGAATCCACTCTTTGAGCCATATGGATTGTAGCCTAGGTCATTCAAGAACCTTGATGGGAAGTTATAGCTTCTACCGCCATACATAAAGCGAGATTGCGCATAGGTAATGTATAGCCGTTGCATAGCACGCGTCATGCCCACATAAGTTAGACGACGCTCTTCCTCGACATCCTCAGCCGATTCGTCCATCGAGCGAACATGAGGCAGCAGACCCTCTTCCATACCAACAAGGAAAACTACTGGGAATTCCAATCCCTTAGCTGCATGCAAAGTCATAAGAGTTACAGCTTCGTCGCCAGCTGCTTCGTCTGCCGAAGACATAAGTGCCGCATCGGCCAAAAACTCATCAAGAGAATTATATGCACCCGCTTCACCAACCAAGACCGTCAAGTTCTCGTTGCGCTCCTCTGCTTTGAGCTTATCACCGTCATTTAGATAATCACGATAGCTAATCTTGTGTAGTAACTGCTCAATAAGGTCCGCCGGATTAAGCCCAGAAGCGGCTTTTAATCTAAACTCCTGAAGCAAAGCCATAAAGCCCTCGTAAGCGCGCTTAATCTTTGGAGACAGGTTATCAATCTCGCCATCCATGATTCTCTGCAAGGATACGGCGCCAATTCCGCGCGTCGGAACATTAATTACGCGACTAAACGATACTTCGTCCGTAGGATTAACAATAAGGTGTAGATATGCCAAGATATCCTTGATTTCCTTACGATCGTAGAATCTAACGCCGCCAACCAATTTGTATGGAATTCGGTTTTCAATGAAAGCTTTTTCAAAAGCCTGCGACTGGGCATTCGTACGGTAAAGCACAGCAAAATCAGACAGAGAGCGACCGCCCGTCGTACTCTGAACCTTAATTTGACGCGCTACCCAACCGGCCTCATCTTGTTCATCGCGCGCACCATGGATCTCGACTGGCGCACCCTTCCCTAGTTCAGTAAATAGCTCTTTATCTGAACGCTGAGTATTTTTTGTAATAATCTTTTGCGCTGCATCAAGAATGTTCTGTGTCGAACGGTAATTCTGCTCAAGTTTGATTACCTTGGCTCCAGGAAAATCCCTTTCGAAGTTCAAAATATTTGTAAAATCCGCGCCACGCCAAGAGTAAATCGACTGCCAGTCATCACCGACGCAACAGATATTACGCTCTTCGTTTACAAGCATTTTTACTAGAGAATACTGAATATGGTTCGTATCCTGATACTCATCAATCAAGATATGTTTAAACTTTTTACTCCACTTCTCGCGGATATCTTTGCGCTGTTTAAATAATTTCGCCACATCAAGAAGCAGGTCATCAAAATCTACAGCGTTGGATTTCAAACGCTTGTCTTCGTAACGTTCATAAATTTCGGCAATCTGTTTTTGTTGCGGATAAATAGCCTCGGAAGCATATTCGTCAGGACCCTTGCCCTCGTTCTTTGCATTCGAAATCGCCGCCTCGACTGCCTTTGGCTTCAGATTCTTATCGCTAATATTAAGCTCTTTCATCGAGTGCTTAATAAGCGTTAAGCGATCGTCAGAATCATAAATTACAAAGTTCTTATCCAAACCGACATTTACCGCCTCGATACGCAAAATCTTTACACAAATCGAGTGAAAAGTACCCATCCAAGGCATAAAGCTAAAGTTATTTGGCATATCTAGAAGCTTCGCCAAACGCTCACGCATCTCCTTTGCCGCCTTGTTCGTAAAGGTCAAAGCCAAGATTTCATTTGGATGTACGCCATTTGTAATCAGGTTCGCAATGCGATGCGTCAAAGTCTTAGTCTTGCCGCTACCAGCGCCAGCCAAAATAAGCACTGGCCCAGACATCGTCTCGACCGCCTCCTGCTGTGCCTTATTCAGTCCCTTCAAGATATCCATTATTTCATTTTACAACAAAAAGCGACTCCATTGGGCCGTCCCTTTATTTTAGATTACTAGCACAAGCAAAAAGCTCCCCACCTAGGGGGAGCTTTTAGCGGCTAGCCTAATATTACCTTAGTTGTACCAACTTGGTCGAGTACCAGAAGTTCCATCGAAGGCATTTTCTTTCTCGAAAGCCGAATAGGTCTTATTAAAGAAAGTATTGTTTAGAGGCGTGAAGTCTCGTACCCTCGAATCATTACTCATCATGCGAACAATACGAGCAGGATTAATCTTATTGCTCGTCCAATGACTTAGCGCAGAAACGTCATTCAATTTTGTCATGTAGGCAAACATATAGGTAAAGGTAACAGTCTTAGTAGCCTCAAGGCTATCAGCATTATCATACCAATGCTCTAGAGCGTTAAGGCTCGTGATACTTGAATCACCTTCAAAGAAGCCGTCAAGTGCAGAAGCCTTTTCTACTCTAAACCCAGCGAGTGGCGTAATATCTACTAGTCTGCGATTAGCTGCCAAGAATTCTTCCATGCCAATATACTCAGCCGAAGCACCAACTGCCCAACCCCTAAGCGCCGAAATATCCGTCAAGACAGATTCGCCATATGCCGCCCAGTTCGTAACCGATGTTTTTTCTGGATATCTACTATAGCCCGTAAATGCATAGTTATAGTTTGTTACTTTCGAGACATCCCAGTTTTCTAGACCAGAAAGATTAGTCAGCGCCTTATGACCATAGAAGATACGGCTCATATATTTTAGCGATCCTGTATTCCAATCGGAAAGCGCAGAAATGTTGCTTAGTTTTGTCATATCTCTAAACGTATCCATCATGTCAGTCACGTTCGAAACTTTCCAACCATTCAAACCATCCAAGCTTGTAGCTTTGCTACCCATGAATGCACCATTCAATACAGTCAAACTCTCCGTGTTCCACCTGCTAAGGCTGCTGAAATTATCTAGGTTAAGACCAGCAAATGCATAGTCTAGTCTTTCTACGGAGCTAACATTCCAATTACTCACTGGAGACAAATCAGTTAACTCGCCACCAGCAAAGATACCCGACATATCTTTAACCTTTGCAGTGTTCCAGTTCTCGATACCATTAAGACTCTTAGGTCCACCATACGCTGGCCTAATCGATACAACACCGTTATTTTCTTTTTTAATATAGGTATCTGTACATTTTCGCCTTGGCAAAGAACCCGAAAGAGTAGCATTGGAAGCACCACAGAACATATATGCCATATTTTCAACATTCGATACATTCCAGCCAGATAGCGCTCTCAAATCATCAGGATAAGCACCTCTAAACATACCTTCCATATCGGTAACATTAGATACATTCCAAGAGCTCACGCCACCTAAATCTACCAAATCAAGTGAAGCCGTATAAACAGTAGAATCGTCTGGCGAATCGCTGGCAAACATGTACGACATCTTTTTAGCACCAGACGTATTCCACGATTGCAGGCCATTCAAATTTTGCAAATGGGTATTGTAGAACATATGATCGTAATTCTCGATATTCTTAGTAGTATCGCCCCAACCAGAAAGACCACTTGCGCTTTTTATATCACTCTTTCTAAACATATGGCTAACATCTTCTACATTAGACATGTCCCATGAACCAACACCCAACGCATCGCCCTCAGCACCATTACTCATTATGAAAGAGTTTTCGAACATCCTACTCATGCTTTTGACTTTGGATATATTCCAGCCACCAAACGACTCTAGATCCTCAACATAGCTATTACAAAACATGCAGGCCATACTCTCTACATTGCTTACATTCCAGTTAGCAAGACTACTATAATTCGTATATTTATCCGAGCCAGCAAAGCCTGATTGTGTTCTAGAGAATGCAAAGTCGAGATACTTCACATTCGAAACGTTCCAATTTGCAACCATATTAAAGTCTGCAGTATATTTCGAGGAACTGAAAATACCTGTCATGTCTTCTACATTCGAAACGTTCCAGTTTGCTATGCCATCGAAGTGTTCGACATAAGTATTATTTGCGAACGCGTATCTCATCGACTTAACATTCGATGTATTCCAATTTTTAAACCAATTAGAATAATCATAATCTGCGTTGCGCTCATCAAATCTGCGTTCAGAGATTAGATAGTCCATTTTTTCAACATTCGAAGTATCCCAGTTCTCCGTCAAACGCTCGATTGCAAGCCTACCAAGGCTACTACCATAGAACAAATGACTCATATCCTTAACCCTGGAAGCATCCCAATTAGCTGCTTCATTGTCCAGCATTTTCATATTAAAGTTTGAACTATGATAGTTATCTTCATCATCATAATAGCCATACGAAGCAAACATTCCAGAAATATCTTCATTTAGAGTAATAACATCGGAATCTGAGCAGTAATACATTACGGCATAATAATCCATAGGCACATTTTCGTATTCATAGTTATCGTACTTGATTATCCCCTCCCTGCTTGGCCATGCATAGATCTTCGTAACGGAATCATCTGCAGAAATACGGTGAGCGTCGTCCATATATGCGTTCGGGCACCCCTCCGCACGAAGCATTATATCCGCAGTAAAGGGTCTAGACATCTTCTCGTTAAAGCTTGGACCATCCATCAATACCGCAGGAGCGACAGTGTAGATTTGGCCATCCATATGCACCTCAACATCAACCTTGCGCCATGTCGCTTTCAAAGTCATGTCTTTTGCAGGCATCTTGTTATTCTTTGCGCCATAAATACGACCGTCTTCCGCTTCATTCTTGAAGCTATCAAAGTTCCAGCCTTCACAGCTTACATTATCTTCGTCAAGATTCAAACCCTGGAACGCAAAGAATATATTACCATTAGCGTTGTTACCAAGACTACAAGTACTTGGATTATTAATATCGAAGCTTAGCTCAAAACCATTCATCAAAACAATACCGGCAGCAGATGAAGCACTATCCGCTTCAATATCCGTAGCATCAGTCTCGACATTTGTATTGCTGTTCAAAGTATATAGTTTATGTTTAGCAATCGTTTCGTCTTTAGCTTTCAAAAGGACATTAATCTTGTACTTGCCGCCAGAAACTAGCCCCTTCTCTTCATTCTTCCAAGAGACCTTGCCTTCGCTAACCGAGATATCGCCTACATCGCCATAGATGCCCTTGATATCAAAATCGGCAAGATTGATCTGGGTATCAATATTAAATTTGCTATAAGCCAACGAACCATCAACTGCGCTAACTAATGTTGAAAGATACTCATCTTTCCAAGGATTAGAATGCCAGTCGGCTATTTTGTCCAAGCCATCAATTGCGCCATCATAAGCACCGATTGGATTTAGATTACCATCATTACCATACCAAAACCTTGCAACGCCAAGGCCATAAGCCGTAGAAGCACTAGCATAGCGCTCGCCAGAAATCTCACGGTTGCCAATACCAATGCCAGAAATCACTGCATTAGGTGCTTTCGACTTAATCATTTTATACTTGGCAATATCACTACTATCAGCAAGATGATCGTCCGAAACATAAACAATGTTCAAAGAACGGCCATCAATATCGTCGCGTTCGAAATATTCATCAAGATAGCTTAGTAATTTGTTATAAGTTGCAGAATAGCTATTATAGTTTGTATTGTTCGATGTTGAAACTTGCGCAATCTGATTCTTTACATCATCAATATCGTCTGTAAGATTACTTTCGATGTCACCCCAAGTCTGCATCACTACCAAACGACTGTCTCCGCCTTCAAGCAGGTTCTCGGCAAATTCCGAAGCGCCGTCTTTCATGATATCGAGAGTTAATTTATCGGTTTCATCATCTGGCACGGTACCATTAATCGCATAACCAGTCCAGTTACTATTATCAAGAACCAAGATAACGTCTTTATTGTGAAGATCAGAAATCTTATTCGATTTTACTTCAATCTTTAGCATAGCTTCGCCGACGCCAACCCATTCTGCACTTTCGTGAACATTCCAAGCACCTGCATCCTTGTTGTCGTAGTTGAGCTTTGTTGAATAGATATCAAGTTCTGTTCTCTCGGTATTATTGTCTGCAAAAGAAATACCGTTATTGATAGCCAAGACCGTAACACCTGCTACCGCTACAATGCCAGCCATATAGCCATATTTGATGCCACCGCGGCGATTCTTCATAATATAGACACAAGCAGCAAGACCACCCGTAAGAACCATACCAGAAACAACAGCCTTAATAATGCCATCAAAGGTCTTAGGAGTCTCTTCCTTCTCGTCTGGCTGTACAGGCTCATCTGGATCTACTGGCAAATCCGAAATGATACCAACCGCAAAATCAACCGAAGCTTTATTTTCCCAGTCTTCAGGCAAAGTATAATCTGAATTTGAAATGTCGGCAGAAATTAGCTCTACTTCATTCGTATAAAGCTTCTCGATGTTCTTCGTAACTTCAAACTCAGCATATACAGACGCCGAGCCACCTGCAGGAACCTTATCAATCTTCGCAAAAGTGCCCTGCTCAACACTATAACCATCACCCGGGACAAAAACCGCACCTTCTAGTAGTTCTTCTAGCCAAACGTTATCAAGATCAAAGCTCTCTTCATTTGTAATTGTAATCTTGAATTTTACAATATCGCCCTTATGATACTCATTTTCAGGATTTGTAATCTCGATAGCAATACCAGGCGTAAATTCAATCTTGTCCTTAATCCATTCACCATAGATTACAACATCTTTTGCAGGCATTTCGAAATTTGGATCAGCCATCCAACCAGAGAAAGTATAGCCTTCTGCCGAAACTGCACCTGCAAGCGTAATCATATCGCCCGCATAATGCTCGCTTGCTGCTGGCAACATGCTATCTGCATTTTCTGGCTTTACGTCGCCTAGATACGCATAGCTTACAGTGTAGCTTTCGCGGTCAAAACTACCACGAAGTGTAACGTTCTTGCTTGGCATCGAAAAAGTCGTAACGCTAGCATCAACGTCTTCGCTATCCCAACCTGAGAAATCATAACCATCAAAGTTTGCGCCATTCTTAGTATCATCTAGCTCAACACTTGCGCCTTCGTAATAAGAACGCTTAGCCGGAATATTAAAGCTAGTAGGCTTAGTGCCTTCGATTTCGTAAACAACATCATACTTTTCAGGGTCGGTATCTACTGGCTCGCCGCCATCAGGCACCCATTCGCCATAAACCACCATACTTTTACCAGGAAGCTGCGACAAAGTACTGGCATCAATCTTAGTGTTCCATTGATCCTGGTCATAATACCAACCTTCAAATGTGTAGCCGTCCATCGTTGGTTTTTCAGCAATAGATATTGCGGCGTTAGATGTATCGTAATAGCTAGCCGGAGGAACAGCCGGAGCATTTTCTGGCACTACACCATCGTAGCGATAAGACAAAGAGAACTCACCAGGCAAAGTATCTTTCTGAATCCAAGCATGGACAGTATTAGAGTCGCCAAACAGAGATTCATCAACAAACTTAGCATGATCATAGAAATCCATACGGAAAACACCATCAGGAAGAGTTGGTGTGCGTGTAATTACGCCTACTGTCAATTCACATCCTGCACCTATACCTTTTGTGCGGAAGCTAACTTTGCGAGTCGCTGCATTGTAATGAAGACCATGATAAGTATACTCCGTGTTATCTGCATTCCAGACACCAGAATCCACGCCTTCTTCGTTCGTGTCGTCAATTACGCGGCCAGCACACTGAGTAGCCTTATCGTCGCGCTGTACTGCACCAAAAGTACCATCAGGAGATGTAACAAAACCTTCAAAAGTCAGTCCGTCTGGGAGAACATCAGTAACAGTTGTAATGCCGCTAACTTCGTCAGCGATCTGAGAGTCTGAGGATTCAATGCTTTCATGATCAATACCATCACTGTTAACCGTAATGTAATATGTTAGTTGATCGTTTTCGTTTACGCGTGCTTCATCACCTAGCGGCTCAGCAAAAATCTTGAAAAAATTCAAAGCAAGCAAAGCTAGTAGCAAACAAGCACTAGCTGCGCACGCAAAAATTACTATTCTTTTATACAAAAAACTTCTCTTGACTCTCATATACATCTCTCTCACTTTTTTATTTTTCACTGCTCTCTCAAAACAGCAAAAGCTACCATAATTTTAACATAAGCTTTTTATAGGTGTATACAATTTTAGTTCAAAAAATGTAGTATTTTCTACAACAATAATTTTTATCATTACTTAGTATTGTTGTATGTTTTACATCATTTACAGATGAGGACCAATCATATGCCTATTGTCGTCTTTACAACAAGACCAACAAAAAGCCGCCCTTTCGAGCGGCTAATCATCTTAAAGCTTAATCAGATATTCTTTAAGGTCTTTAAGTTTGATCTTCTCTTCCTTATCACGGAGGCGGACAGATACTTCTTCGGCTTCAGCATCTTTTGGACCCACAATCAAGACGCAAGGGATCTTCATCTTTGTAGCTTCGCGAATCTTCTTGCCAAGGCTCTCGTTGCGATCGTCAATAGTATAGCGAATCTTACGATGCTCTAATGGCTCGTTCAATTCCGTATCTTCGAGAATCGCCTTCACTTTCTCTGCATAATCTGCAACCGTATCGTTCAAAGTTAGAACACGAACCTGTTCTGGAGCCATCCAGAATGGGAACCAACCTGCAGTATGCTCAATAAGGACAGACATAAAGCGTTCAATCGAGCCAACCAATGCACAGTGAACCATGACTGGAGTCTTCTTGGATCCATCTTCAGCAACATATTCAAGACCAAAGCGAGCTGGCGTTGCATAATCTAGCTGAACCGTTGCGACCTGCCATTCGCGTCCCAAGGCATCTGTTGCCATGAAGTCCATCTTTGGACCATACATAGCGGCTTCGCCAATACCAATGAAATATTCAATCTTGTGTTCGTCGGCCATTGCCTGAATAGCATTCTGAGCCTTCTCCCACATCTCGGTCGTACCGGTATAGCCATCACTATCATCGCGGAAGCTGAGGCGAAGCTTCAAATCCATGCCAATGCGTTCGTAGAGGTCCTGAGCGGAAGCGATAAGCTCGCCAAAGATCTGGCCAATCTGATCTTCTGTACAGAAGACGTGAGAATCGTCCTGAGTAATCGAACGAACACGGCTCAAACCGCCAAGTTCACCCTTGCGCTCATCACGATAAACCATCGTAGTCTCAAGGTACTTAACTGGCATCTCTTTGTAAGAGCGTGGACGAGAAGCGAAAATCTGAGAATGATGAGGACAGTTAACTGGCTTCATAGCCAAGTGATCACCAGATTCCTGACTTACAAACTGAAGCATTTCTGGGAACTTCTCATAGTGACCAGAGGTCTTATATAGATCAACCAAGGCAATATGAGGAATTGTAACCTTCTGATAACCATTCTTAATACGATAGCTCTGGGCAAAATCGTTCAAAATATCACGAAGGATCGTACCGCGAGGCGTAAACATTGGAAGACCAGAACCAACCAAATCCGAGAAGCAGAACAAATCTAGGTCTTTGCCAAGCTTGCGATGATCGCGAGCCTTTGCTTCTTCCTGTTTCTTCTCGTAAGCTTCTAGCTCTTCCTGAGTTTCGAAAGCAAGACCATAAATACGAGTTAGCATTTCGCGCTTCTCATCACCACGCCAGTAAGCGCCAGCAATCTTGTCTAGCTTGAAGGCACCAACCTTGCTCGTATCTTCAACATGAGGACCGCGGCAAAGATCTTCGAAATCGCCAAGGGTATAGAAAGAAATAGTCTCGTCTGCTGGAAGCTCTTCGATAATTTCTACTTTGTATTTCTGCTTACCTTCACGCGCCCAAGCCAAAGCCTCATCACGAGATTTCTCGCTACGGACAATTGGAAGCTTAGCCTTGATAATCTTGCGCATCTCCTTCTCGATTTTCGGAAGGTCTGCATCGGTCACTTTAAGATCGCCAAAGTCAATATCATAGTAAAAACCGTTATCGATTGCAGGTCCAATACCAAACTTGACTGTTGTTGTGGCAGCATAAAGATTCTTAATCGCCGCGGCCATTACATGGCTGAGCGAATGACGCATAGTTTCTATATTGTTTTCTGACATCGCTGCCCTTTCGTTTAGTTAAATAATACCTATTTATTTTACCACTTTTAGACGCTCTTGCCAAACCCTCTCACCCCTTAAAATGCTTGCATTTTTAATTAAATTATGGTATAATATAGCCGAATCGCATCTACGGATGTGAAATTTTGTACTTTAGGAGTTGATTATGTATGAAAATGTCTCAGGACCTTTTCGCTACTCTCGAGCTTCTCAGAAAGCTCAACGACGCGATCAGCGTACTTTCGCTGATCAAGGCAACCAACCTCGAAGAGGAACGCCAGAAGTGGTGCGACTGTGTCGTAAAGAATCTGGCCTACAATCCAAAATTCGAGTACAACCCGCTCAAGATCATCGGATACGGGGACGAGCTTAGCCTCCTCAAGTCCAAGATCGATGAGCTCCCCGAAGAGGACGCCCGCGACATATTCATCAAACAGGCTATCGGCGAAGGCGTCGACAAGCTCATTATCTTCGTCAATCTCGCCAAAAGTATTGAGGCAAAGGATGACGAGGAATCCATGAGACTCGTCCGTGCACATCTCGGCCACTTCGATACCAGTCTCGTCAGAAAAGCAAGCGCAATCATCAACGGCGAAGACCTGCTTCAGGGATTCCATATCGATTGCAAGCTTTCCGAAGACCAGATCAAGAAGGCCGAAGAAACCATGCTCGGACCAGGCGAACTTGCAATCCTCTTCTCCGATGCACTCCAGCAGTATGGCTTCGCCAATGACGGCTGGGTCGTAAAGACTGGCACAGATTACCAGAACATTACCGTCGAAACCAAAATGACAGGCGGAATGGTTTATGTGCCTACCACAAGAAAGCCCGTAAAGCTCCGTGAAGCAATCGCTCTCATCGGCCACGAGATCGAATGCCATGTTCGTCACAATATGAACACGGCTCATCTCTTCGGCAGAGAGCTTGGCGCACCGATCGAGCTTGCAAGATTCCTGGCTTCTCGCCGCAATTCCATCCTCACCGAAGGTCTCGCAAAGGTCTCCGATATCACTATAGGATTGGAGTGTGGCAGAAAAACTGCACCTACACCGGAACCGTGGTATGTTTTCGCAGAAAACATGGCCATGAACGGCGCAACCTTCGCAGAGACTGGCTACGAAGTCTACACTGCCTTCCTCAAGAAAGGCGAGGCACCGGAAAAAGCCGCACAGTCTGCTTGGAAGTACGTTTCCAGAACCTACAGAGGCTGCACAAACTGCCGCAACCCCAAGAATTACGCTTGGTACGGCGACAAATGCTACCTCGAGGGCTTCCTTCAGGCAACTGAGCTCCTCAAGGTTCATCCGAGCGCTGAAAACTTCGGTAAGCTTTACGTCGACGACTTCGAGACCATCTCTAAGCTCATCAGCAAGGACATCGACGACATCGAACCGATGTATCCGAAGCTCAATATTACCGAAGAGCTTATCGCAAGAATCTAACTCCATAAAAACCTCCGATTTTTCGAATCGGAGGTTTTCTTTTGCACGAAAAAACGCCCAGATGGGCGATTCTAATACAAATGGTGGGTCGCGAGGGGCAGCAGCTTTCTATCGAAAGCCTTGCTGCGCGGGCGTCGCCTCAAAAATAAAAATGCAAGCATTTTTCTTTCACTCGGCTCCTGGCTTGCACAAACCCAAGGGTTCTCGCCCCTCGCTCGCAACTCTTCAGAACCAACAAAAAATACCCTACGGGCATTTCTTCTTAGTTCTGGTGGGTCGCGAGGGGCTCGAACCCCCGACCTCCTCGGTGTAAACGAGGCGCTCTAGCCAACTGAGCTAGCGACCCAATTAAATTGTTAATGCCAACATCTCAGTTGGCTAGAGCGCTGGCGCTTGTTTTCTATCTTTCTCGGCGCATTCGCGCCTCAGACAAAGCAACTGAGCTAGCGACCCAACTGATGACTACTATACCACAAAAGATTCAAACAAGCAAAGCCCATCTCGTGCTATTATAAAATCATGAAAAGCATAAGCGCCCTAGACTTACAAAAATTCCACGATAACTATCGCGCTTCCCACAGCAAATCTATCGAAAAACGGGTTACAAAACTCGGAATTCATAAAGCTACCATCGACCGTAAAATTCTCCGCGAAAACCCTGCTAAATTCAATCTGCAGCTACCGAGCTACCACCTTTACGATCAGCACAAATCCGGCCGATGCTGGTGTTTTTCTAGTCTTAACTTAATCGAGGGCAACGTCGCTAAAAACCTAAACATTATCCCGAACCGCTTTGCCCTTTCTGCTAACTTCATCACCTTCTTTGATAAGCTCGAAAAAACCAACTATCTATACAACTATATTCTCGAAACAAACGATAGCCTAACAAAACTTCGTAAAACAATTTTTGATACCAACAATCCCCTCGTTGAAGGCGCCTTCTTTACAAACTTTGTAAATCTCGTCGAGAAATACGGTCTCGTTCCAGAAAGCGTCATGCCAGACAACGTCAATACCAAGTATTCACGCGAGCTCCTTCTTCCCCTTTGGAACGAAAAGGCCCGCACTGATGCAGTCGAGCTTTATCATGCCAAATCTGAACTATCCGCAGAAAAACTTAGTCAACTCAAGAAGCAAAAACTTAGCGAAATGTATAATTTTCTTGCCAAGATTTGCGGCGAGCCTCCTCTAACTTTCAACTTCAAATACACCACTCGCGACAAAAAGAAGGCAGCACTTAAAGATTACACCCCAACCCGTTTTCGTGATGAATTCTTGAAACTTGATCTCAAGAAGTTTCAGCTCATTCTCTGCAATCCAATGTACAAATTCTATACAACCCAAGTTACCGAGAATAGCTACAGCGATGATCCGTTCCATCCAGAAATCCCATATCTAAACTTGCCAAAAGAAGACATGAAGCGCCTCGTCATCATGCAGCTCTGCTCTGGTATTCCAGTAAAATTCGGCACACGCATTAATATCTTCAAACAAAAAGGTATTAATATTCTAGATACAAGACTTTTCGATTATTCTAAGCTTGGCCTAAAGCCTACAGATTATAAGACTGGCATCGAAACCAGAGTCATCCAAAGTCAGCATTCGATGCTTATTACTGGCGTCCAGCTAGAAGATAACAAGCCGGTTCGTTGGAAAGTCGAAAACACCCATACGGAACACCAATTCTTTGTCATGAACGACAACTTCTTTGACGCTTACCTAACCAATATTGCCATCTATTCCGACTTCTTATCTCAAATCGGAATTCCAAGTTCAAACTAAAAACGCCTCAATAAAGAGGCGCTTTTTTATTTCTGATGCACATCCAACTGGTTATATGGCACGGCAATTTTACGTTCTTCTAACACTTCCATAATCAAGCTCAGAACATCGCGACGCGTCTGCGCCCTGCTAACTGGATCGCTAAATACTTTGATATGGTATTTCATTGCAGAATCGCCGAAATTATTTACGCCCCGATACTCGCATTTCTCTACTGTTTCGATAGCGGATATTTTATCTACCATTTCGCCAAGCACTTCTTCGGCCTTCTTTTTGCTTAGTTCATATGGCATTGGTACGTCAATATTGATCATCTTGGACAACACTTCAACATGTTCGATTGCGCGGTTTGCAATCGAAACTTCGTTAAGGCTATTGATATCGCGAAGCTTAGTCGTCTTAAGACCAATCGCCAAAACCTGACCTTCGTAATTGCCAAAGCGAATTACATCGCCAACCTTATAATAATCGTCGGACAAGATATCAAAACCACGGAAAATATCCTTCAAAGAATCCTGCAAAGCAAGACCAAAAACGGCGCCCAAAACACCTACGCCGGCAACAACTGATGTAATGTTAATTCCGTTAATCTGCAAAATTACAAAGAACACCAAGACTAGAAGTACATATCTTAGAACGCTTTTGACCAAGCGTAGATAAGTTTGCGCTTTCTGGCTCTTCCTAGTGCCAAAATGCTTCATATACCGAGAGAAAATCTTTGTAATAATCGCGTAAATTAGCCAGGCTACAAATACTGCCGCTACCGACCAAACGATTCGCCTAAACCACAAACTATCCCACAAATTATTCATATCTCTCCTTAAAAACTTATCTCTTTAATCTGATTTGGTTTTAGTTCTTCTTTATAAACCTTACCTGCATAACTAATTGTTACAACCTGCTCTTTGTCCGAAACGTTAGCCGCAATCGCCGTGATTTTATTCTTATCTTTCTTAGCAATCATAACCACATCCTCGGGCCTATGCGGATGAAGTAGCGATGCTTTGTAATGCGTATTTTCCTCGCCCATCCTCTCGCAACGAACCGCCTGACTGCCAACAGGAAACAGTTTCGAAAATTCCAAAAGTGCCTTATATATAGGCGTCAGGATGAAATCATCTTCCGCCTCATTTAGAATCACCGGGCTCTTTACATGATTTCTACAATAAGTTGGGCCGCCCTGCCAATCCAGGAGCATATTCCAATCTATAAATGCACTAGCACCGCAGTTTATATCCGAGAATAGCTCACCGATATACAAATTAGCGTCTTGTTGCCAAGATTTCTCGTCATAGACCGAATAGCCACAACACATCTCGGAACTTACAAACATCTTATTTCGATGCTCTTTGTAAGCCTGCCACATTTCATCTTCAAAAGTTCCCGTATACCAGTGATAACAAATACCTGCAATCTTTGGCTCGTTTAAATCCAACAATCTATCCGCCACCTTAGATAGCTCTTGTTTGTTATGATCCCAAAGCAAAAGTTTTGTATCGAATTTATCGAGCGACTTAGCAAGATATTTGTAAGCCAACCTTCTCTGCGCCCTATATCCATAAACACAAGATTCCCAGATCTGGCGCGCACGTGGCTCGTTTTGTGGCGACAAATATTTAATATTAACGCCTTCTTTCTCGTAAGCTTTAATCCATTTACAAAGATATTCAACATATCTTGCATAGCGCCAAAACTTCAAATGTCCACCAAAACGCAAAGCATGAGTAAACTTCATAAAGCTTGGTGGCGACCAAGGCGCAGTCAAAAAGATTAAATCTTCATTGTATTTCAAAGCTTCCTGCACCATCGGAAGCACCCACTTCTTGTCATGCTCGATCGAGAAATCACTCAAATCTCTCTTCTTTGTATATTCGAAAGATTTAAGACAAAAATCATTACTACCAATACTCAGGCGACACCAATTATAAGCCAGACCATCTTTACCATAATAAGCCTTGAGAAGCTCCTTTTGTTTGATCTTACTGAGCTTCGAAAAGTTGTAGGCCGTAGCCTCAGTTATAGCACCACCAAGCCCCTGCCAAACCGCCAGCTCTTTGTCTTCACAAATCTCGAAACAAATAGACATCTTGAACCTATCTATGTATTACTTCGTATCTTAACTGAACATAGGAATCATTCAAGGCCTTACATTCAATCAGCTTCATTGGACGAATCTTATCTAGCTCCTCCGGCGAAGAAATCGCTTCACCGTCAATCAAAGTCGAGGTATCTCTACCGCCAACCAAAACTGGTGCAACTACAATATTTACATAATCAATTAAATCGTCACGAAGGAACCGACCATTCATATTACCACCAGATTGAATCGTTAAGCGCTCTACTCCATATTTATCATGGACATCTGCTAAAACCTGAGCTAAATCCAAGTCTTCGTATTCAAGAATATCCAAATTCGAATGGCTCTCGCGCATCTTATATGCAGGATGTTCTTTATTTATCGTTACAAGAATAAGTCTTCCCGTCCAGCGACAAAGATAATCAACGCCACGCTCATTTAGATGAGGCGCATTATCGATAATCACAAATGTAACCACATCCATTTTTTCTGGCTCTTCTTCACGTTCGTTAACGCCAATTTTCGCCATCACACGACCAGTATTCAAAGAAAATGTATCAGTTTCAGATTCAAGATCATAATACTGCTGCAAGCCTTCCTTTAAGCCTGGAATAACTTTCCAGTCACGATCCACATCAAGTGCATCACTATTACCACTGTTTATTTTCCCATCTAGGGACTCAAGCATAAATAGAGTTGTTACTGGTCTTTCCATATCTATATAATAACAAACTCAATACCCCAAAAACGCATCGAGGCGGCCCTTTCGGACCGCCTTTTCTAGAATTAAACTGGTTTTCGATGCTCGCGCCTCCGCCATCCCCTCTCAATAATGGCTTGGCACGCTCGCAATCATTAGTCGGCGTAATCATCGATAATACAATCGATGATACTGTATCTTAGCTGTTCTGCGTTTTTAAAAACAATGCCCTGCATCCCGATACTCTTAGCACGAGACACATTTACATCGTAATCATCAACAAACAGACTTTCGCTTGGAATGGCTCCGCAGTCTTTGCAGATTCTCTCGAAGTGACCTTCGTCGGATTTTAGGCTGTGCATCTCATAGGAGAAGTAACACTTGGTAAAAATGTCATCAATCCACGGATATACCCTGAACATATCCTTACGCATATCTTCCCAAACGTCAGATACAAGATACATTCTGTAGCCACAATCATGAAGAAGTTCCAGAATTTCTCGAGTTCCAGGAATTGGAACCCGAAGCGATTCTCTAGCGCACTGGATAAAATCTTCAGGCTTAGCTTTCCAATTGTGAGTCTTAATGATAATTTCCCAGTAGGCTTTCTCATCAAGCTCGCCACGGTTCAGCTTCTTCCAAAATTCCCAGCTCTCGCCAGTATCCTTTCGGCAGTATTCATCAAGCGGAATACCAAGTCTTTTTTCGACAATTTGGCCCATTGCACCAAGGCCATACATTCCATTGGCTATGATTTCAAAGAAATCGAAAAACAAGTTCGTAATCATTTAAAGTACACCTCCCTTTAAGCTTCGAATTATACCAGATAATTAAAATAATTCAAGCATAAGCACCTCTTATTCAAGACTTCTAATTCATGGCCGATCAAATCTTTCGTGATATAATCTATTAAGACCTGGGGTGTTAGCTCAGTTGGTAGAGCGACTGGTTCGCAATCAGTAGGTCAGGAGTTCAAATCTCCTACACTCCACCATTACTATAAAAAATAGACCTAAATGGTCTCTTTTTTATAGTAATCATTGAGTGTTGGAGAGGAGAACTCGCAGAGTTCGGTCATCGTAGGAGCCGAGCGAAGCAAAAATGCTTGCATTTTTATTTCCGAGGCGACGCCCGATGATGTTCCTGAGCATAGCGAAGAACACCTCTCCAACACTCTTTTATAGCTTTACCTTCTCCGCCAGCAGCACATCCCTAAGCATTAACTCCTCAGTGCTACAGGTCGAAAGAAGCACAACATCACCAAGATTAGCTGGATCAAAATCCGTTTTTACTTTCGCATTCTCCATAATCTTCCTCACTGCCTCTTCCTCCCTGAAAGCACCGATATTATATATCTCCCCTGTATCCCCATATACCGAAGCAAAAGCTATAAAGCGAAGCTCATAATTACCACTTGGCGTATATAGCATCCCCACGCTATGATTCGCAAAATATTCCTTGTTCGCATATTCCCCCACATCCGAAAACATCCTACCTTTACTCATTCTATGCCCGTAAATAACCGCATATTCATCCTGGAAACCAGCATCATTCCTGTAATCCAAGAATATCCCGCCAACGGTCGCAAAATTCTTTTCGAAGTCATGCGTCAAATAAAATTTATTATCTCTGCTCTGCATTATCGGATAATTAATATTTGTATCGGGAATTTTAAGCCATGCCACAATTTCAGGATTCTTTTCTTTTAGCTTCTCAAAATCTACTGCGTCGCCAGAGTCCGTAAAGTATTCTTTTGCCACGTCTTTAGCTCTTATCGCTTCCATCTCTATCGAAAAAGCATCATAAATCCCGTATACCGCAATCAAAAGAATTGGCAAGAACAGCAGTTTTAAAGCTTCGGTAAATAGCCTGTCTATACGGCTCAATATCTTATCCAGTCTAGAATGTCTTCGAATCTTCATTTCCTTAAAGCCGCCCTATTGAGAGTTTAGGGCGACTCCTTTTCTACTTATCTTTCGGACTCTTTGCCCTTGGATTTCTTATACGCTACGAAAGCTGCACCAGAAGCCATCACAATTACAACAAACGGAACAATATACATTGCAACGCCAGTTGAAACGGCAGCATCAGTTAATGCACGCTCAGCCTTAGTAACGTTCGTCTGGCCAAAAGCCTCCAAGATTTCTTGACTTGCATTTACGCCAGGAACAGCCGCCAAAGTTTTCGTTAGAACTAGCTGATCATTATCTATATTCCCATCAAGATAAGCATCATAGTTGTCTGTTAAGCCATCCTTTACGGAAGTTAGAAGTACTCTAGCCCCAATAGGTAACCGATTATTCTCGCCATCGAAACCGATCTTTGCACTTTGACCATCCTTTAGCCAAATCGTAGTAGCACCAGTATTTAGCTCAACATAAGTCATCTGAGATCTAGAGTCCCTAGACATTGTCGTATAGGTAGCGTCTAGGCCAGAAATATTCACCTTTACACCGTTCAACTTCTCGTCGTCAGTCTCTACACGAACCGTGTACGGGAAGTAAACATCACGACGAGCCTTAGCGCCGCGTACGCGGAAATCTAGCTGAGAATAGGTAAGCTTTGGTTCTGAAACAAACTCGATCTCGCCCTTCTCGCCCGTTGTTTCGTTCTTGGCCGATGTCGAAAGCGTAGCCTTATATTCTCCAGTCGGATAGCCATTCTCATCAACCTCGCTAGCCACATCAATAAACACGATAAACTTATTTGTATCTACTGGATATGTATCTGCGTTACTAGAAGCTACTTCAGAAACCTCAAACTTATAAGTACCGGCGTTCGGAAAAGTCTTGTATCTAAAGTTAAGCTCGCCCGTCGCAACCGCCTCGTTATTCTCATCTACATCGACATTATTGAAATTTAGCGTTACCGACGTTGGCATACCGCCGCCAGACGGCTCCCTGCCCTCATTAAGCTCCGTAACGTTCAGAGTAAAACTATTGTTCACATAGCCCAGACCATTCTTTACCTTATGCTTCACCGCAATCGTAACCGGGCTATCCGGATTATCCGTTAGTTTTGCGGGTAAACCAGAGTCCGCACTGGCAGACAAATTACCAAAAATACCAAGCCCCATTACTGCCAAACCAAGAGCAGCTATCACCTTCGAAATCTTCTTCATCACACCTCCATTATTTTTTATAGACGATCAAAAACCACTGCTCTCACATCGGCATTACCTCCATTTATCGTTAACCCA
This sequence comes from uncultured Candidatus Saccharibacteria bacterium, assembly GCA_946530965.1. GTDB lineage: Bacteria > Patescibacteriota > Saccharimonadia > Saccharimonadales > Saccharimonadaceae > UBA2834. The sequence continues at coordinate 42,222 of CAMNAK010000002.1, forward strand.
TTTTGGCGATTAACTGACCCATATCACTTTTCTCGGCGTCGAACTTAATCGCATGGCGACATACTAATACGCCGCCAAAAAATAAAAAAGCGAAAGCACGATGTTTTTGACAAAACCGAAGAATAATATTATTCCATAGCTTGAACAAAAATATTAAAAAATAAGTATCGCCGCATTTCTACGACGATACTTACATAAAATTGCTGTATTTCCTACAACATCCTAATTCATTTACAAATTAGTCGTGTTTCTTTACAGACTTATCCGTAACGTCAAACTTTTCCATATATAGGCCGAATGCCAAACGCGTCTGAGAATAGAAAGCGCAGAACGAAGAATAGACGACTGAGATAATTGGCGAAAGAATCCACTGAATCACCATAACAATCTTTGGCTTATTCTTACAATTCTTTGGCTTTGGCGGAAGCATTTTTAGAGACAAGATAATCGAAATCAAGATACCAATCGCCGCAACCGTCTGAATGTAGCTTACAACAATCGGAAGATGACGAGACAATAAATCTCTAGACTCTAGATGGAATAGAAGCGGCACAAAACCACCAAACATAATGATTGGCGCCACAGCAGCAAGCGTAACATGGCCTTCTAGCAAACGATAGAACTTTGGAAATAGCGAAATAAAGGACATCTTGCGTTTCTTCGAGAATAGATAATCGCCGACATAGGCAACATCGCTTGCGCCATAATCCCAGCGGCGAAGCTGAACCCACTGCGCCTTCAAAGTCTTAAACAAGGTATCGCTAAGCACGGCATCCTGACGGATTGGAGCACGAATCGGCAAGACCTCATACTTCCCTTCAAAATAGAACAAGCTACGCCAATACTGATGGCCATCTTCTACGATCGTCTTTGTACTCCAGAAATCCATGCCAATCAAAGCCTCGAGTGGCTGAGAATGCGAAGCAAAGTTCCTAAGAAGATGTGGTCTCATTGTACAAATAAGGTTCCAGAACGAGTTTGTCGTTGCAACTACGCGCGTAATTGCAGGCGCATCCCAAATGTTATTCGTAAACAAAGAAACCGGCTGATAAGAAAGATTCTGTCTATCTTCATGAACGATAAACTCATAAGTAACCTGATCGAAATAGCAAGGATCTGGACGGTTATCGCTATCAAGCGTCGTCACGATAACGTTCTTTGGCTCGAGCTTCATCTCTGCCACAATATCTTTTAGTCTACGACCGGCATTAGTAATATTTCCACCCTTACCAACAACCTCACCCTTAATATCTTTAGGATGCATTACAAGCTCAAAATGACCAAATTTGTTCTTATATTTCTTCTCTAGAGCCTTCGCAGTGGCAAGCGCCGCTTCTCCACCTCTCTCTTCGTAAGCAATCAAAAGAATCATGCGCTTCTTATCGGCAGTAGTTGCCAAGACGCTCTCAAGAGTTGGCCCAAGAACATCAATACTTTCGTTATAAAGCGTCACAATAACAGCGTGCCAAATATCCTCATATTTTGGATAGTTTTCCGGGTTCTTCGAAATCGCATCAAGATTACGAAGATGATCAGAAAAACCATATTCCTTCACATTCCATTTCTTAAGAGCCTTCAAGCTATTTTCTGGGTCCTCAAGCTCTTTAATGCGCTGGATCCAATCTACTTTAACAGATTGCTTTACAAGTTTCTGGCCCTGAATCATACGATAAGAAATACCAACCGCTTTTACAAGATTCATGATTACGATAAGAAGAAGATAGACTGAACCCAGAACTGGAGAAATAGCAGAAAAAACAGGTAGCAAAACTACCATCAAAACACTCAAAACAAAAGGCAAAATTTCAAAAAAGCGATATTTTAAAGTTCGCTTCCCCTGAGGAAGCTCAACCGACTTAGCCATCTTTTTCTACCCTTCTCCAAGCAAGCTATTTACAAAATATAGCGCAATAATCGTAATAATCATCGTAATCGCCAAGAATAGCCTTGCAACATCCTTGCCGCGCTTAGCAAACAATCTCGCACTGAGCAAAATATGTCCAATACCAAGCGTTACTGCGAGTACTGAGAAAGAAGTTAGATACCACCATGCACCCTGAGAATAGCCATTATCTATATCAGAATACCTAGCCCAAACCTTTGGCTGAGCAGCATTAAGCCTCATAATTGGAATCAAAAACAAAGCCAAGCTCAAACCGAATTGAACAATCATCCATAACAGCAAGCCACGATCTTTCTTGAAAATCGTTTTAAAATCAGATGCTAGCTCTTTCATTTCTTTAGATATTTTACCATAACTACAAAAATTCTACAGCACAAGCAAAATCCCCGCTCTCACGGGGACTTGCAATGTTTATTTTTTCGCTTCTGCTCTGTGCAAAGCAAGCGCTACAACTCCAGACGCCACACTTAGCACCAAGCCAGTAGCTAACAAAATATACGAACCCACTCTTAGTTCCTTTTTTGTTTTTATTTTTGACTTGATACACTTTAATGCTAACACTTATCTCGTGCAATGTCAAGCTTCATTTTTGCTTTTCAAGCTTTTCAATTCTCTTTTCAAGTGCCAAAACTTTTTTGCCTTCAGACTCTATCGTAATACAGCGAGCGCAAGAGATTGCAACCACGGATTCGCCAATCAAAACCGCAATTAGTCCCGGGACTAGCAAATGCAAACCTTCTTTTGCCGCAGCTTTCTTTTCCGTAAGATAGTTTGCCGGCGAACGGAACAAGGAATTTACATCAATATCACCAATACCAACAATTTGTTGGTAAGCATAGTAAAGCAGCATTGCTCCTGCTGCAATTACTAAGAGACCCAAAATGACGAAGAAAACCGCCAAGCAAAGCTCTTTTCTGTTACTTTTTCTTTTCATTTTCTTCCTTTGCATCAGACTTTTTCAGATTAAGTAGTATCTGAACCACAATGATCATCGCAACAATAACAACAATCCAAGCGTTATTATCAATAAACTTCACGACATAACCAGCAATCGGAACCTTGTTCGGCGCAACCTTACCCTCGATCTGATAATAATCAAGATGCCCTTCATCGGCAGTCTCGCTCGCATCTGCCTTTGTATAGTAATCACCCTCTTCGGAAATTTCAGCAACACGATGGCAAACAACTTCTTCACCCTTGTTAAAACAAACGATAGTTCCAACCTTTATATCTTCCCTTGGGACTGCCTGATAGTAAATCAAATCACCATAGTTTAATTCTGGCGCCATCGAACCAGTCTCAACGGTCAGCGACTTAAAACCAAATAGCAGCGGTATATATAGAAGACCATACAAAGCAATACCTACGTAGCAGGTTATCGACAATATCCTAAATATAATCCTGACAGTCTTCATTATGTTCATTATCTATTTTAGCATAAGCTCAATAACTTAAATTAGACACAAAAAATCGCTCAAATGAGCGTCTTTTGCAATAGATGGAGCCGTTGACTGGGGTCGAACCAGCGACCTGCTCGTTACGAATGAGCTGCTCTGCCAACTGAGCTACAACGGCATCCTTGCTAAATTATAGCATAGTTTCTCGTGAGTAAATAAACTATCGAGAAAGTGATATATAATATTCTTATGGCATTAATCTACTTTTTCTCGTGGTGGTATACACGCGGCTGGGGTTTCTTCCTAAAGCAAATGTCCGAAAAATTGCAGCATATTCTGGACGCTTTCTCGATCCCAAATTTACTCAAAACTCTCTTTCACCCCTTCCGTCAAATCTCCGCAAACGAACGCGGCAGGACTATAGATGCAAAAATCTACGTTTTCTTTGATAAACTCGTTTCTCGTCTTGTCGGCTTCTTTGCTAGATTCTTCCTAATTATTGCTGGCATTATTTGTATAGTTATTGCAGCCGTATTCTTTCTAGTTCTCTGCATCTTGTGGCCATTCTTGCCACTAGCACCAATCGCAGGCATCATTCTAACAATTTCAGGATTTACACTATGAATTCATATAACTATCACACATCACGCGCACGCCGCGCCAGACTCGGCAAAGTTCTCGGGCATAAAGCAGTTTACGCATTTTTCTACATCTTCGCACTGCTCTTTTTAGCTGCTGGCACCTATCTATTAATCCAGAAATCTCCGCTCGCATGGCTCTGCTTTGGCCTAGCAATCTTTTTCGTTCTACCACCATATTGGATTCGTCACGATTTAGTCGAACTGCCGAAAAATAAAACAGATAGCCTAGAAAACCGTTTGTCTCGCGAGCTTCTTGTTAGACTTCCCAAAAATCCAGATACAAAAGCCATCTTGACCGAATCTCTAGAATGCCAAAGTGCAATCTTCCTAGAAAATCGCTATGGTATCGTCGCTCCACTTATCGATATCCTCGTTCCAGCAAGCGAAATCAAGCCAGAAGATTTGTTCACAAAAGCAAGCGAAATTGCCACTTCGCTAAATCTTCCAGAAGTCGACGGAGGAACCGTTATTGTTGCCTCGATTGAGCTAACTCCAAATTACGAAAAGATTCTAAAAAGCCTAAAGCTAGACCTTCCTGCTCTTTATGGCGGTATTAGCTGGTATTATTACCTCGTAAATCTCACAAAAAATTACCGTAAATACAAGAACACTGGCGGTATTGCCCGCGATCTTAGCTTCGGCTACGCCAATCTTCTTAGCCGCTTCGCCGAAAATATTTCCCAGAAATATGTCGGTAATTATTCTCCATCCCTTAATATCGCATCTCACAAAGATAACGTTAAGCAGATGATAGACATCTTCTCTGGCAAAGGTCGCCAGAACGTTGCTCTTATCGGCGCAAACGGTAGCGGCAGAAGCAATATTGTCGAGAACTTTGCAAGCGAAATCCTTAACTCTAAAACCTCTGAAAAACTTCGTTTCCGCCAAATCTTTAGACTAGATGCTGCTGCCCTAGTTGCAAGCGCAAGCGGTCGTGGCCAAATCGAAGGCCTCATGAATGAAATCTTTAACGAAGTTTATGCTGCCAAAAATATTATTTTGTGGCTAGACAATGCCGAGATTTTCTTCGAAGACCAAACTGGCGCAATAGATATTTCTAACCTATTAATCCCAATCCTTGAAAATGGCGCGATTCGCATCATTCTAACTATCGACGAGCAACACTTCCTCGAAGCATCGTCAAAAAATCCAAGATTCACCAACAGCATCAACCGTATCATGGTTCAAGCCGCAAACCACGACGAAACTATTGCTGTCCTTCAAGATCAAAGTCCATATTTTGAATACAAAAGCCAACACGCTATCATTACCTATTGGGCTCTCGAAGAAGCTTATCGCCTAGGTTCAAAATATATCAAAGATCTTGTTATGCCAGGTCAAGCTCTTACTCTACTCGAAATGGCAGTTAACTACGCCGAAGAAGGCTTTGTTACAGATAAATCAGTCCAGCAAGCAGTCGAAAAGAACTTTGGCATCAAGATGCAATCTACTCAAAGTGCCACAGACAAAAAGAAGCTCCTCGATCTTGAAAGTGAGCTTCACAAACGTCTAATCGGCCAGGATAGCGCCGTCAAAGCCGTCAGCGACTCTCTCAGACGCTCTGCTGCTGGCGTTAGGAATCAGAATCGCCCAATCGGTACTTTTATCTTCCTCGGCCCTACTGGCGTAGGAAAAACCGAGCTAGCAAAAGCCCTCAGCGAAACATATTTTAATGGCGAGCAAAACGTCATCCGTATCGACCTTAACGAATATGTCAAAGAAGAAGACGTTTCAAGATTAATTGCCGACGCTTCCGAATACGATATGAGCCTAACCGCCCAAATCTCAAAGCAGCCTTTCGCCGTTGTATTGCTAGACGAAATCGAAAAAGCTCATCCAAAAGTATTAACCGCCCTTCTTCAGCTCCTCGATGAAGGCATTCTTCGCGATACTAAAAACCACGAAGTAAGTTTCCGCGACGCAATTATTATTGCCACCAGTAACGCTGGCGCTAACCAAATCCGAGATTATCTATCATCCGGCAAGAAACTAGACGAAGTTAAAGACATTCTAGTCGAGCAACTAATTCATGACGGCGAATTCAAACCAGAATTTTTGAACCGCTTTGACGAAATCTGCGTCTTTGAGCCACTAGAAAAAGACGATCTCATGAAGATTATCGATCTAATTATTGCTAGCGTAAACGACAACCTTTCCTCTCAAAAAATTACTATTAACGTCGACAACGACGCTAAGGCTCTACTCGTAGAAAAAGGCTACGACCCAAAGCTTGGCGCCCGTCCAATGAGGCGCATCGTCCAGAAAACCGTCGAGAATATTATCGCCAAACGCGTTCTAGCTGGAGACGTTTCCTCTGGCGCAGAAATCCAGATTTCAAAGCAAGATATCATAGACCAACTAGAAAAATAGTTTTACCCCTTGCAAATAATCTATTTTTCATATATACTACACACATAAGCGCTCGTGGTATAGTGGTCTAGTACGCCTCCCTGTCACGGAGGAGATCGCCAGTTCGACTCTGGTCGGGCGCGCCATTACAAGATTTTCAAATACTTCCGAAAGGGAGTATTTTTATTACCAAGAAAAAGCGCGCCTTGTAAAAGCGCGCTTCAAAGAACAAATCACTTGGTAAATACGCAGTGCTCCCGTACTTGCAGAAGTTCTTCGCCAACTCGACAAGCCATGCACAGTTTTGCCAGCTCGGCCGGAGGATAGCTCTCTCCAATTCCGGGAAGGCTGCTGGAATCAGGAATATCGATCCGGATACCGAAACGCTCGAGAAGGATAATCAGGACAGCATATGAGGCTATGCCAGCATTCGGGACGTTGACAATCAAATCGAAAATAGTCACGTCCTTAAGCTGATCAATCCGGTCGTAACCCTTATGAGTGAAACAGCCAATCAGGCGGCGCATGACCTTGTCATGATTATAGGGGTCCTTGAGACTCACCATCTCGCAAGCTTCCTTAAGCGAAATGTGGTTCATCTCTTCCTGAGAAATAATCTGGTTTTCATCAAATTTCTTCATGATGTTCACCTATATTTCCTATTCTAATGTGCATACCCAATGAGTAGGAAACCTCATATGGGTGCATGGGCGAGGCTCTCTCGTCACTTGTATATGTAAATTATACAACTTTTGCTTATTTTTGTCAATATAAGTATTAGCGTTACCTTCTATAATGCCGCCTCTTAAGAACAATTCCTGCAATAGCCATTCCACGCAAATCCGCACTAAAAACACCCGAGCAAACTCGAGCATTTTTAGCGGTGCGGGTATAGGGAGAGCGCAATTCTTCGAATTGCTTGACTCGGGGCGTCGGCTCAGAAAATCCGAAATACTGCATATTTCTCTGTTTTCTCTCGCCTCCTACCTCGTCCGAACCCACGGGTTCGCCTCGCCTAATACGCACCAAGAAAAACCCCGAGACCAGCTCGGGGCTTTTCTTGGTGCGGGTATAGGGAGTCGAACCCTAGTCTCATCCTTGGGAAGGATACATAATAGCCGTTATACGACACCCGCATAAACTAAAACTAGTATAGCATACGAAAGAAAAAGAACCTCGAACAAATCGAGGCTCAATCTCGAGGATTAGCTCCTGGTACCATACAGCTTAGAAAGCCAAACACATTTCTCTTTCAATGTTCCGGCGTAAAATTCAATGATCATACGCTCAGAATCATCATTGCAGGCTTTACTCTTCTTAGTCGCCTGCCTCGCAAGCTCGTAGTATTGCATAACCGTGTCACTATCGACATATGCTGAGGGAATATCGATACTACACAGTTTCCAAATCGCCATCGAGCATTCGAAGCAAATCTGTTTGGCAACAGTTTCTTTATCCTCGATTGAGGTGCTTGCGCCAAATTTCTCATACAATTGCGCAACTTGTTCCAATAACAGCATAATATCCCTCCTCGTGCAGTCCTTGGACAAGCAAATTATATCATCTTAGCCAAAGATAAGATATGCTATACTAGCCCTAATGAAAATATCTCGATACAAACATGATTCAGAGACCAGTTACGCTCTTGGCGCAACCCTCGTTTTTGAACTCCTCAAAAACAAACCAGAGCTAATTACAAAAATCTTCCTCCGCCCTACCGAAAAGCAAGGCGAAGATATCGCAAAAATCCTACAATCTGCCGAAGAAAAACAAATCCCAGTTATAGAATCCGCTAAACCTTTCAACGTTCTAAACGCCAAAGACGCTTGCCTACTCATTGCAGAATTCAAGAAATCTTCAATAAAACTAGACGACAATAACCATCTCCTTCTCGTCAATCCATCCGATGCTGGTAACCTCGGCACTATTATGCGCACCACTGTAGCTTTTGGTGTCAAAAATCTCGCCATTATCCCGCCAGCCGTCGATCCATATGATCCAAAAGTTATTCGCGCTAGCATGGGCGCTATTTTCCATCTGAACCTCGAGATTATTCCAGATTTCGAAACTTACAAATCTCGCTTCCCTAACCATCATCGCTACGCCTTCATGCTAAACAAAGATGCAAAGACTCTAGACGAAGCCAAAACATCAAAAGAAAGCCCATTTACATTAGTTATGGGCAACGAAGCAGCCGGTTTGCCAGCCTCTTATTCTGAAGATTGCGAAACAATCTTTATACCGCAGAGCGACGAAGTGGATAGCCTAAATCTATCCATCGCCACCGCTCTAGCTCTATACGCTTTTACGAGATAATTATTTAATCTCTGGATTCAAATCAATCTCTTCGCCACTGGTACCGTCAGAGACTTCAATATATTCTTTGATTTTGTCGCTATTTTTAATCTCGGCAAAGGTTTTATCAAACTCAGTAAAACGAATCTCTAGACTCTCGTATTTTACCTTGCCGTCTTTTTCTTCAATTAACTTCACAAAGTAATAACAATCACCCTTTCTGGAAGTAAACATCTCAGAGACTTCACCAGCTTTTAGCCCCTTTGCCTTAATCGCGCGTCCGCCATCAAGCGTTGCATCGCTCATAAAGTCATCTGTCTTTTCATAGCTTACAACCTCAGTGTCGCCAAGCGAAGCTGCAATTGCCTTCAAATCTGAACCGCTCTTCAAAGCATCTTTTGCTTTCTGAGCAAGCTTGTTTGCTCTAGAATCATAAAGCTCAGAATACTTTTTGCGCGCCAAACGGAGCTTCAAGAGCCTGCGATACTCAGTCATACTAAGACCAAAACTCTTGTTAATGATCGCCTCAAAAGCTTCAGGACTACGAGATTGGCCGTTTATTTGCATATGATAGCTGACAAGATCGTTTAGCTCTTCCTCCGTAACGGATTCACCAGCTTCATTTAGCTTTGCGAGTGCCCAGCCATATTCCTCAGCCGAGTTTAGAGCCTGCCTCTTGTAGTGCTGGCGAAGCATCTGAGAGTCCTCGGAATCATCAAGCTTACCCTGCTGGTACTCCAAGGTATTAATACTACTTCTATAGATCATTAAATAATCGCTATAGCGAATATCAACGCCATCAACAGAAGCAACCGGCAAATTCAAAACCTTCGTAAAGCGAAATGCAACACTACTGGTATCCTGAACTTTGTAAAGCTCGAACCAACCAAAAATCAAAAGAAGACCAAGTGCAGCAACGGCGATCAAGATCGTATTAATAATCATCTTGTGCTTCGAATACTGGAAAGGATATTTAAACTTCCTACCCTTCGCAAGTACCTTCTCGCGGCTCTCGTCAAGACTATTTGCCGAAGTGGTTTTTTCTTCTTCTTTCTTAATTCTCTTTATTTTCTTTAACATTATCTTTCCCTATCTATATCGTGCGTTGCATTTTGCAATTCGTTGTAAACCGTTTCCGGATGGCTTACCATACTAAGCCTCAAATCCCCCGCCGCTGTCTGAACCAGTATCGTTCCGTAGTTTAGCATTGTACCAAACAAACCAGAAACACCAAACGCCACGCTCTCGATATTCTCTAGTTCCAAATCAACCATTGAGCGATTGAATATACCCTTTTGGCGAACCTGGCGCAGTCTTTCAGTAGTTAGCAGATAAAAGCTAAAATGCCACAGCATGAAGCTATAAGCCATACCAAGTAAACCGACAAGACAAAAAGCAATCCAAACTGCAAACATCTTGGAATTATCTTTCCACAAAATTGAAGGCAAAACACCAACCGCCGTCATAAAAATAAAGAAAAACACACCCTTAAAGGCAGTTACAATATGCCGACGAAAGACACAGATGACTTCTTCGCCACTGCGTTGTCCTTCAAAATCCATAACCTTATTATACCATAGTCAGAAACGAGCCAAAATCACCCCGCTAACAGAGGTAGATAAGCATAAGCTATATTGACTTTTAGACCTTTTTGTGTTATAATTAAAGTATCCTTAGCTATCACAACTAAGACGCACTTTAAAGCTGAGGAAATATCCCTATAGAAAGGAGGATCTTTTATGAAAAAGATTCTCAAAATGTTTACAGGTAAGGCCACTGATCCCACTCCTGAGGTAACTCTCGAGTCCGAGTATAACTACAGCGTGGAGGGCCCGAAGGCTAGCAATGGCCTAAGCTGGTCCCCTCGTCTCATGTATCCGACAGACTGGAACCGCGAAATGAACTTGCTCTGGGTTCGCCCGAATTCCGGGCAGTACAACTTCGGTAACGAGAAAATCAAACTCCTTGACCACAAGGACATCGAAGATTTCGTAACCAACATCCACGATTCCAATCCTGACAGAAGGATGACTGTCGTAATCCTGACACAAAATGCCAAGTACGTCATGCATCCAAGTGCTATAAACCTGACAATCACAGACGGCACAGTATCTGTTAAATCCTCCGCCTTCTGCAGGCCTGACGATGTTGATAGTGAAACCAGCATACTCATCCAGAAAATACTGGACCGCTGGAACACCAACATAAAGTTCAGTGACCTGTACGACGAGTGGAAAGCCCGCTGCGACAGACTCGAGAATGATGGCGAAAGCCATACTATTGCAGAGACTGGGCTTAAGTACCTCTGCGCTTAACAAAGCGCTTCCCCAGCATCAAGAAAGCCCCCGACAAACGTCGGGGGCTCTTCTCATGTCTTTTTAAATTTGAGCGATTTAATTTGAAGAATAAAATTGTCTAAATGGGTATTTTCTTCTTGCGAAGCGCCATTATTAAAAACTTAATTTGCAGATAGAATCGTCTAGATGGGTGATTTAATTTGAAGCACTACTATATCCAGGATTATATTCGAAGACAAAAATCGTTCAGACGGGTGATTTAATTTGAAGAATAAAATTGTCTAGATGGGTATTTTCTTCTTGCGAAGCGCTATTATCGATAGAGCGAGCAAGAAAAAATGCCCAGATAGGCAATTTAAACTTCAAATGGTAGCCCGGGCGCGAGTCGAACGCACAACCTTCTCCTTAGGACGGAGCTGCTCTATCCATTGAGCTACCGAGCCATGCCTCCATAATAACACAAAACAAGAAAAACCACCCCAAGATAGGGACGGCATATAAAATTCCAAAACTTAGAGCAATTTAGGCAGCAAAAATACGCTCATCTCTGAGCGTATTTTACATTCATTGCCCTTATTAGCGAGTATATTTTTCGGACAAAGTCTGGTAGATCTGAATTTCTTCAGGCTTGAACCAGAAGGAAACTTCCTGCTCTGCCTCTTCTGGGTTACCAGAAGCATGAATCAAGTTTGCTGTAGCCTCACCGCGAGCGGAAGCATAGCCAAAGCTAATATGCGCATAGTCACCACGGATTGTACCCATATCTGCCGCCATTGGTTCGGTTGAGCCAACAATCTTACGAACTACAGGAATAGCCTCGACGCCTTCAAGCACCATTGCAATTACTGGACCAGAGGTCATAAAATCAACCGTCCAGTCAAAAGCTTTCTGGCCACGGCGAGAAATCATCTTGGAAATGCCTTCATAATGATGGTAGTACTTATCCTTATCTGGGTTTACCATCTTGGTAGCAACAATTTTCAAACCAACACGTTCAAAGCGGCTCAAGATTTCACCGACAATACCACGCTGGACTGCATCAGGCTTAAAGATAATCAAAGTTCGTTGGATCATACCGCCAGGATTATTCTCTTCGGTAAAACCAATGTTGTAAGCGTTTACATCTTTTTTCTTTTCAGCTTTCTCAGCCATGTAAATCTCCTTTTCTGTTAATATATCACAAAAAAGAAGCTCTTCAAGAATAAGCGTTTAGTTACCTGGATCGGAATGGAATTTTTCGTGGACCTCCTTAAGATGAGGATCCGTAATATGCGTATAAATCTGAGTCGTAGAAATATTAGAATGACCCAAAAGCGACTGCACTGAACGAAGGTCCGCTCCGTTCATTAAAAGATCCGTAGCGAAGGAATGCCTTAAAGTATGCGGCGTAACGTGCTTCGTAATTCCAGCAGCACGGACATACTTATTTATAATCCTCTCGATACTTCTTGGTGTAAGGCGCCTGTAGTCACCACTTGTGCCGGCCAATGGTTGATTCCTAGAATTATTCAAGAACAACGCTGGAAGCGAATCCGAACGCTCAGATAGATAATCAGCCACCGCATCAGCCGCTGCATTAGATACGAACACTGGCCTATCTTTCTGTCCCTTACCACGAACCATAAACTCGCGACGCTCAAGGTTTACACTATCTCTATTGAGTCCAATCAACTCCGAAACACGAAGACCTGTCGAGAACAATAGCTCGAAGATCGCCCTATCTCTTAGGCCAGTCTCGGTATCTATCGGAATCTGCTCGAGAATCGCCTCGATTTCATCGACATGCAGGAATGTTACCTGCGCCCTGTGCGTTCTTGGAAGATCTACAAGTGACGGATCCAAAGTCTTGATATGTCTTTTTGTGAGATATTTCAAGAAGCCACGAAGAGCAATCAGATGATAACACTGCGTCGCAACGGCTAAACCTCGCTTCTGGACAGTCTGGTAGCGGTTTAGCCATAACCTGTACTTCCTGAGCCATTCCTCATTAATATCTTCTGGCTTTAGCCCTTCTCCGCCAAATTCTACCAAACGCTCTAGATAAAGCTCGTAATTCCTCGTCGTAAAACGACTACGGCCAGATTCTACCTCAAGAGATTCTAGGAATTCATTAATCAAATCCGAAACATACATATCTGCCATAATCTAAATCCTCACAAATTCCAAAATAAAGTCTTTTATAAAGAAAACTACCAAGAAGCCAAGAATCAGGAATGGCCCAAGCGCAATCTTTGTATCCTTATTCTTTCTCGCATATAGTACAGGAAGCATAATTAGACAGCCAATCAAATTCGAGATAAATAAAGTCGAAAGCGATAGCCAGAAGTTAGCTAAAACAATCGCAATCGGAATACAAAGAATATAATCCCCACCGCCAACCCACTTCTCCCGACTAAGCTTATACATCAGGAAATAAAAGCCAGGCAAGATCAAAAGGCCACCGAGTGCAGACCATAATTCAGATAGCTCGAACATGCCCGTCATGAGCTGCGGGACCCAAATCGTTCCTAGATACAAAGTAGACAATGCTCCAGAAATATAAACTGGAATCATTGGCAATTCTTGCCACTTTGCATCATAAATAAAGCAAACACAGAAACAAGTCAGCATCAACAAAAATATCACAAAACGCATAATTTCCGGGATTCCGCCCGCTAAGACCATTTCCTGCTCTGGCCAAAGCATCCAAGATAACACAAAAGAAAGCGCCATAGATATCTCTGCCAAAATCTCGGCAAGGCCAATCTTCTTTCGGCATTTCCTACAGCGACCACCAAGCGCCAACCAACTAATAATCGGCACATTATCATACCACTGCAACCTATAATTGCAGTGCATACAATGCGACCATTTAGACTTATCTCCCTTGCGAATTCTCCATACTTGGCAGCAAGCAAATGAACCTAGCCCTGCACCAAGCGCAAAAAGAATAATTGCAACGAAAATACCCATAAGCTTATCTTATCACGCTAGAGATTAGCTATCAAATGATTAACTGTTGTCAGCGCAGTAGTATGAGCCGCCTTCGAGGGGCATCGTTAAGGCAAATTGAGCGTTTTGACCTTCAAGCAAAATCGTCTTTCCATCGGAATCGCATTTTGCTGCATATCTCAAGAAAATAGTATTAGCCTCGTAATCTGGAGCAGTCCCTTGATGGCTCATTGCTAACGAAATTCTATAGACGCTGCCATTTGGATCTTTAAATTGTTCACAACTCTTGCCTTCAGGACAAGAAGCAGCCTCGAAAGCTACCGCACTACCCTGCTTTACTACTGGATCTGCCGGAATCGACACTTCACTATCAATATATTTAGTAATTAAACTGTAGTCAAAATACACTTTTCTTGTACCTTCAGGCCCAAATGGCATCATGCCAGTATTGGAATAGTAATCTGTTATTGCCGAAGCAATACGGGCAGCATCCTGCCTTCTGCGCGTATTTCTCTGACTGCGTTGCAAGGCTGGCAATGCAATGAATACCATCAAGAAAATAAGACCTGCAATCGCTAGAACAAGTACAACTTCGATAATTGTAAAAGCATTTCTCTTTTTCATAACTTCATTTTAGCATAAGCTATATCAATTATCTAAACAGTACCAAGCACCACCCTCTAGAACCGTTGCAATGACATATTTTGAACGACTGCCGCTCAAATATTCAAATCCATTACCACTACACTTAGCCTCATCAGAGACATAAATCTCGTTAATATTAGACTCTATAGCATCAAAGACAACAGATTCAGAAATATCCATATCAACAATCACATATTCATTTCCGTTCAGATCACGAAAACTATCATTAGAACAAGAATATGAATATGCAGGCAAACCGTTACTTAGATACTCGGTTTCAGAGTGGCAGCTCGAATCTAAATATTTTGGCACAAAATCTACGTCAAAATATTCCCCAACTTCATCGCTTCCAAAAGGCAAATTACCAGAATTATTTGAAACATACTCGATTATGACAGAAGATATTCGAGATAAATCTTGTCTTCTCTGCGTATTTCTCTGACTACGTTGCAGAGCTGGCAACGCGATGAATACCATCAAGAAAAAAAGACCTGCAATCGCCAAGACCAAAACAACTTCAATAATCGTAAAAGCATTTCTCTTTTTCATAGCACCAAAAAAGGCCCATTGCTGAGCCTTTTCTCTTTTATGATGACAATTCGCCAACGAGACCGTAGATCGGGAACAAGATACCACCGACAAGGAGTGCCGCCATACCTGCCATCGCAATCATAAGCACAGGCTCAATCATATTAGAAATAGCAGTTACGCGCTCATCAAGCTCATCTTCGTAAACCTGAGCTGCCTTGCCAAGCATTTCATCCATCTTACCAGATTGCTCGCCAATTGCTGCCATCTGGTGAACCAAAGGCAAAACATATGGTTTATCGGTAAGAGCCGTAGACATTGCTCTACCACCTTTAACTTCATCTGCAGCTTTGTAAATCGAATCTTTCACGATCAAGTTGTTCGTAGAATCACCTGCGATATGCATCGTATCAAGAACAGATACGCCAGTTGCAAGAAGAATCTGCGAGACCCTTGAGAAGCGAGACATATAAAGAATTTGGAATAGATGCTTGAACATCGGCACATTTAGCTTAAAGTTTGCATTAAACCTCTGTCCTGGGATCGTCTTCCTGAACTGAATAAAGAATGCAACCAAAACACCAATAATAATCAAGACTAGCCACCAATAACCAAACATGAAGTCCTTGATACCTACCATGAACTTAGTTAGGCCTGGCAAATCCTTCTTAAGATCGACATAAAGCTTTTCAACCTGAGGAACAACCTGCACCATCATGTAAACGAAGACAAGAGCGATTGTTGCCACACAAATTGCAGGATAAGTCAAAGCACCGCGAATCTTACTCATCATCTTGGCGTCCTTCTCTTCCTGCGCGGCGATACGGTTCAAGCTCTTATCAAGCGTACCGGAAACTTCACCGGCGCTAATCAAAGAAAGATAAACGTTATTAAATACATCCGTATGCTTACCAAAAGCTACACTTAAACTACGACCAGCCTCAACATCAGACAAAATCGATTCAATCACAGCACGCATTGGCTTGCTGCTTGTCTGCTCTGCAACTGTACGTAGAGCCTGAGCGATCGGCAAACCCGCGCCTACGAGAGTAGAAAACTGGCGAGTAAAGGTAATACGGTCATTTGCACGAACGCGATCGAGCTTAGATAGAAGACCAGTACCCTCTTCATGGAGAGTTTCTGGCACATAGCCACGATCAACCAAAAGTTTACCAGCAACGCGTTCACTTTCAGCCTGGATGTTACCTTTAATTACCTTACCAGTACTAATCTCTTTAGCACGGTAGCTAAAGCGCTTCATGCTCATCCGCGTGCCAACCTTTCAAATTCTTGCAAATCTACTGCATATTCGCGAGCGTTGTCGTAAGTAATAACACCCTGCTGAATAAGCTTGACCAAGGTCCTATCCATCGTCTGCATACCTTCGTCTGCGCCAGTCTGGATAACCGTATCAAGCTGATGAGTCTTGCCTTCGCGAATAATTGAGCGGACAGCTGGGTTTGCAACCATGATTTCTGCTGCTACGACACGGCCGCCACCAATTGCTGGAACTAGGCGCTGTGCACAGATTGCCATCAAGATGTTAGATAGCTGTGAGCGAACCTGTGGCTGCTGATGTGGTGGGAAGACGTCGATCATACGGTCGATACTCTGAGAAGCAGAGTTTGTATGGAGTGTCGCAAAGACCAAGTGGCCCGTTTCTGCGATCGTGATAGCTGCCTGAATCGTTTCAAGGTCGCGCATCTCACCGATCAAGACCACATCAGGGTCTTCGCGGAGTGCGCTACGAAGTGCAGCTGCGAAAGAATAAGTATCATAGTGGACTTCGCGCTGAACAACAACGCTACGAATCGAATGGTGGATAAACTCGATTGGATCTTCGATCGTAATAATATGTGTCGAGCGCTCGCGGTTAATCTTATCAACAAGACCAGCAAGCGTTGTAGACTTACCAGAGCCTGTAGGACCAGTAACCAAAACTAGACCGCGTGGAAAATCTGCAAATGTCGTAACGACATTTGGCATACCCAAATCTTGGATAGACTGAATTTCGTTTGGAATCAAACGGAAAGCTGCTGCAAGATTGCCCTTCTCATGAAAGGCGTTTACGCGGAAGCGACCCATATCGCCAAATGAGAAGGAATAGTCAAATTCCTTATCCTTTAGCAAAATCTGCTTCTGCTCTTCTTCGAGCGTAGAAAATACTAAACGCTCAACCGCTTGTTCATCGAGATTTTGGTAACCACCAATTGGGCGCAAAGCGCCATCAATCCTTAAAATTGGAGGTAGGCCAACCTGCAAATGAAGGTCGGATGCCTTTGTTCTTACGCATTCCTCAAGAAGGCTCTCGATGCGAACCTGATCGTTCGGAATGACCGAGCTGCTTGCGCTAGTCGCTGGACTAGGTGCAGCGTTTACCTGCCCACTATTTTCCATAAGTCTATTATACTTATGTTTAAAAGAAAATACAAATAAAAATAACTACCAAAGAACAGGTAGTTATTTTTATTGTATTTTCGCGCTCAAGTTACTTGAGATACTCTTTGAGCTTTTTGGTATCTTTGTTCTTGCGAAGTTTTGCAAGTGCCTTTGCTTCAATCTGGCGAATACGTTCACGAGTAACTGAGAACTCAGCGCCAACTTCTTCCAAAGTATGACTCTTGCCACCACCAATACCGAAACGCATCTTAATAATCTTTTGTTCACGGTCGGTCAAGGTAGACAAGATGGATGCGATTTGCTCTTTGAGGAGCTGGTTTGCCGCAGAATCTTCTGGAGAAACACGATCTTCGTCTTCGATAAAATCACCAAGCGAGGAATCATCATCTTCGCCATCACGTCCAACGGAAGCATCAAGCGAAGCAATATCCTGCTTAATCTTCATGACGTACTCAATCTTCTCTGGATCCATGTCCATAGCCTTACCGATTTCTTCGGTGGTTGGTTCACGGTTAAGTTCCTGAGTTAGGCGGCGCTGAGTGCGAAGAACTTTGTTAATCGTTTCAACCATGTGAACAGGAATACGAATCGTACGAGCCTGGTCAGCAATAGCGCGCGTAATCGCCTGGCGAATCCACCATGTTGCATAAGTAGAAAACTTGAAGCCTTTATCTGGATCAAACTTCTCTACTGCACGCAATAGACCAGTGTTGCCTTCCTGAATTAAATCCAAGAAATCCAAACCACGGCCAGAATAGCGCTTTGCGATCGAAACAACAAGACGCATGTTCGACTCGGCCATTTTATCCTTGGCACGCTTCTTTTCTTTTTCGTTACCATTGATAACCTTGTGAGCTAGTTCAAGCTCCTCTTCCTGGCTAAGTAGCGGAATTTTACCAATCTCGCGCAAATAAAGTTTTACGGAATCGTCTGCGACATCATCATAGTTTACAGAGCTGGCGTCTATTTCAAGACTTTCATCATCCTCTTCTTCGATATCGTCAATACTTGGCTCTTCAAGAAAGCCATCATCATAACGCTCTTCGTCGTCCATATTTTCCCTCTTAAATTTTATTTTGTTTTACAAGATTTTTTGTTTATTTAACGCGTTATGTATCTACCTGATTTTGGCAAATATAAAAAATAGCCCAAAAATCAGTACATTCTCGATAAATATAACACAACAAAAAGCAGTATTACAAGCTTTTTCTAAATTATTTCTTAATTAGTTTATTCATCTCGAGCATAAGACGTCGCATCTCTTCATCATTGCCATCAGCTTCTGCTTTTTCAATCGCTGCAGACAAGCGTTTTCGCTCCGAGGAAATAAATTCTAGCTGTACCCTCTTAGACAAAGTTTCAGCGTCGTTCTTGCGTTCTTCAGAAGAATGTTTAGCAAATTCTTGTTCAAAGATTAACTCTAGCTCGTCGTCCGAAACGCCATCGATTACCAAATCTTCGTCAACTTCTACTCCGCCAAACTTCGCCAAAGCTGCTAGATATTTTTGCGCCCTACTTGGACCAGTATTCATACTCTTGCTAAGATCCGCGCTAGGCTTCTTGAGTTTCTTCTTCGGTAGCTCAATTTTTTGTTCACGGAACGCTTCAAGCGAAATACCAAGTCTTTCGGAAACGATTCTTTCGTATTTCTCTCTAAGCACAGTATCTTTTTCGTCGAGCTGAGAGATTAGACGCTTTGCTTCTGTGCAGTATTCTTGAAAGCCCTTCTCCGTCTTGAGATCATACTTTGCCTGGTATTTTTCAAGTAACCATTCAAGCGCCGGCCTACAATCTCTGACTGCCTGATGCCAGTATTCCGGATTCTTCTGAATCAATTCATCTGCATCCTTGCAGCCGTGGTAATCATCGACAACGGATAGATAAATGCCAAACTTCGACGCCATCTGCACTGCTCTTTCCGCCGCACGAACGCCAGCTTCGTCGCCATCGTAAGCGAGACGAATATCGTTCGTCATACGCGAGAAACTCTTTAGATGATTCTCGGTCATTGCCGTACCAGCAGTTGCTACCGCTTCGCAAACTCCAGCCTGATGCGAAGAAATAACGTCCATGTTACCTTCTACGACCACAACAAATTCTGAACGACGAATCGAATCTTTAGCCTGGCTAAGACCAAAGATATGGCGACCCTTGTTATACAAAACGGTCTCTGGAGTATTCAAATATTTTGGCGAATTCTTATCGTTCGTCAAAATCCTAGCTGTAAAACCAATAATTCTGCCGCCAACATCCATCAACGGAATTGTCATTCTACCTTTGAAAAGATCGCCACCAAAGCGGTTTAAGAGACCAGCATCCTCCATCTCTTTCTTTGTAAAGCCACGCTTCGTCAAAAAGTCCACAAGAGCCCTGCCAGAGCTTGGCGCATAACCAACACGAAAGTTCTCGACGGTCTTCTTGTTCATGTTGCGCTTATAGAAAACATATTCGCAGACCGCTTTATTCTTCGTCAGACAGAACTGGTAATACTTGGTCGCAAGCTCCAAAGCTTCATAGAGCCTCTCTTTATGCTTCGCAAAAGCCTTGTCTCCGCCAGAATAACGCTTTAACTCAACGCCAGCCTGCTCCGCCAACTTTTCAAGAGCTTCACGAAAAGTAAGTCCTTCCATCTCCATGATAAAGGCAAAGATATCGCCGCCCTTGTTGCTCGAAAAATCATGCCAGATGCCCTTCTCTGGCGAAACCATAAAACTCGGCGTTCTATCCGTTCCCCACGGCGAATGCCCCTTAAGACTACGCCCAGCACGCTTCAACTCAATATATTGCCCGATAACATCTTCGACGGGCAAACGTGCACGAATCTCTTCTTTGGCGTCCTCCATAAGTTAATTATACCCTAAAAGATTGGTTTGTGTCGGGGTTACTCTGAGAAGCAGCACTATTCAGCCCGTCGTTACGGGTGAATAGCGCTTCCTACTCGCTCGTAAGCTTCGTACGTTCTCAGAGTAACCACCAACTCAAATCCATATCTTTTAGAGCATTATTATCATATGCGATTAATTATTTGCGTTTTATGAAATCTTTTTAGAAGATTACGAGGTTACGACCGAGTATAAGATGCGAAGTACCCGTAACGACGGGATACTTCGTATCGGCTTCTAAAAAGATTTCAGAAAATGCTTAATCAACTCGCATATGTTAAAATGTATTTATGGACAACAAAGCTTATCTTGACCAAATCGCAACTAAGGGTCAACAACAGAAGAGTATTTCTTCTTTTATCTCGCCAGCTATTATCAAGCTACTTCTAGGCGCAGTTATTCTTATCGTTTTGATCGTTGTATTAACAGCTGTCATTAACTCTTCAAACAGAGGCCGTTACGATAGTTACTCTGAGCTATATTCGAGACTTTCTCAGCTCACCGCCGAAGATGGCCCTATTGATTCTAATCAAGAAAAACTTCGATCTTCAAAACTCCGCTCTAACACCGCCAACTTCATGACAATCGAAAACAGCTTCCTACAGAAATACAGCAGCATGGCTTCACAAGTTGGCTTTAGTACTGTTCCAAACAACAAGGTTTCGAGCGCAGTTAACTCAGATATCGGTTCTTATACATCCAGCCTCGACGATGCATACATGAACGGTCACCTTGATCATACCTTCGCATCCGAGACAAACTACCAGGTTGCAATCCTAATCCAACTCGAAACCACCGTTTATAACGACACGGACAACACGACTTTGAAGGATCTCCTCAGTGCAAATCTAGAGAACCTCAAGAGCTACCAAGCAATCTACAAAGAATACATCAATAACAACGAATAGTTGCAAACAAAAAATATCCCCCGAAAGGGATATTTTTTTATTCACTTACTTTTTCGTATGCGTGACGGACCAAATCTAAAATTTCATCCGATTCGAGCTGGCCACTACAAATGATTTCAATACCATTGCGCCCGAGCGCCTTGCTCTCCATTACGCTTTCATACTTCTCTTGCAAATTCTTGCTAAGCTTCAAATCGCAACGAGTTTCAATACGAAGCGGCTTTGTATCATTGTGAATGACGAGCATAATCTTGTCATTCTTTTTGAAAATCGTAAATGTCTTGCGCTCGTCTTTGCGCTCTTCGCTAGAAATATCTTCAAAACGCTCCAAGTATTCTAAAATATCTTTTTCGGAAATCACTATTTCTTAATCCTTTCTAGATAAGCTTTTAGTTCCTCGATACTTCCGCGAATATCATCAAGCGCGCGATGATTCTCCGCCTTTGTAACATGCATATCCAGTGCATTCTCGAAATAAATCTTCCAAGCGCTCACGTCAAGCATCCTATAATGAAGCTTTTCGTTTAGCTCTGGCCATTCATGCTCAATAAACTTCTGATCTTGATGAATCGAATTGCCAGCAAGATAAACTGTCTTACCAAAGTTTCTATCTACAAACTCCAAGAGTTCCTGCTCGATAACCTTTGCCGGCTTACCATCTTTGTTCTGAGAAACCAAGCTATCATAAGATGCCTTATTTCTCTCCCAGAACTCGCCAACCATCCTCTCCTGGATTAGCTTGTCGCTAACTTTTACAATACCTGTATAAGTTCCAAACTCATTAAAATCCCAGTCAGTAGCAATCGCCGCGACTTCCATAATGCGATCTTTGACCGGCGACAAACCGGTCATTTCAAGATCGACCCAGAGTAATGTAGCTTTTTTCTTGGACATTATTTCTTGATGTCAAGCTTCAAAAGTTTAATAACGAAGTAAACACAGAATGCAAGAACGATAAAGTTGATGAGATCGTTTGCAAATTCACCGTATCTTAGGACTGCAACTTCACCAGCTGGAGTTGTACCCATGTTTAGTTCTAGGCCTTTAAGACCATCTGCAGAACCAAGCAAGAATCCTAGTGGTGGCATAATAACATTGTTAATCAAAGAGTTAACAAGACCGCTAGCAGCAGTACCAAGTACCAAACCTACTGCAAGACCAACGACGTTCTGTTCACGAATGAACTTCATGAAACCGCTTGCTCCGCCCTTTAGCTTGTCTGCACCAGCCTTTGCCAAAGCTAATGAACGTTCACGTGCCTTATCTGCACGATCTTCGCGGCGACTTTCAGCCTCGAGCTCTTCCTGGAGCTCATCCTGAAGTTCGTCGATACGATCTAGGCGCTTATCTTCTTCCTTTGCGGAAACTTTTTTGATATTTTTCTTAGCCATCACTACTCTCCCGTAAAGCTATTAATTATATCTGTAATTATACCATATTTTGTGCAAAGCACAAACGCGTTCCCTATTCCGTACTTTTTACGTACTCAAGCAGCTCCATTTCGAGCAGCTGCTTAAACGGAACGATTTCCCTGGACGACGCACTAATATCGCAATCTTCCATCCAAATTGGCGGATCAAAGGAAATCGCCGCATCAAGACCAACGCGACCGCTTAGCTCACGCCACTTTTCCCAGCGCACATCTTCATAGAAGCTATCAATATCATCATGAGTTGCCCAGATCAAAAATTCCGAATAGCCCATTTCGGCATTTGTCCACTCAAGAAACTCTGGCTCAAAATACATAATGTCGCCATATTCTTCGGCGTCTTTATCCCTACAAATCGCGAACAAACCGCCAAGCACGTCTACGGCAACAACCAGAGCATCCTTCATAATATCGCCCTCTGGCAAGTTCTCTAATACAAATACAGACAAGCCATTGTCGCCGCTACCATGACCTAGAATATGAATCCAGTCATCAACAATAATGCCGTCCGAATTCATAATTACTTCGTACAAATCTTCGTTCTGGCTGCGCTCTATTTTTGCCCATTTAATAATAGTTTCCGAGCGCGGATTCTCGTTCTCGTAAAAGTTTACCTTGCGACCGCTTTCGTTCATGCTGCGCTTAATCGCAATCCAGTCTTCATTGTTCTCATTCATCTTATTTTTAGTTTAACAAAAAAGCGGAGCTTTCGCCCCGCTTATGTCTTTACATCTTTTCTGGAATCTCTACGCCTAGAAGATCGAGTGCCTTGGCAAGTACATAATCTGCTTTCTCGACTAACCACAAACGCGCAGAACGTTCCTTATCATCCGCCTGGATAATTGGCGTCTTTTCGTAATAGCGGTTAAGAATCTGAGCAAGCTCAAAGCAGTAGCCAGCAATCTTGTGAAGTTCTAGCTTCTCTACGATACTCGAAACTAGTTCTGGGAATTTATTTAGACAAATCAGCAATTCCTTTTCTGCCTCGAAATCATAATCAGAAAAGTCAACTCGTACAAAATCTTTATTCTTTTCAAGAATCCTTCTTAGGCGCACATCGGCGTACTGGCAGAATGGGCCAGAAAAACCAGTGAGAGCAAAAATCTTGTTTGGATCATAAAGAATGCCAGTCTTTCTATCGGCCACAAAGTCACTAAACTTAATTGCGCCAGTAGCAATCTTTCTAATATCTTCGTCGCTTAGCTCACTACCAGAAAAATTCTCGCGTACTCTTGCTTCTGCATCGTCAAGCATCGCCTCGAGTAGTACTACGCCCTTACGGCTAGACATCTTCTCGCGCTTACCTTCTTCGGTAACCTGATCAATCGTGCCAAACCATAGATGGAAGTTTTCCTGTGGCACGCCAAGCTTCTTGCCCATAGCAAATAATTGTTCAAAGTAAAACTTCTGTTCTGCACCAACACAATAGACAACCAAATCTGGCTTGTATTTTTCTGCCCTATAGAACATACAAGCAAGATCCGTCGTTGCATAAAGCGCCGTACCATTACTCTTTAGAACAAGCATTGGAACATCAATACCAAACTCATCCAAGCGGCAAATCACCGAACCATCATCGTTCTGCTCGAACTTACCCTCTGCCAAATATTTTTGAACAAGCGCTTTGCCTGGCTCTGCATAAAAACTTTCACCAAGCTCCAAATCGGTACTGATAGCCATGCGCTTCATGACATCATGAATATGATTCAAAGAAATCGTATTAAAACGCTCAGAATATTTAACAGCCTCAGGATCTTTCGCTTCTAGCTTCTTGAGCCATTCCTGAACTTCATCAGCAAGCTCGTGCTTCTCTTCGGCAGCTTCGTCCTTCAAAGCCTTCTTGGTATCAATATAAATCTGACCAAGATCATAAATCGTAACATCATCGAGGCTCTTACCACTTCTTAGGAAACCAACAACCCAAACACCAAAAGGCGTACCGGTATCGCCAAGATGGTTATCCGTTACGACTTTCCAGCCATTAGCTTCGAGCAGCTTCTTTGTTGCCCAACCCTGAGTACCCGGGCGCAAGTGGCCAACCGAATAAGGTTTTGCCATGTTCGTGCTTGGGAATTCTACGATAGCAGTCTTTCCCTTACCACTTTCATTGCAGCCATAATTCTCATTAAATTCGTTCGCAAGTTTCTCTTGTAGCTTCTTTGAAGAGATTTCTACATTAATAAAGCCAGGGCCAGCCACGGTGAAAGTGTAGTCGTCGCCAAGCTTTGCAATAATTTCCTCGGCGATTTGACGCGGATTTTTCTGAGCACGCTTAGCAATACGCATTGCTACGTTCGTGGAATAATCACCTGCAATATCCGCAGGAACCTCTGAAAACTCAACGGCAGTTTCGTCGATATCATACAGAGATTTAATTGCTTCTGTAATCTGCGTCTTTAGTTTATCCATAAAATAATTTTATCATATCTGTTCTAGATAAGACCATCATTTGCAAAATTATCAAACTTATGATATAAATATATTGTCGCCTGTTCACGGGTGTCTACATTTCTAGACACTAGGCGACGTTGTCTCCTTTCTTTTGTTCTAGACATGCTCTTTTGTTTTTGTTTTGGGACGGCAGATCTGCCGTCCATTTTTTATCTCCTGCTTCGTCTTGCAATAATCTTATTTTTCTGATATAATATAGCGAACGTTTGCACGGTTACCCATTACCACGCAAACGAATTTGTTCCTTTGCCATTGGGAACATATGCGGCGGGTCCCCCGCCATTCTCCAATCATTGTTGCCTGAGGCGACTTCTCTCTTCCGCCTCAGGCGGCAACGTTCTACTATCTATCGGGCAGCCCAAACGGACTGCCCACTTTTTTACCCAACAAAATACCGCCCAGATAGGCGGTATTTATTAGTCTTATTTCTTTGCAGCTTTAATCAAACCTTCGAATAGCGGATGAGCGCGATATGGCCTGCTTCTATATTCTGGATGACCTTGAGTTGCTACAAAGTAATCGCATTTTGGAGCTTCAATAAACTCTACCAAAGAACCGTCTGGGCTTGTACCGGAAATCTTCAAACCACCTTTTTCAATCTCCTTAGTGAAAGCCTGATTCACTTCATAACGGTGGCGATGACGTTCTACGACATCAGTTGCACCATAGATCTCTGCCATCTTTGAGCCCTTAACAAGCTTAGCAGGATAGTTGCCTAGGCGCATTGTACCACCAGTACTTTCCTTGCCCTCTTGGCCTTCCATAATATATACAACATTTTCGCCTTCTTCGGCGCCGAACTCTTCAGAATTTGCCTTCTTGATACCACCAATACGGGCAGCCGCAATGACAGCACACTGCATGCCAAGGCAAAGACCAAGATATGGCTTGTTATTCTTCAAACAATATGTAGCTGCAGCAATCTTGCCCTCTACGCCACGAACACCAAAACCACCAGGAACAACAATACCATCGACAGCTTCAAAGTCGGATTCTTTTGCTTCTTCAGCATTAATCCAAACCGTCTTTAGCCTTACGCCAACCTTCCAAGCAGCGGCCTTTAGAGCCTCAGTAACAGATAGATAAGTATCGGTATTGTCTACATACTTTGCAACAAGACCAATCTTTACCTCTTCTTTTGGATCGGATTCAATAGCCGCGACGAGCTTTTCCCACTTGCTCATATCCGGCTCGCCATGATCGATAAAGCGTTCTAGTGGAGCAAGCACGCCACCACGAACAGCATTTAGAGGAACTTCGTAAACGCTCTTTGCGTCTGGCATTAGAACTACTGCATCTTCGCTAACACCGCAGAAAGTAGCTAGCTTTGCTGCGATATGTGGAGCATCAGGCGTCTCACTAACATCCATACGAGCAACTACCATATCCGGCACAATACCGAATTCGCGAAGATCGCGAAGCGAATTCTGAGCTGGCTTTGTCTTAAACTCCTGAGAAGTTGCAAGCCAAGGCACAAAACAAACATGAACATAGAGGCAATTCTCGCGGCCGACCTTTGTCGAAAATTCACGGATAGCTTCAATAAAATGCAAACCCTCGATATCGCCAACGGTGCCGCCGATCTCTACGATATGAACATCAGAATCAAAATGCTCTGTGTTATCAATGAAAGTCTTCTGAATCAAGCTAGTGACATGAGGAACAAGCTGAACGGTTTTGCCGCCAAATTTACCAGAACGCTCAGCATCAATAAGAGTTTTGTAAAGCTTACCGGAGGTCCAGATAGAATCACCGGTCATTTCTTCGTCTAGGAAGCGTTCATAGTGGCCAAGATCCAAATCCGTCTCAGCACCATCCTGCGTAACGTAGCATTCGCCATGCTCACGTGGGTTAAGAAGACCTGCATCAACGTTAAAATAAGGATCACATTTCTGCATCGACACCTTAAGACCCTTGGCCTTTAAAATAGCGCCGATACTTGCGGCCATGATGCCTTTACCGACGCCTGAGATAACTCCACCAGTTACAAAGATATACTTAGTTTTGTTTTTCATGGCGCCCTCTTTTCCTCCTCGATGCACTGAAATTTTAATCAATAATACTCTTTAAGGATAAAGCATTTTATCTATAAGCGCAAATCAAAAAGACGATTTTATCATGCTAAAATGAACTTAATGAAACTCTTTTACCAAACCAGTTATCGCCTCTATAATGAGCGCATTAAAAATCCGCTCAGCTTCTTTATTTTCAGCGATATTCACTACTCTGCCGCCATGCCAGAAGAGCGTTTGCAGCTTTGCGCGACCGAAGCAAAACGTCAAAAACCAGATTACATTCTTATTCCTGGCGACTTGTTGGATTTTCAGGATGATATCGACAATTCTGCAAATATGGCTCGCCTTTGCGGCTGGCTCGAACAGCTTGGAAGAGTTGCTCCAACGATTATTAGCCTCGGCAATCACGATTTCTACCGCCTTCCACCAAAGAATCACAAAGGTTGGCTAACCCAGTTTCCGTCTCAGCTTATCAATGCAATCCATCCTATCGAGAATGTTCATATATTAAACAATGCCGCTTTTGAGGACGATAAAGTATATGTTTACGGATTCACCGCAAGCATAGACTATTATCAAATGGATACAGACAATAAGAGGAATAGTGTTTTTCGCCCAGGAAACGAAAGCAAAGCAGTACTACTACGCGACATAAATAGCCTAACTCAAGAAGAATTGCATAAACTACCCGTCAAGAAAGCTAGAATCGCGCTTGTTCACTCCCCTGTATATATGCAAGACGAAGACGTATTGGAAGCGTTCAAAGATTTTGATCTTACGATTTCTGGGCACATGCATAATGGCGCCGTTCCACCAGTTCTTCAAGATTTTTGGCGCAGCGATAAAGGTCTTGTCGCACCAGGCAAAGCCCTCTTCCCAAAACGCGCCAGAAACTCACTTAAAAATGCAAACGATAAGAATATTATCTGCGGCGCAGTCACAACCATTCATGATAGCAGCTCGGTCAAATTCCTAAACAAAGCCTTCCCTATCTTTACGACCCGTATCGATATGACGAAGAATATCATCTACAAACGCAAACCAAATATCAAGAACCAATACATTAATCCCAGAAAAACCAAATAAAATCCAGCAAAAGCGTAAAAGTTAACTAAGTTAACTTTTACACTTTTTCAAAACCCAAAATATCTATAGAAAATTCCCCGATCCTAAATCGACCGGGGGTATTTTTAGCGTTCGCCTAAAGCCCTTTTTGCAATTACGCATCCGCTAAGAGAGCCAATGAAGACAATTACGCAAATCGCAATCTTGTCGCTGGTATCTACTGGCTTTTCTTCCTTGGCGACACGATGATTAATAATCAAATTTGCACCAGCAAATGGCTCACTTTGTTCTTCGGTGGTAGCCGGGACATAGTCTTCTTTATTTAATGCAAAAGTATTAGGCCTATTCATATCCCATGTAGGCTCCGCAGTAAAGATATCATCCCTCGTGACTGGCTCATATGTAAGATGACCAAAAGTATCCTCGTAAGAACTACTATCTAACTCACTTTCGCTATAATTCGTAGTCAACGAATCTCTACCGCCCCTAACTACCGAGCCGGTACATCTAGCAAGCGGAGAGATTAGAATCTTATAATTACTAGATTCCGCACTGAGCCTTGTAATATTGCTATCCGCTAAGCCAAAATATCTCATATAGACCGTTCCAGATTCTTCATCGGTAACATCTGCAACTACACCCAAAAAGCCATCATCTGAACCACCTAA
Organism: uncultured Candidatus Saccharibacteria bacterium; assembly: GCA_946530965.1. Taxonomy (GTDB): domain Bacteria; phylum Patescibacteriota; class Saccharimonadia; order Saccharimonadales; family Saccharimonadaceae; genus UBA2834. Next base: position 71,026 of record CAMNAK010000002.1, read on the forward strand.
CAATTCACAATTAAATTCCAGAATATCGATGTCGTCTTCGTCCTCTAATGTCGCATAACTCGTCTCGTATCCAGTAAGCGTATCCTCAACAACTACATATTCGGCAACCGAACCATCAGAATTAAGAGACGGCAATTCTTCAAAGACTCCGCGCCAAATATTAGCATCGTTTTCGTCGGCATTATCCGCCGTTAAGGTTACTTCCCTCACAGCCTTACTCATATCGCTCTGCTCGTATAGTTTGAAGCTAACGCTCTCTGGACGCTCAGATTCAAATCCAGCATCATCCCATTGTTTCTTGAATGAATAATCATTCTTAGCACCAGTGTATCTATTAGCCACTATTACGGAATCACTGACAATTGGGATAACAGAAGGCGTCGACGAATCATCCATCTGGTAAGTCGTAGCGTAGTTAACCAAACTCTCCTCAACAACCTTATACGAATTGACATAGCCATCAGCGTCATAGCGATTCATGACTCTGAAGGCACCTTCCCAGTCGCCGAGCGAATTCACATCCGCCTGACTGAGCGTAATCTCATCCACCTTCTCGTTGTTACGTACATTATATAGTTCAAATTTGATCGTTTCTGGTCGGAAGTTCTCCATGCCCGAGTCATCCCAGATCTTTCTAACCTTAACCAAATCAGGCTCGTCAGCAATTACAATTGAAGGATCGCAAGAAAGCTCGCCATCTTCAGAAACACTAAATTGCACTGGCTCCGCCAATTTGTAGCCCGCAGGAGGTTCAAGCTCTACGATTTCATAGTCATGGCCATATGGTAAATCGCTAAAATGTTTTGTTTCGTCAGTCGTATCCCAAGAATACATAATCGAGCCATCCATCTTCAAACCAAGTGTCGCGCCAGACAACGGCTCGCCATTTTCATCGACCTTCCGGATATCAATCGACGCTTTCTTGCGATTAACGAATTCCATATTTTCGACACCCAAAGTTACATAAGTGCCGCAATATTCTTTATTGTCTTCATATCGATTGTTAACAACCGTCTCGCCCGTGTTAATATTAAGCATCGTCCCATCCTCGACAAAGAAATCAGTCCTATGACCAGTCGGAGTAACACAAAGCTTTAATACCCTTAGGTTCGTCTCGCCGAACCTAAGATTAAGCTCTTCGCTATATGGATCGCCAAGATTTGTTATATCGAGATAGTCGCCTTTTTCAAACCGCCCCAAAATGCCACCCGTGTAATACCCGTTTTTGCTGCCATTCGCAGTAGGGACATCGCTTCTACGCCAACTTGAAAAATCCGCCCTCTTCAAAGGATTCACATAAGAGGAAGACCTATTAAAAAACTGATCTACACTAGTGAGATTCTGAGTATTAAGACGAGAAAAATCAAAATATTCGACACCAGAAGCATCAAACATGTATCGAGCATCTTCAAGCAAAGGAGTATCAGACACGCTCCAAATCATCGTTCTGAGCTTCGGCGTCTCAAAGAACATATAACTCATATCAGTTACATTGCTCAAATCGAAACTGCTAACATTCAAAGTCGTCACTTCGTTTAAGTAGTAACCAAACATTCCGTACATATTCGTCATTCGAGAAGTATCAAGTTTCCTTACGTCAAAACTACGACAGTTACGAAAACTTCCAAAATCAATTCCATTCGGTCTTACTGGATCCTTAAACCTAACCGAAGTAACATTGTCATAATACTGATCCCAAACTTCATCTCCAGATTCCGGAACAATCATATAATGCCTATAAGACCTATAGGACGCATCGCCGTCTATATACTCAAAAGAATTATTCTCATACGCTCCATCCTCAGCACGGAAGAAAGTCAACGACCCATCACGCGAATCCCAAACCGAATACGCCGTCCCCCACAATTCGTCTTCACTCGCATGATAAGTAGGATATTCAAATTCCTCATAACTTATCTCTTCAGAAGTCGGCTTCGCATAAGTTACAATCTCTGCTTCGCCTTCATTTATCTCAAGCACAACATAGCCAACATTATTATCGTAAACAATCGTATCGTCATCCCCTTGAACCTCAGTTACTTCATAGACGATATACTTATCACCAATAATGTCTTCGTCAGAATAAGGGACATTCTCAAAAACAATCTTACCATCGGCACGATTTGTCGTTGTTGCCAAAACAGTATCGGAACCAGATTTACGCAGCTCAAAAGTAAACTCCCCGGCCGTAGCGCTAGCACCCTTCATGTCGAGGTGACCTTCAATATTAGTTGTACCAGAAATCGCACTAGCCGTTCCGCTAGCTGCGCAAATTCCTAGTCCTAAAGCTACCGCTGCGCATACCAAGCGCTTCAGCCTTAAAAGCCTCATACTTTTTCTCCCTTTTTCGTTTTTATATTCGAACGTCTCTCAAACGCCTATACAACTCTATTATTAGCATAAGCATCAAAGAATTTCAATACTCGGGCGCATCAACAAAAAAAACGAAGCGCCAAGCGCTTCTTTTTGGTACCTCCGATAGGACTCGAACCTACGACCCTCTGTTCCGAAGACAGATGCTCTAATCCACTGAGCTACGGAGGCAAACAGATATTAAAACCGCCAATAATATCCTGGTCTTTATTATTGTAACACAAGAATACCCCCCCCTAGAGACCCCCGTACTACTCGTTTCATTATATACTACTAGCGTTTCTTTGTTGCGCTAAACGCAAATGCACCGCCAAGCGACACCGCAAAAGTAATCGCACAAATCACAATCTTGTCGCGCGTATCTGGAGATTCCGTCTCTTCTGGCGTAATCTCAGATTCTTCTTCCTCAGGAATAACAGCGTTTGTTATTATGGTTGCCCCCACAAACGGCGCATCTTCTTCGTCAACGCCATCGGCGGCATAGCTAGTTTCGTAACCATCTATCGCAGTTTCAACAATTACATATCGAATCGTTTCACCCGCATTATCCTTCTCTAGCAATCCTTCAAACTTGCCATGCCATGCATTATCGCCATCACCATCATCCACTACCTGGATGCTTGCAATCGCATTTTCCATGTCACCACTTTCGAATATACTCACCTCGATAGATCCCGGTCTTTGCGACTCATATCCTTCATCGAGCCACTCTTTCGTAAACTCATAATCAATCAAAGAACCGTTGAATTCATTTTTGACCGTAATCCTATCACCGGCAATCGGATCCGCACTTCCGCCTTCCCTACCGTCCAACTGATAAACCGGCGAATAGTTAACAAAATCGTCTTTCTCGATTACTACAAGGTTATGATTACGATCATCCAAGCCATACTCACTATAATCCTTAAACTCGCCAACCCAAGCACCATCCGCATTCGCATCGTCAGCCGTCACGGTAATCTCATCAATCGTTTCATCAGCATCAGCATCAAACAGCTCAAAAGTAACGCTCTCTGGACGATATTGTTCTTTGCCTTCATCGTCCCATACTTTCTTAACTCTCACGGCATTCAGCTCATCCTCAATTTCTATAGAAGAAATCTCTTCGTCATTGCTAGTCACCACACCATCAGCTGACACATTAAAGCTTACCGGTGACGCCACTCTATAACCTTCCGGTGCTTCGTACTCAATAATTTCATAATCATGACCAAAAGCTAAATTGCTGAAAAATACCGCATCATCACCTGTCTCCCATGAATAAATCACCGATCCATCCATCTTTAGCGCCATTTCTGCGCCCGCCAAAGCCTCGCCATCCTCATTTACCTTCTTAACCTCAAGCTGCGCTTTTTTCTGATTCACGAAGGTCATTTCGGTATCACTCATTGTCGCATAAGTACCACAAAGGCCCTCGGTAATATAGCCGTAATTGCTTTGCGTCACCACGCCAGTCATTACATTGATCATCGGTCTATGCGCAATAAGCGGAGATGGGTAGCTAGCGCCGTGCTCAATACATAGCTTTACGACTTTTACCCCGTAAAGACTCGAAAACTCTGCACTATAAACTGCACCCAAATTGGTAATATCTAGGAAATCGCCATCATATCTATAGAACATATTCGATGTTCCATAAACCTTTTGAACACGGCCATTAACATACTCGCCATTCCGCTTCCAGTTCGACATATCAATCCGCCTCATAGCTACTGGTACTTGCGAGCTCGTGCTAAACATATAATCAGCATACTCAAGACTATCAGTCTCAAATTTAGAAAAATCAAAATACTCTAATCTCGTATTCCTCATCATATCGGCCATATCGGTCACCTCCGTGGTATCTGGATCACCCCAAATAACTCTTTCCAAATTAACATCACCCTCAAACATACCTTCCATTTTCGTCACATTTGACGTGTCGAAATTGCTAATATTTATTGACTTAAAAGCGCCTTGATTTCGGTTGTATTTAAACATATCGCGCATGGTTGTCAGCCTTGATGTATCTAGCTTGCGCAAATCATAGCTCTCACAATTCTCGAACCCAGAAAAACCAATATACTCCGGCCTCACCGCATCTTTAAAACGCACCGATTTGACCTTTGAGCTTTCAGCATAATACGGCGTACTGCCGTTATTGTAGTTGAAGCCAGAGTTCCCAGTCTCCTGCACAACGGTATAGTACAAATACCAACCATCGTTATAAACATATTTTCTATCCTCATAAGCGCCCTCTTCATCGCGGAAAAACGTTAACGAACCATCGCGAGAATCAAAAACCGAATAAGCTACGCCTTGTAAATCCTCATCAGTAGCATGAAAAACATTATATTCTAGACCATCATAGCGAATTTCCATTGAAACCGGCTTCGCATAAGTAATAGTTATCTCTTCAGCATCTGGCGAACCACCTTCCTCGAATTGCAAAACAGCATAACCGACATTACTATCATAAATAATCGTATCGTCATCGCCCGGAACCTCAGTGACCTCGTAAATAATATACTTTTCATTCAAGATATCGGCATCAGAATACGGCACATCCTTAAAAACAATATTGCCGTCAGCGTCATTAGTAGTAGTCATAATGACAGTATCAGAACCAGGCTTACGCAACTCAAAACTAAACTCGCCTTCAGATATCTCGCTAGCGCCATTTACAACTTTCTGCCCAGTAATATCTACAGTGCCAGAAATCGCATAACTTGCACCGCAAGCCAACAAAACATTCACTGTTGCCGCCAATACTACAGCCAAAATGCGCTTTGAGCTAAAAAACATTTTTATCTCCCTTTTTTGTTTCAATCCTGGCGTCTCTCAAACACCAATATACAAGCTCATATTAACATAAGCATTTTTAAAAATCAAACAAAAAATGCCGAGATGCGGCATTCTAGCTCAAATTGGTAGGCCTTATTTACGCGAATTGGAACGACATCTTATGGGATATCCAGAGAATTAAGGGTGTAACCTCAGCTTTAACAGTAGTAAATCCATTCCCCCTAAGAAAGTAGAACTACTACTCATCTCAGTTATTGTCTATACCAATACCGCACCGGTACATTAGTAATCCAGCAACACAAGAGTATTCGGGCCGGAATATCCTGGTCTTTATTATTGTAACACAAGAATACCCCCCTAGAGACCCCCGTACTACTCGTTTCATCCAGATTTAGGCAGTATAATCGGGCCTAATATCTTGGTCTTCTCTCTATAGTATCAATCGCAAGGAGGTTACACATTATGTAGTTCTTTACTCCTACGTATATTAGAAGCCAGAATATCCGGCCCGATTTTTAAAAGTTATCATTAACATAAGCAGATGCATTAGTTAGTCTTCTTAGTTTCTCACTGATGTCCTGCTCTGGTGATAGTGATAGCTCGAGTGTCTCGCATTCAAATATTAGATTACCTCTCTGATGCCTAGAATGCCTCACGAGGGCTCTCAGAGCCCCACAACCGCACTTCTCTATCCAGTAACTAAACCACCCGTGACATCGTTCAGAAGTCTAGTCTGAAGAGGAGCAACACCTCTACCTCTCTGGAACATATCCATAATTTCAGAGAACCTCAAATACTCCTCAATAAAGGCAATTACAGACATATGTGTTAGGAGTGTGTTACTTCGTCCAATTAGGCCATCCCAATTCTCTTCCTTTTCATATTTCGCACGATAGTAATACTTGCAATCCTCATTTTGCGCTAGATAGTCGTTATAGGCTAAGTATGGTAGCAAGGAACAGCCTCTCAGAATATCAGGAGAAATGTCTAGACGCTCGAGCAAGCTTTCGTCGGGAGCGTACTCAAACCATTCAAACTCCATCTCCCCACTATTAACGACCTCGCCATCACTATTGATGTCTTCATATTTCAAAACTCTTGATGTTTTTCTACTATCGAGCATGAATGCTATTCGGAAAAACACCATCGCTATGTAATTCATATCTACATTGATGTCTTTGAGCTCATACAAATCATTCCAGACATCCTTGAAGCTTAAGTCTTTTAGCCACTCTCCATTGGCAAGCTGCATCTTTGGCCGAAAATCCCAAGGCCTTGGATTCTTATCTCTGGCGCTCTCTTTGCCTGGGAATTGAATGTAAAGTTTCTCTCCAGTTGGATACTCATTCATCAATATCCTACGCTCAGTCTCTTGGAATTTAAGCCCACTACGGTCCAATCCAGCAAAGTGCTCAACATTGAACAACTTCTTCTCTTTACTCTTTACCTTCAGTTCATACGTAAGCTCGATTGGCTCCATTCCGTCTTTTCTCCTTGTGCTTATGTTCGTTAGTACAACTATAGTTCGATCAATAACTAAAATCTACAAACAAACGGTTATGTTAGGGTTGATCGACAAAAGTCTTCTTGCTATAATTGATCATAGATTAGAGGTAGAAAAGAGGTAATATGAAGAAAACAGTCTGTGAGTTATTTGCTGGTGTTGGTGGCTTTAGAGTTGGCCTAGAACGCCTTAATAGTGGTTGGTCTACTGTCTGGTTCAGCCAATGGGAGCCAGGAGCTAAGAACCAATGGGCTCACGACTGCTATGTGTCTCACTTTGGAGATGTAAAAGATTTGGCTGGAGAATACACTACCGGCATCGATATCTCACTAGTAGACAAAAACAACATCCCCGATCACACGCTAGTAGTTGGCGGTTTTCCTTGCCAGGACTATTCGGTCGCACATACTCTAGCCTCCTCAAAAGGCATTCAAGGCAAAAAAGGCGTACTCTGGTGGCAGATTTTTGAATTACTAAAAACAAAGCATACTCCATTCTGCTTGTTTGAAAATGTAGATAGACTATTGAAGTCTCCCGCCAAGCAGCGTGGTAGAGATTTCGGCATCATGCTCTCATGTCTACACTCCCTAGGCTATAGTGTGGAGTGGCGTGTAGTTAATGCTGCAGAATATGGTGCCGCTCAACGCAGAAGAAGGACCTTCATTTTTGCCTATAGTGATAAAACCAAATATTCTCAGATTGTTAAGGAATTTGACCTTAAAAATATTCTTCTAAATTGCGGCTTCTTCGCTACGACCTTCCCTATTGCCGAAAACGACACTCCAAGAGAAGGCGAAGTCTCTACGGATATCGAAGCCGTCTCAAATGACTTCAAATTCGACTTCGGAAATGCTGGCATCATGAGGGATGGTAAAATTCTCACTACAAAAGTAAAGCCAGTCATAGAAAAAGCTACTACTCTGGGCGAAATCCTCGAAAACAAAGAGGTCGATGAAAGCTACTTCATCTCCGAAGAAAAGATGCCAAAATGGACTTACCTAAAAGGCGCCAAAAAGATTGAAAGGACTAGTGCCACTGGCTACAAATATACCTTCTCTGAGGGGCCAATCGCCTTCCCTGATCCATGGGATAGACCAAGCCGCACAATGCTTACAAGTGAATCTACACTCAATCGTAGCACTCATGTTGTAGAGGATATAACTACCAAAAACTTACGCCTTATCACTCCTGTTGAAGCTGAGCGCCTGCAAGGCTTTGATGATAACTGGACTAATACCGGCATGCCTCAAAAAATGCGTTATTTCTGCATGGGAAATGCGCTTGTAACCCACATGATTACTAGAATGGGCAGAACTCTCGACACTATTATTGAAGCCGAGTAGAGCCAAAAGAGCCAATGCAATATATTGGCTCTTTTTATAACTCATGTTTACTGCAAGCCTAGCTATTCGGGCAGAATTATTCTGGCCATATCTCATTAATGCTTACACGATGATAGTTATGAAAGATGGCTTTTGCTCGAATGCTACTAGTTATTATCCCGTATAGTAAAGCGCTCTCAGAGAGGCTCTCACGGCCTCACAGAGGGTGTTTTATTGTGGGTCGTCATACTCTGGTCTTCTCTGATGTTTCTCTTCTGGTGTTGTGCTAATGCTTGCACACGGCTTAGCCTAGTGTTATGCTCTCAGACAAGCAGCTATTAACAATGTGTTTTTAGAATAAAGGGTTGAGATTGCCATGCTTCCTTCTCGACCTCTTGTTGTCTACGCTTATCCTCTTTTCGTAGATTATCGGCAAGGAATTATACATAACACGCAAAACTCTAGAAAGAAGAGTTTTTGGTGTTATTTTTTACGCCAATAAATCAGTAACTATGCCAGAAAAGCATAACAATCCGGCCGTAAATATTTTGGCCTCAGACACAACAATACTAACAATCAAGCAAGCTAGAAGACTACTTGGCAAGCAAATCTCAGATCGCATCGATGATACAGACCTTTCACTAATACTGATGGGACTTACGTATCTAGCCAGCTCGCTGACTAGCGCTTATGTTGTTCCAAAAACTGGGAAGGTAGAGTAATATGGACAGTATGAATGACGGTCTAAAAAGAGTTGCGTTTGGCTATACTCGGGTTTCCTCTGAGGAGCAAGTCGCTGGTGCTTCTCTCGAAAACCAAACTCGAGCTATCCAAAGATATGCTGACGAAAACAATATCGAGATTATTGGCTGGTATAGCGATGATGGTATTTCCGGCAAAGACTCTCATCGCCCAAGCCTACAACAGATGCTAAAAGACATCGCAGCACAAAAAGGCCACATTGATCATGTAATCGTCTACAATCTTAGCCGCATCTCTAGGAACCTAAACTCCTTTTGTAAGGATATTGGAGACAAAATGGCTAGATGCGGAGTTACTCTCCGATCTACACAAGAAGTCATTGATGAGACTCCAACCGGCAAGCTCCTCCTAAATCTAGCAATCGCTATTCATCAGTACGACAACGACATTAAATCACAAACCGTAAAAGACAATATGCGATTACTAGCAAAACAAGGCTGGTGGATGTCTCAAGCACCTCTAGGCCTAAGGCTCAAACATGTTCTCGTAGATGGCATCACTACAAAAGACGGAAAGAAAAAGTATCACAACACGCTCGAGATTGATACTAGAGATGATATTGGCAACAAAATCACTCTTCTCCTTAATCGCTTCTCTGAAGGTGGACTTAATGTTGCTGGACTACTCCAGATAGCTCATAAGTTGAATGTAAAGACTAGGAATGGCGAGCTAATCAAATTCTCTGCACTTTACGAACTACTCAAGCAGCCCGCATATGCTGGCTATAATGCCTCAAAAAAGCTACTAGATGGCGAGATGACAAAGCTTATAGATTTCGATGGGATTATTAACCTCGATACCTATAATCAGAATCAAAGGCTTCTTAAAGGCGATGCTCGAGTATTAATGCCAAGCATTCGCGATCAATATCCGCTCAAACATACCCTGCTCTGCTCAAAATGCGGGAAGCCTATTCGCGCCAGTGCACCAACATCAGGAAGTGGCAAAAGCTCGCCACGATATCACTGCTGCGAAAAAGGCCATGGGTCAATTAGCGTCAAAAGCATGCATCAGCTCTTTGCAAATTACTTGCGACAAATCACACCTGCAGAAAGCACCGTAAAGATGTTCAAGGTGATAGTTAAACGCACATACTCTCAAAAGCTAAGCTGCACCAATAACGAACTGGCAAAATGCCGCGAAGAAATATCAAAGATAGACGCCAAACTAAATGAGGTTCTTGATGCTCTCCTAGATGGCAGGATTAGTCGAGCCGAAAAAGAAAGATATTCTGATGCTCAAATGCGAAAGCGCGATGAACTCGACAAGAGAATCCTAAAGCTCGAGCAAGACCAACGCATTAGCGAATCTACAATTGATTATGTATGTAGTTTCATCACTAAGCCAGCCAAGCTATGGGCAGATGCTAACCTGGAATCTCGCCAAGCATTCCAAGCCACGATGTTCCCCAATGGTTTACACTTCGACATCGGAGAGCAAAAGTTTGGAACGGAAGATTTAAGCCCTCTCTTCTCTGTTATTAGCAACAAAAAAGAGCCATCTTCTGACTCTGATTCCGAAATGGTAGGCCCGGCTGGAATCGAACCAGCATTGTATCCTTAGAGGGGATATGTCCTATCCGTTAAACGACAGGCCCTAACACTCCTATTCTATCATATTTATTCCTAAGACCTCGACTAATCTCCCCCGCCCTTCAAGAAAACATATTTGACAGTCTCAAGAACCAGCGCTTTTTGGTCCCCACTATCACCCCTGTTCTATCTTGACTTTTTAAGCCACTTATGCTATAATATACAAATATTTTTGTATTGTTCTTTAACGCGTTGTTTTGCGTGAGAAGCAGGTACAGTTATCCCTGTTTCTACTTCTCGCGCAAAGCGAAGAATTTATGAAGGGAGACATGATACATGTCTACAAAATCCGTGAAAACTTTAAAGCCTCTCGAAGGCCGCAAGAAGGTCATCCTCCTCTACAATCTTTGTAATCTTGCAAAGATAGACATCGAGGAAGAGCTCGCGACTATCCTTTCACTCATCAGCAATAAGATTGGCAAAACTGGCAAAAACTTCACGACAACCGGTTCTCAGGTGCTCGACCTGTACAAAATCGGCGAGCCTATTCCCTATAACATGCTCGGACATGAAGGTCAGGCCCTTGCTACTCCGTATGCGCTCTCGGAAGAAGAGCTGAAATGCATGAACGAATGTGCTTATGTCGTTAAAGAGGGCCACAGTCTCATTGGTGATATCGAAGAGATTATCGACGAGCTCAGCGGGTATGCTCCAAAAAAGGACCACGATCGCTTCGTTCAGATTAAGCTTGGAATTGCCGCTAAGGCTTCCGAAAAGGCAAAGATGGTCATCCCGACAACAGAAAAGTCTACTGCAAAGCTTCCGACTAGGGCTTATGCAAATGCGAGCTTTGAGCGCACCACGAACGCTCCGGCTCCATCGACGAAGTCAAAGTCCATGCCGACCCCTCCGCCTAAGCCCAACCCGCAGAAAGTGCCAAAGCCACCCAAGATGGATCCTATCCAGCAGGCTATAAGCCTTAGCGAGACAAAGGGCTTACCGGTTTATTTTAACCAGATTATCAGCGGCAAGAAGATCAAGAAAGGCATCTATTGCAAATGCACAATTGACATCCACGGCGAACACAAAGTGAGCAAGAACGCAATCTTCATTGACTGCAAGCTCGCTTAAGACAGAATTCTAACAACGCGAAATCCCTGTTCGATAAGGACAGGGATTTTTCATGTCTCAAATTCTGTGGCAAAATAGAATAAATAAGGAAAAGCACAATATTATGGGATTATTAGGCAAACTATTCGGCAACAACAATCTAATCCAAGAGCAAGAAGAACCAGTCATGATACCAGAAGGCCCTGGGTTTATGATAATTAACGACACCTTCTCTATATCTGGTCGCGGCACGGTTGTAACCGGCAAAATCGAGAGCGGTAGTTTCCGCGTAGGACAAACCGTCATAATCGAAACCGGCAACGGCACAATCGAAACCACCATAAGTGGCGTCGAAGCCTTTCATAAAACTATGGACGTCGCTGTCGCTGGCCAAAATGTCGGCCTCTTTCTTGCCAATGTTACTCGCGACCAAATCCATCAAGGATCCACAATATCTGGAATCGAAAACTAAAAAGAGCCTTAATGGCTCTTTTCTTTATGCACTCTGTTGTCCACTACTCAAGTTATTCGCCATACGAGTAGCCTCTTCACTAATCTTCTTAGCATACTCTTCGGCAGACATGCCTTCAGGTCGCTCAACATTCCCTAGGGCATTAGATAACTCTCTAGAATGTTGCTGGAATTCTCGACCATTTCTTGAACCAACTCCTGCATGTGACTCCGCCATAGCAATCCTGCCTACTCCAGCATTGATTGCTTCGTTAATCAACTCATCATCCTGTTTCTGTTGCTTAACCGCCTCTGCCTCGCTTAATTTCTGAGCTACATAGTTGTCCAACATAGCGTTAAACTCTTCCTCGGAAAGACCTTCTGGCTGGTTTGCTAGAAAATCGCTAATTTCCGCCCCAACTTCATTCGAAGCTCTGCCATTTCCTTCGATCAGGCCAGCATTTCTACGCGCCTCAAAAATCGCCCTTTGTGCTCTTCCTACCGCATCGTAAGCCCTATCTGCACGTTCGCCTTCAGCAACAACGCCCTGAATCTCGCCTAGTTGTCTCTCGGTTTCATCTTCAATGCCCTGAACATCACCAGCCTCGCGTAGAGACCCATCAATTCTATTCAATGCTCTCTGTCTCGAACGACCATCTGGAGCAATCAGATTATTCTGAGTTTGGGCTTTCCAAATCTCAGCCGTGCCTTGACTAAGCGCCGAGTTTATCTCAGCGGCTTCAGCCTGAGTCTGCGCTTGTTCTTCGCGCCAATCTTTCACCATCTCATCATGAACAAAGGTTGCAAAATCGGCCTTTTCCTCATCCGTCAAAGTATCATAGCCCTCTAGCCCAACACCCCACTCTTCGCTCTGCCAACTAGAAAAATCTTCACGCCATTTTTCGTTAGAAGCATAACCAGGATGCGTATTCTTATACACATCCACTGCTAAACCTGGTTCTACGTCCGCCAATGGATGGCGTTCCTGCTGCTCATGAGCCTCCACGGCGTTATCAGCTTGTTCCTCAATACCGCCGTCAGTCTTCTCATTAGTGCCATCTTCCGGAGTCTCAAAAGCTTTTGCCCACTCATTTTCTACAGCATCAGAGTTTTCTTCGTTGTTGCTGAGTTTGTCGTAATTCACTTTTTGCTCTCCGGGCATTTAATCTTTACTCTACTATACCATAAGCACTATCAATTCGTGATTCGCCACCCCTTTAAAAAGATGGTATAATAATGAAGTTAATAAAAATTTAAGGAGTACAAATGAAATTATCCGAAGAGCTCCAGTGGCGTGGCTTCTATGCAGAAAACACCCTGGAAGATATCACTGACCTAGACAAAGCTCCGCGCAATTTCTATTGGGGCACCGATCCAAGTGCCGATTCGTTGCATATTGGCCACCTTGCCGCCCTCATGATGTGCGCTTGTTTTGTTCGCCACGGATATACTCCTTATTATCTTGTTGGCGGCGCAACTGGTCAGATTGGCGACCCAAAGGACACCGTCGAACGCGATCTTAAAGGTCTCGACGAAATCGCAAAGAACAAAGTCGCCCTTGCAAAACAGATCGTCAAGGTTACCCACTCCCCAGAAAATACCGAGATTTTGGATAACTACGATTGGTTTAGCGAAGTCAAATTCCTTCCATTCCTACGCGAAATCGGCAAGGCTTTCAGCATGACTCAGCTTCTTGATCGCCAGTTCGTTCAGAACCGTATCGGCGAAGGTGGCTCTGGTATCTCTTATGCCGAATTTAGCTACACCCTTATCCAAGGCTACGATTTCCTACACCTATTCCGTACACACAACGTAGACCTTCAGCTCTGTGGCGCCGACCAGTATGGCAACTGCACCTCTGGTATCCATCTAATCAAGCGCCTAGAAGACGCTAAAGCAGACGCTTACTCTTGCCCTCTTGTTATTGATAAAGTTACTGGTCGCAAGTTCGGCAAGTCCGAAGGCAACGCCGTCTGGCTAGATAGCACCAAGACCAGCGTCTTCGACTTCTATCAGTTCTGGCTCAACCAGTCTGACGATGATCTAGACCGTTTCTTCAAGATGTATACTCTTGTAACCCCAGAAGAACTCGAGCAAATCCTTGCCAAACACAACGAGAATCCATCTGCTCGCTTTGGCCAAAAAGAACTCGGTCGCCGCATTACTGCCGTTGTTCATGGCGAAGAAGCTGCAAACAGTGCCGCCAAGCTCAGCGAATTCCTCTTTGCTAAGGATCAGGATTTCACTCAGCTAGACGACAATGACCGCAAGCTCCTAGCCGAAAGCTTCCCTACTGCAGATAAGGGTCAAAAGCTATCCGAAATCCTCGTCGCTACCGAACTCGCAAGCAGCAAAGGCGAAGCCCGCAAATTCCTAAGCGGCAACGCTATCTCTGTAAATGGTCAAAAAGTCACCGAAGATATCGATATTACCGAGCCAAGCCTTATCAAGCGCGGCAAAAACAAGTTTGCTTACGTAAAATAAGCCTCAAGACGAGCCAAAAGCTCGTCTTTTTTGTTCCCGAAAAAACCATAAGCCCTAATTGACTTTTTAGACATTTTATGGTAAAATATATAAGACTTTCACAGAGATACTTTAGGAGGTGTTAGTATGCTGAAAGTAGTATTCGTTTTGGCTATTCTGGCCATCATCGCGTTTATCGTATACTGGTTTATCATTCTTTCTCAAACTGTTTGGCACATCACCTATGCAGGCATAATCGCCAAAGAGAAAAAGAGACAGAAAAAGGACAAAATCATGGTCATCCGTGAATGTCCTGGAAACGACCGCATGGACGGACAGGAATTCAACCTGAGCGCAGATGAGTTCTTTACAGGGTGGAAAATCGTAGAAATTCGGACAAAATCCCAAATCTTGATCGAAACCCCTAGAGGACAAACCATCACTCCAGCTCAGGCAGAAAGCCTACTTAAAAAACTTGACGAAATCGTCCCTACTGCTAAAAGCGGTGGCGCTTCCCTGACTATCCGAACCGATACCAATTCTAACGGCAAAGTGTTCGTTGTAGTTAATTATCCAGTTGGTGCAAGAAAATTCTCTGAAGAATCTACCAAGAAACTTCGGAAGACAGTCAAAAAACTGTTTGTTTTCTGGCATGCTCCTGGATGGCCAACCAAAAGCAGCGAGATCAATAAGATGCTCGTCAAGCAAGGCATCACCCCTAATCCGGTGAGGCCGTCAAAGTACAAAAGGCGAAAATAACCTCTGAAAGGCTGCAGAAATGCAGCCTTTTTCCTGTTTTAAGCCATTTTACCTATAAAATGTGGCATATGTATTGACATTTTTAACCATTTATGCTAAAATAAAGTCATGTTTAGGGAGGAACTCTAAACATAGCATCTTAACGGGGTTTACCTCCGAAAGATTGCCTATTGGGCGCCAGGCGTATAAATTTTACACGTCTAGCGTCCAATAGGACCTTATATCGCACTCGCGAATAAGAAATCTTTTATCTACTTCAGGAGGTAGTACCATGAGCGAAAAGTTAATCAACAAGGCCAACGGCCTCAGCGCAACCATCACCCGTGACGACAGCACCAAGGAACTCGAGACAATCGTGATCGAGTACAACCCTGATCTGGCTGGCGTCCTCGACGACGACAAGTTCGCAGATCTCCTCAGAGATCCTGTGTACAACGCCCTCACTGCTGACGAGGTGCATGGCTTCTATACCATGACCTATCGCAACGAGCTCGGCACTTTCGTCTTCGAGATCGTGCCCGACGAAACCAGCACAACCGACTACGCCGCACTCTGGGATGACCTCTATCACATTCTGGTAGAGTCTATCGATGGCGATGACGGCGATGACGAGACCGCAGATGATGACGAGACCCCGGACGACGAGGACGAGGACGAGGACAAGGACAAGGACAAGAAGGGTGAGCCTAAGAAGGGCGAACCCACAAAGTCTAAGACCCCTGAACCCAAGAAGTCCGAGCCCAAGAAGTCCGAACCCAAGAAGTCCGAGCCCAAGAAGCAGCCGTTCAAGTCCAAGAACGGAATGACTTACGACGGTGACCGCTATCACTCTGACGATGATGACACTGAAGAGGCTCTTGACGAGTTCTACTCTGTCTTCAACGCTGGCCTCAACGGCTAATCGTCAACGCTCCAACCCCGCACCCCGCCCCCGCACATCCAGTGCGGGGGTATTTTCACCCCTTGATAATTATGAAACTCTTCAATAAAATACAACCATAAACAAGGACAAAATATGAAAAAAGTCTTATCTTTCGATATTGACCAAACTTTAAATATCGCAAAAACTCCAATCCCTGACGAGATTGCAGACCTCCTTACCAAGTGTCTCGATCACTTCGAAATCTGCCCAATCTCTGGTCAGAAGTTCGATCAATTCCTTATTCAGATCGTAAACCGCCTTACCAATGCTACCCCAGAACAGCTCAGCCATCTTCATCTCTTTGTAGCACAAGGCACACAGTACTACCGCTACAATATCGAGAAGAAGGATTGGGATCAGGTCTATAACTACCCACTTACCGATGAACAGGTCGCCGAAATTACTAAGGCAATCCAGACCGCAGCCGAAGAACTTGGTTACTGGGAAGAAGATAAGCTTCAGGAAGGCGACGAGATTATCGAAAACCGCCTATCTCAGGTCACCTTCTCTGCTCTTGGCCAGAAAGCTGGCACCGATGTTAAGTATGCTTGGGATCCAGATCACAAGAAACGCGATGCTATCGTCAAGCGCGCCAAAGAACTCGCCCCAGATTTCGAATACGAGGTTGGCGGCACCACCTCTATTAATGCCTTCATTCCTGGCATGAACAAGGTCTTTGGTATGACCCACCTCATGGAAGAGCTAAAGGTCGAAAAGAAAGACATTCTATACTTCGGCGATATGACCCAGCCAGGCGGCAACGATTACCCAGTCGTTCAGATGGGCATCGACACTATTACCGTCCGCTCGCACGAAGACACTGCTTATGCACTTCGCGGCATCCTTGGTCTAGTAAGCGAATAAACAACTCAAAGCTACGCTTCCACTCGGGGCGTAGCTTTTTGCTGCCTACTGAATTCTTGCCGCTTATGCTAAAATAGATATATGATAAGCGCTAGAAAAACCTATATTATTGCAAACTGGAAAATGAATTTTACCCCTGGTGAGGCCAGTCTATATTTGCATCGCCTCAGCAATCGCATTCCAGCCATGCGAAACGTTCAGGTTGTTCTATCACCTTCCCTTGTTTCTTTGCAACCATTATCTTTGCAGATTAATCGCCGCCAGTTCAAGCTAGCTGCACAGAATTTTTACTGGCAAGATTATGGCGCATTCACCGGCGAAGTATCAATTTCTCAGATTCGTAGCTTTGTAGATTATGCCATCGTTGGCCATTCCGAGCGCCGCTATCTATTCAACGAAAGCGACAAAGATATCGCACAAAAGGTTGCTGCCGCTATTCGCAACGGTCTAACCCCAGTTCTCTGCATTGGTGAAACTGCCGAAGAGCGCAAAAATGGCGAAACTAGCGCTGCCATTTACGATCAGCTTATCGGTGGCTTGTCTCAGGTTAGCGAAGAAGATATCAGTAAGGTTATTATCGCCTACGAACCAGTTTGGGCAATTTCTAGCAATAAGAACGCTCGCCCGGCAAAACCGGAAGATATCAAAGAAGCCCAGCTTCTAATCCGTCGCCACATCAGCAAGCTCTATGGCGACGAAACTGCAATGGATCTTCCAATTCTCTATGGCGGCTCAGTCAATCCAAGCACCGCACCTGGATATTTGAACATCCCTGGCATCGATGGCCTACTTGTCGGCAACGCCAGTTTGATAGCAGATTCTTTTTGTGCTATCGTAGAGTCAGCAAAAGGTAAATACGATGAGCGATAATATAGACTACAACGAACTAGATAGAGCCGTAAAGGAAGCTTCGCGTGCTAAATCTAAGAGTAGTTCAGCTCCAAAGACCGCTTCTT
This sequence comes from uncultured Candidatus Saccharibacteria bacterium, assembly GCA_946530965.1. Taxonomy (GTDB): domain Bacteria; phylum Patescibacteriota; class Saccharimonadia; order Saccharimonadales; family Saccharimonadaceae; genus UBA2834. The sequence goes on from CAMNAK010000002.1 coordinate 88,827, forward strand.
CTAATTCGGTTCCAGTAAAAACTACTCCAAAAGCTACCGTTCAGCAACCAAGGCGCCGCACATACATGGATTTTGTTGGCGGAATTTCTCGCCGCAAAGCCCCAGCAGTTGCCAAAAAAGCCGAAGCAGAACCAGAAAAGCCAAAGCGCGTAGCACATTTTGCTACCGCTACTCCTTCTATGCCAGCTTATCGCACTGCTTCTCATCAGGCTTTGCGCCCTGCTCCAGTAAAGCAAATTGCTACTCCTGCTGCGCCAAAAGCAGCTCCAGTAAAGCGCGTTGCAAAACCTGTCGCTCCAGTTCGCCCAACCGTTTCTAAAGCTGCACCAGCCAAACCAGTTGCGCAGCCTGCAGCCGTAAAAGTTACAGCAAAACCAAAGCCAACTCCAGAAGTTGCCCCAGAACAGGCCAAAGAAACTGCAGTAGCAGCAAAGAATGCCGTCGCGACCCTTACAAAGAGTCCAAGCGAAAAATCCGCACCAAACGCCAATAACTATTCCCTTGGCGTTCGTTCTCCATTCCTTCGTCCAGACGCAAGTGCAAAGGTTGCAAAACGCCCACTTGGCGTAGGTCCTAATTCTTCAGAATTTGTTCAAGAAGACGAAATTCCTCAAGAAAACGAATATACTAAAGTTGCTACCAAGAAAGATAAGAAAGCCAAGAAAACCAAGGTCGTCAAAGATGGCAAAGAAAAACCAGGATGGTTCTGGGCAATTATTATCGTCCTTATTCTTGCAGCTGGTGCTGGCCTAGGCTATCTTGCCTATCTAATTCTATCTCCAGCCCTATAATCATAACGATTGAAAAAGCATTGTCTATCTGATATAATACTTCCATATATATGGTGGGTATAGCTCAGCTGGTTAGAGCGTCGGTTTGTGGCACCGAAGGTCGAAGGTTCGAACCCTTTTACCCACCCCATATATAAAGTGAAGCCGTGCGGGTTTCATATAACGGTTATTATGTGAGTTTTCCAAACTCAACATGAGAGTTCGACTCTCTCAACCCGCACCAGAAAATAAAAGAACGACCATTAGGTCGTTATTTTATTTTCTGCTACTGGGTTAGAGAGATGCGAACGTAGTTCGCGCTTTGGAGGAGCCGAGAGAAAACGAAGAAATGCCACGCATTTCGGCTTTTCCGAGGCGACGATCAATGCAAGCATCGCGAAGCGATGCGCTCTCTCTCAACCCGCACTTTTTTGACCTCCCTCAATCACTCCTCCTTCTTGACAAATCTCCATTTTCTTATATAATACAGCTTAACGACATCCTTTTGCGCAAGAAGGCTGTTAGTTCTTTGTCTTAGAAAGGAAGTGTTTTTTATGTTACTTGCGTATGGACCTAACCTCGGCCGAAGCATTAGTCCGCATCTCAACCGAGATGCAAACAATTCTTTCTCGGACAATGCGTCCGTGATTTCGTGGAGAAACCCCGGCAATTCGGAACTACCCCGCGACGACTATATTCTTGCCGATTCTGCATTTGTCAAAGCGGCCCAAGAAGCAAAAGCCATGGCCTTCTTCCCTGATCTAAAACTCACTAAATGCTCGAACAATAGTTTTAGAATCATCAAAGCACCGCCAACAGATTTTAGCATCGACATTCTCGAAACAGAATCTCGCTACGGAATCTCAACCTTCGAAGCTTCGATGCGAGCCGCAGGCACAAAATGCTGCGGACGTGGACTCTATCTGAGCTTCGTTCATCCTGCACAGACCAGAAATATCGCCATTTGCATTCAGCGCTACCTCGGTAACAATTATGCAGATTATTACTGGTTTGCCATCGGAGATACCGACGATAATCTAGCAAACGAAGCTTATCTCAATCTCCAACATGACTACTCGGGACGCACCGATACAGATCTTAGTCTCAGAGATTCCGGCCATTACAGAAACGTAATATACTAAACATCCGCAAAAAATAAACCCTCGGTAATATCTCCGAGGGTTTATCCTTTTTACGCCAAATCACTTGCCACGCGGTTAACTTCGTCTAGCGTCGTAACACCACTCAAAGCTTTCAAGAAACCATCTTGGCGCATCGTTACGGTGCCCTTCATCTTTGCAACATTCATGATGTCTGCAGATGTAGCATGAGCAATAATTAACTTCTGAATATCTTCATCAACCGTAATCGTCTCATAAATACCAGCACGACCCTTGAAACCACCAGGAGCCTCATCGGAATCTACGCCCTTCACGAGCGTATAACCCTGATTATTAGCAATTGGCAAATTTGTATAACCAAGATCATCGCTAACCGGACCGACCGCTGCAGCCGAATTTGGAAGCAACTGACCAATAGCACTGTTAATTTCCTGAGTCTGCATCTCGCTTGAGCGATAGCTATCATGGCGTTCCGCGACACGGCGGACAAGACGCTGACCAATAACCGTATTCAAAGTCGAAGCAATAAGGAATGGCTCGATACCCATATCTAGAAGACGAGGCAAGATACCTGCTGCAGAGTTCGTGTGTAGTGTTGAGAACACCAAGTGACCAGTCAAAGCTGCCTGAACAGCAAGACCAGCAGTTTCGGCATCGCGAATCTCACCTACGAGAACAACGTCAGGGTCCTGACGCAAGATAGAACGTAGACCTGAAGCAAACGTCAAACCAGCATCAAGATTCACCTGAATCTGGTTTACACCGTCCATCTTGTACTCTACTGGATCCTCAAGCGTAACAATATTAATTGCTTCATTCTTAATCTTCTGAACCAAAGCATAAAGCGTCGTAGACTTACCAGAACCTGTAGGACCAGAAGTCAAAATCATACCATTTGGCTTGGAAATACCTTCAAGAACGTCACGAAGCGCACGCCCCGTCATACCCATCTTCTCCACTTCCATAGCCGTACCCGTCTTATCCAAAAGACGAATAACAACTTGCTCACCCCAAACAACTGGAGAGATAGCAATACGAAGGTCGATTTCGTTATCATTCACAATAACAGTAAACTGACCGTCCTGAGGCGTACGGTGTTCGTCAATCTTTAGACGAGCCATAATCTTAATACGGCTGACTAGAGCTGGCTCGATAGATTTCGGAAGCTCCATAACCTTACGAAGAACACCATCAATACGACAACGAATAACCAATGATTTTTCTAGAGGCTCAATATGAATATCTGAAGCCTTAGATTTTGCAGCATAATCCAAAATCGAAGAAAGCGCCTTAGAAATTGGCGAGTCCTGAGTAATCGTCTGAGCATCACCACTATGGCTCTTCGCTTCCTTTTCCTCGTTCGCAGCCGCACGATTAACATCCTTAAGGTCGGCTACATATTGCAACAACGCATTATCAATGCCAGCATCAGAGGTCATAACAACCTTAACCGGCATCTTTACAAGCGTAGTAATGTAATCAATGCGCTGAATGTTTGAAGGATCAAGAACAGCAACATAAAGCTGCCCATCCTTAACATTTAGAGGTACTACACGAGATTGCTGAGCGATATTCTGAGGAATTCTCAAGAGCGAATCTTTGTCAAAGCGAAGGTTTCTAAGATCAACATAAGGAGAATCAATGACAATTGCCGTAGCATGTTGAATACAGTCATCGGTTGCAACGCCCTTAGCTTTCAAAGCTGCCAAAATTGGCTGACCGCTTTTAATTACTTCAGCATAAACCTTCTTGGCAGCATTAATATCTACCAAGCCATAATCAATCAGTATATCGACAATTTTGTCTTGTTGTTCCTTAGTCAGTAACATATTTTTCTTTTGGATTATTTCGAGCTATAAAGCCCGCGGAAACTAAAAGCCCTCGTTAATATTTTCTTCTTCTGGATTTTCTGGAGTTTCTGGATTCTCTTCTGGAGTTTTTTCTTCTTCCTTTGGAGCATTTGGATCATAGTTAGCATTCGTTGCATCAGCATCGATGTTACCATTCTTGTCATAGATAATCTTATCGTTATCAACGCAGCGAATAGAAACCCAAGTCTGACCTGCATCACAACCAACAACAACATCTGTTGTTGGGTTCAACGCAAAGGTATTAAAGGTTTCTGGATCCGGATCAGCAACAATGCCACCGATGTCGTCAATATAACTGACTTCGGCAACAGATTCTGCTGGGTCACCAAGAACAGCGTTAGTAACCCAGAAAGAAATGCCAATTGAAATTGCAGCGATTAGGATAATCAATGCTATATCTGTACTCTTCATTTATTTCCTTTCTTATCGCTATTTACTCTTTAGGCTCTTGTCGCCACCCTTTTTCTTACAAGCATCACTAGACTTGTCTGCGCAAATTACACGTTTCTTAACTTCAAGAGTTACAGGATTTGTGTAATAGGTATAGTAGCTACCAGAAAACTTCATCGAATCACCAAGCTCAAGAGTTGCACTCTGGAGATCGAAATTGCGAATTGAACGGTCGATCGTCTCCATGAAACTATAAATCTGAGCAGAACCGTCTTCAAGATTTACACTTGCTTCGAGAGTACTTACTGGCTTAACAGTAACACCCTGCTTAGCAGTATCTGTAAAGTCACTTGTACCGGACTCATCAACACTCATGATGCCATCATCGTCGGTAGTATTACCACGAACATTTGCTACATCAAGAATTTTCTCTAGCTGTGCATAAGTCGCAATTGCGATATCCTGGCTCGAAACGTTCGAAGAAACCGTTGGCATAGCCTCAGCGATAACACGGAGCGAAGAACAAGCGTTCATCTTTTCAATATCTTCAGCGCTGATCTCTTCGCCATCACTAAAGGACTTCTTATCTACATAGTCGGAACAGTTATAAAGTTCGTTCTTTCTTTCCTTCGCGACGACTTCGAGATACTCGTTTTCCGAAAGATTATCGATGGATGTAGCAAGCTGGCTAAGATTATTTTGATCTTTCTTCAATGCATCAATAACCATACCCTTCTGACTATCAACCTTAGCATTGAAAGAAATTGTTCTAATCAAATAAATACTTAGGACTAAAGTGACGCCAAAGATAATGGAAGCACCACACACGAAACCAAACATGATCTTTTGTGCGCGTGTGATTTTGATGCGCTTCAATACGGATGCGCCTTCACTATCCGCAGAACTATGTGGTTTTGCCATTATTTGTCCTCCTTCACGACATCTTTAGCCGGTTTTGCGAACATATCATCAAACTGTTTGTAGCTTGGAGTTACGTTCTTGCGTGTTGGGCCATTGAATACAACATGATGGCTCGACTGAGCGAAAATCTCTTTCGAGTATGGAATCGTAACTGAGAAGCTAAATACTGGATTATTTGCTTCATCGCGACCATAACCGAAGTCAGATGCTTCAATACCAGCTGGTGAAATTGGGCACTGATTGCGAGTAGCTTCCTCGCTAAAGTCGCCATCAGCATCGTACTGGACACAGCTACTCGAGAAGTAGAAGCCAGTTGGAGCTGCTTCAATATCAGCAGAGATCAAACCCTGAGTCTTAGCAACTTCATTAGCCTTGGCAAGAAGTTTATTCTCATCTTCTTTCTTATTACCGTTCTTGTAATCGCTCATATCATCGACAGACTTGTATGTACGGCGAATAAATACATCCTTAGGAGAATGGACAACTTTCTTTTCGGTTTCGTCTGTAGTAGAGCCATCGCCTTCGTCCTTCTTGTCGTCTTCCTTGCTTATCATATCTGCTTCACAGCCTGGAGTATAGCGATGATAGATACCATAGAGATAACCATTAACCGCACTCTTTAGCTCTGTAATACAGAAGCTAGGAATCGTAAACTCGTTCTGGTTTTCATCAACACCGATATAATCACCATAATCAAAGTAAGATGTATTAGCACTAGCCTTGAAAGCGGCTAGAGAGTTCGAGTAGACACGGCTTTCGGAATAACCGACAGCATCGAAGGTGATTGTCTGACTTGCGAAGTCTAGATTTACCTCAGAAGCCTTAATCGAATAACCGTTATTATTAATCAAAAGAACACTTAGCATTGGGAAAATGCGAGAGAACTTAACCTTGTTCGCATTCAATGTGCCGATGTTGTTCATCTGGTTTTGAACTGAAAGCATTTCGTCAAGGTTATCAGTCTTCATGATAGCCGTACCGAACTTCGAGCAGTTCTTGTCTTGTGCGCTACCATCGCCAATACGGCAAGCAATTTCATGATCCTTAGCATTAAGAGCGATGCCCTGACCGCTAATAATGCCCGTCAAAATCAATAGAATTGCACCACAGCCAATTGCCACGAAGATACACAAAATAATAACTAGATTGCGTATTTTTTCTTGGCGAAGCAATTTCGCTTTTACTTCAGGAACTAAACTAATTTCAAACATATTATCTACTATTTGTCCTTTCCGCTAAGCCAATCGCTACTGCGAACTCAGCTGCAACCTGAGACAATGCCTGCTGTTGCTGTTGCGTTACACGGACCATCTGCCATGGAGTACCTTCAGATGTTGCAATTCCAGTCTTAGCTTCAATATATTCGCCTAGGAATGGAATAATACCTGCAAATCCAGAAAGAAGGATCCCACCAACATTGATATTTGGATACTTTGCGCGGAAGAAGTTTACAGACTTCGTAAGCTCACCAGCAAAGTTTTCTAGTGGCTGATCAAGGGCTTTAAATACCTGACCATCAAGTTTGTCTTGTGCAAGACCAAACTTCAAGATAAACTGTCTAGCTTGACTCTCTTTTACGTTGAGAGAACCTGCTACGGTGCGGGTTAGAATAGACAAGCCGCCAGGAAGCGAGCGAACCAAACGAGGAGCGCCGTTATATACGACTGTCAAATCTGTTGAGTCTTCACCATAGTCAATAATCAACCTAGCATCAGTGATGCCTGGAGGCGTCAAAGCACGAGACATTGCTATAGAATCTGGTTCCATTGCAATCAAATCAAAACCAAAGGCCTCTACGCCTTCCATTCTCTCCTCTGCGTACTTTGTTGCCGTCGACGAAAGCAAAACTTCAGTTACCTGAGGATCATTTGGGCTTGGCCCCAAAATTACATAATCCACTGTAGCCTCATCAATAGGCATTGGAATATATTGATCCGCATGATAGCGAATAATCTTATCCATCGACTTATTGTCCTGAGTAGGAATCTCAATAATAGTCGTAAATGTTTTGCTAGATGGTAAACCTAGAGCAATTTTCTTTGTTTTAATTCCGGCTTGCTCGGCTGCGCTTGCAATCGTTTCACCGAGGCGACGCTTACCAGCGTCACTGCTATCCTGCAAAATCTGACGGCTCACAGGAACATACGCAAAGTGCGACAAAGACCAGCCCTGCTTTCCAGTGCTTGTCAATTCGACCATACGTAATGCATCTGTGCCCACATCTAGTGCAAAGAAGCTACCCACACCATAACTTAGACTCATACTATTATATTAGCATAAACGTAAAGGCTAGCACAAACATTTTATACAAAAAATCGCGCCCTTCTTCCTTGGACGCGACCTTTTATTTATATATTATTTAGAAACGTTAAACTTAAACTCTACGACGTCGCCGTCTTGCATAACGTAATCTTTGCCTTCTGTACGCATGAGACCGGCTTCTTTAACTGCCTTCTCCGAACCGAGCTTTACAAGATCATCGTATTTGCAAATATTTGCAGCGATGAAACCACGTTCAAAATCCGTATGAATTACGCCTGCAGCCTGCGGAGCTGTTGCGCCCTTTGGAATTGTCCATGCACGGCATTCTTTATCACCAGCAGTAAGATAGCTCTGAAGGCCAAGTGTATCGTAAGCAACATGAACTAGCTGAGTTAGACCATCTTCCTTGATTCCATAAGAGTCTAGGAATACCTGTTTATCTTCTGCGGACATGTCTGCCATTTCGGCCTCAAGCTTAGCGTTTACAAACACACATTTCTGTGGAGCAACCATATCGGCAAGCTCTTTCTTCTTTGCTTCATCTACAAGCTCATCTTCGTCCATATTGAACATATAGAACACTGGCTTTGCGCTAAGGAGTTCCAAACCTTCAACTGGAGCAACGTGAGTTTTGCCAGACTTTAATTCATCCAAAACTTTCTGAGCGTTTGCTTCGCGCTTGATAGCATCCTTATCACCACTCTTTGTGTCTTTGTGCATTTTTGGAATTGCCTTCTCTAGCGTCTCGATATCAGCAAGAGCAAGTTCTAGCTCTACTGTTTCAATATCGCGCTTTGGATCTGGTCCGCCCGCAACGTGCGTAACGTTGCCATCCTTAAACACGCGAACAACATGGCAAATAACCTTGCACTCGCGAATATTGGCAAGGAACTTGTTACCAAGACCTTCACCCTTTGATGCACCAGCAATTAGCCCAGCAATATCTACGAATTCTACCGTCGCGGGAACAACTTTTGCCGCTCCATACATTTTTGCTAAGACATTCAATCTTTCGTCTGGCACGCCAACAATACCAGTGTTTGGCTCAATCGTTGCAAAAGGATAGTTCGCGGACAATGCGCCAGCATTTGTCAAAGCATTAAAAAGCGAGCTTTTACCAACGTTTGCAAGACCAACAATTCCAATTTGTAAACTCAAAATAAGACCTTTCTATAATTCTTATCTGTTATTATACCATCTTTCGGCCTAATCTACAAAAGCCCTACTCCGTATTTTATCAGGGCCTCAAAATCGTGATTCCTTTTCCAATGCTCATGCAGCTTGTCCCTCAAATCCTTAAACTCCGGATAACTGCAATCCGGCAAGGTTATTATCGGTTTTAATTCCTCATCCAAAATTACCGTCAGCGATTCTTTTAGCTTGAAATAATCGTCCTCGGATAGTTTCGAAACTGGCGATTCGGGATCCTGACGCCAATATTTGTCCGTCTGAAAATGCAGCAACTCATGCATGAAGCCATCCATCGGCATTCCCCAAAGCTCGTTATCTATTCTCGTATACAAGAAGACAATTCCCTCGTCATAAAAAACAATCATCCTCGGAAAAGTCGTAACGTAAAAAGTAAACTCTTCGTTCGTAATCGGATGTTTTGTAATATTTTCCATCGCCGCACAAGCCTTATCGAAAAGCTCCTCAAATTGCGACGTAGCCGTCTTCAAAAACACATTTAATTCGCTCTCTGGATTATCAATCTTTCCCTGCAAGAAAGAGCGCAAAATTGGCTCTGCTTCCTCAAGCGTTTTAAGACCCTTAATCTTCTTCAAAATCTCAAGATCATCATTGGCCTTAAAATTATTCTCCCCATTCTCAGAATAATTCACGCCGTAATACCAGTTCCAAGTATCTCTATCGAGATTATATTCAAGCTTATATTTAGTCATTGCGCAAAACTACCTGCTGGAACTCGCCCGTTTCCAAATACTTTTTGTATGCTTTCCAAATCGCATCTGCATATACAGATTTCTCTAGCCCATCAATCTCATCAAATTCAAACCAATGCTTCTCTGCGATTTCTTCCTCGTCTTCAATATCATGTTCGTCAAACTTTTCACAAACAAAACTTAACGAGAAAAGATTAACCGGATCATTATATCCATAAGTAATCGTATATCCAGAAATACTTGCAAAAGGCTTCATATCTTCATCTTTTGCGACCAAACCAGCCTCTTCTACTAACTCTTTTCTTGCAGCTTCCCGCCAAGAAAGGCCTAGCTCTGCATGACCACCAGGAAAACACCAGAAACGATGCTCCCTATTTAGAACCATGCAAATTTTACCGTCACGAATCGGTATCACGTCAGTAGTCGCAGACATAACCGTGTCGTGCTCAAATTTCTGACGCATTTTCCATAAATAACTTCCTACGTATCCCATATCTATATATTATACCTTTACATTACCGCATTGACTTTTATCCTAAAAAATGGTATAAACTCTACATCAGACGCATGTCCGCGAACCTTTCGGTTCTCCACCACTTTAGAGAGGAGGTGAATTCACATGGCCGAGAGATTTCTTATGCTCGAGCAATTGCTTACTGCCGATGGCTACGAGTGCTCCTACGAGCAACATCCCGAGATGAGCTCATTCTTCCTGCTTCATTCGAAGCATGGCAATGTTCTCTTTGGTGTTGGTATCCATAATGGCAGAATCGCCGTCGTCCGCTTTAGCCATCTTGATGGCAAGAACGGCACAATTGCGATTGTTTCCGAGCTGGCAGATGCAGTAGCGGTTAGTACTGCAATTGAGCTGCTCGCTCACGGCGCTGTGAAAATCAATGCTGCATAATCTGCCACACAATTAATCCCCCAGGCGAATCGCTTGGGGGATTTTACTAATCTACGATTCCTTTCGTAGAAATCTTCTTTCCAGTCTCAAGATGCCTATAAAACTCATCTGAGCTTAAATTCATGAGTGGCTCTGGATAGTCATAAATCGCAATTCTATCCTTGTCATAATCATCTGGTAGAGGAAAATCTTTTATCCAATCCTTCATAGCCGCCTTCAGCAATTCTTCTAGACTACCGAACTTATAAACCCCTGCCTTGCGTCCCCAAGCATGCTCTAGCCAGAACCAATCATTATCTTCATGTACAACAATAAAAGTATGCGATGGCATTTCTTTTTCGCCATAATACACAAATGCAATACGTTTAAACTCGCAAGTATCACCAAGCACCCAAGCCTCGTATTCTACCTGATCCCAGCAAACACCTAGCTTCGTCGAAAGAAGATCGGACTTTAATTGCAAACGATATTCTTCGGCGAATTTCTTCCCTATTCTTTCGTGTTTTTCGCCATCATAGCCAACCCAACCATATTTAATTGTTTTCATTAGCTTCAATAATCGTTCCAAATCTTCTTGCATACTTGTTAGCTATATTAACACTCTTGATATAATTACTGCATGAAACAATCAAAACTAATTCTTTTCGACTGGGGCGGCATTGTAGATAGCCATAAAACCGGCTATTCCTTCTTTAAGGCCTATCAAGACGTCTTTTCTAAACTCGGTTACACAGGCGAGGATATTCTAGAATCAAAAATCCTAGACAAATACGACATCACTTCCGCAAGAACCCTAGAAGAACTTGAGACAAAATACAATCAAATCAAAGCCGACTTGAGATTATCTGGAAACTTCGAAGATTTTAAACAAAACTTCCTAGAACATCTTTCAAAAACCGATTATTATCCAGAAGTTTCAAGCTACGAAACCAGCCTAAAAGATCGTTGTAGTATCGGTATCCTGTCCAACCTCATCGTTCTCGACAAAGAGCGCATTTCGAAACAGCTCAACCTCGAAGATTATGATTATCTATTCTTCTCTTTCGATCTTGGCTTATCAAAACCAAATCCACAAATCTATAGTCGCATTAACGAGCAAGTTTCAATCTCGCCAGAAAATATCCTCTTCCTAGACGATACGGAAGCTAACGTTACTGCAGCCAAAAACGCTGGTTGGAGATCTGCCCGTGTCAGCGGCCTAGAACTGCCAAAAATCAAAGAATACTGTGAAGCTTTCCTGCAAAACTAATCATCAAAAAACCACCAGCAAAACTGGTGGTTTTTTTGTTTAGCGAATGTCTATATTACCAACGTCTGCTTTAACAGTAAGATTAACATCGGCCTTTGGATTGCCGCCATTAACACTACTATTGCCAACACTCTTGTCTACATCTACGCGTACGTCGCCAACGTTATTAATTTTGATATTGCCAACATCGACGATAACCGTAGAATCTTCCTTAATGCTCAGATTATCAATTTCGACATTTCCCGTATCATTCTTTACGTAAAGCTTGTTTGTACATTCGTTAATGCGAAGATCGCCAGCATCAATTTCAACATTAATGTTTTCTGCGCCCTTGATTTCTACTTTGCCAGTATCGACATTTGCCGCAATAGCTTTTAGTTTGCCAATTTTATTATTGCCAGCATCGGCATCAAGTTCTAGGCTAGCTTTCTCAAAATCATCGATATCAATGTCGCCCGCATCGGATTTGATTTTAAAATCGCCCTCATAATTTTCAGGCAAGACAATATCAATCGTGCTCTTCTTTTGGCCAAAGCAAATAAAGTGGCATTCTTCCTTAGCATAAATATCAATCGAGCTATCATTCTTCTCGGCAGAAACCTTTACTTTCTCTTCCGCTAAGATATGTACCTTAACTTTTTCTGCGCCGTCAGTGCTCTTTGAAATATGAATATTTGCAGTATCACTATCCGAGCTAATCAAATTAACATTATCTAGCTCAAATTCTTTCTCGAGCGCCAAGTGATCGCTTTCGCCCAAGCTAAAGCCACCAAAGTTGAAACCACCAAAATGACCAATAGCAAAGACAAGAAATACACCAAGACTAGCAGCGATAAGAAATAAAACAATGATTCCTGCAATCAAGCCTCCACGATTATTCTTCGTCATCGTCAACGTCCTTTCCTGTAGTTAACATAATAATTAGTTTTGCGGCCTGGCTAAGTACGGCATAGATGATCCAAATAATCCAAGTAATATGCCATGCCATAGTCATGAAGCTTACAAGCAGATAGACAGCCAAAGTCGAAAATGCCAAAACACTATCAATAGTCTTATATAGCTTTTTCTCTTTTGTATCAGCTATCTTTTTATGAGATTTCTTCTTATAAATAATTGAAGAATAAATAATAATGAGCGTTGCAACTGCGAATAATAGAATAAAGATCGCACTAGCAACTACTGGACTAATCTGCATAACTGGAATCGCAATCATGATAAATGCAATTGCGACGAAGTATAGTAGGACACCGCCAAGAATACCTGTTAGTTTCTTCTTTGCCATAATCCTTTCATCTTGTTCCTCTGAACGGGCAAAGTTATTCTCGGCGATTTCTTTTTCTGCTCCTTCGGTTCCACCATCATGTAACAATTCATCAGGTGTTACATTATATAGTCCACAAAGTGGTAATACCTTATCTAGATCTGGACTAGATTGGCCGGTTTCCCACTTCGAAACTGTTTGCCTTGTTACTTCGAGCTTTTCTGCAACCTCTTCTTGCGAAAGGCCAGCAAGCTTGCGAAGCTTTGTTAATCTTTCTGGTAATGTCATATAAATGTTCCTTAAATTAAATAATTTATGCCTTAATTATATGGTTGCGCAACGAAAACTACCACCAACTACGCCTTACATTTCCGCAACAAAAGTTAACATTTGGGACTTTTTTATCGATTTTTTACAAATTTCAACAAAAAATACCCGCATTTCTGCGGATATTTCCAGCTAATGGAGTCTAAGCTGCATAAGCAACGTTTCTAGCGATCGCCTGCTCGGCAAGTCTACTAGCACGCTCATTATCATCGATACTAGAATTAACAGAATGCTTTACGCGTGCACGCTCTTCTGCTTTCTTACCATCATTCCATCTATCTAGCGTACCGACAAGATAGCCCGTAATACGACGCAAACGCTCAAACTTACCACCAAAGTATTGGTCATGAGATTCGAAATACTTCTTCGCGATATCTTCGTTGCCATACTTTGCAAGCAAAGCCGTTCCCAACTCCACGAGAACGCTCACGTGCATATTTTCGTATTGATCAACGCTTTTGAGAGCTTCTTTGATTGCCTTCTCCGGAACATCCGCAAGAGTTTTGAGCGACTTCGCATAACGCTCAAAGTCGAAGCTCTTTTTATCGCGTGCATCAAAATAAATGATATTCTTCATAACCCCATCCTTGTCTTGGTTTATCGTTTTTGCTTTAGCTTTGCGCTACGCTGCTTTTGCTTATTACTTCTTAGCGTGCGTTGTTGCTTATGCTTTTATTCTAAACCCTAGATATAGTGTGTGTCAATAGTTTCTTCACACCATATCTAGTTATAGGGGCAATAAAAATCGGCCACATATATAGTGGCCGAACACAAAGTAGGTGAACTTATTAGCTTGCAAGCATTTCGCTGCCAGGGTCTGAAATTGCAGCATGAGCCATCGAAACTGCATGTTCGAAACTATCTGCAACAGCCATAAAGCCGCTTGCGTGACAGAACGTACCGCCTTCGACAAAATCATCAAGCTCTTCGTTGCGCTTTCCGCGCCAGTTTGCCGGCATTAGCATTCTGCTCTTGCCAGATTCGTCCCGTGGGGACATTACGATATAGCAGCCCTCGTCACGATTGGATGGAAATACTGCCAACATGATTTTTCTTGCCTTGGGATTATCAGAGCTGATTACATACTCTTCCCATGGAAGATACTTGGGAAGAATCAGAACTCCGTCTTCAGATTTATTGATTGCTGATTCTACCGTAGAAATCGCCGAAATCTTCGCTGTTTCACAAACCATCATTCTATCAAATATTCCACCCGCAAAATCGACCGCCTTAATAAAGCAACGATTCTGAGATTCGATAGTCTGACTGTCTTTCCAAACCGGATTAAACTCTCCAATCAATTCATCGAGGTTCATTATAGGCATCTCGTTTACAATCTCAGGGAATTGCCCATTATCCCCTGCATCAATGACCTGCACTAATTTTTTATCTATCGCAGCCCAAAGACGCTTTGTCAAATCCTCTGATTTTGAAAAGACGTTTTTACAAATCAACATTCCGAACTCTTTCCAAATCAGACCAACAGATGAGTAATAGATGCCATTATCTCGTTTTCCGTTTCGCCCTAACTGATGATGATCATAATCACGACCGCCGATATCATAGAGGAATTTACCCTTCGTGTTCATGTCGCCCATGATTTCAGGAATACGACAAAGCACAAAAGAATCACTCGAAAACTTCCCTGCCAAAGCACCAAGCTCATCATCCTTGATAAGGCCATGCTTATAGGCGTCACGAAGTTCGAGTAAAATAGCAGTCGCCATAACTTCGTCCGCATGGAACTTTCCACTATGCGTAACGAAAGTAGCATCATCAAAACTAGAAAACTCAATCATTGTTCTTATCACCGTACTTTCTTACAAAATGTGCACCCTTTACAACTCGTAAAAAGCTTATATATTATGGCACAGCTTAACCAAAATAACAAGCCCAGCTTTGCCAAAACAGATAAAAAATTGTATAATATCCCCTATGTTAGTTTCAGATTATAACTATAATCTTCCAGATGAGTGTATTGCTAAAGAACCGCCAAAAACTCGCGGCACTACTCGCCTTCTTGTCCTAGACAAGAATAATGGCAATATCACAGATTCTCGTTACGCCAAGTTGGCAGATTTTCTTGAGCCGGGCGATTTGGTCATCCTTAACGATACTCGCGTCATGCGCGCTAGGCTTTTTGCCAAGCTCCCAAACGATCATCCACGCGAACTAGTCGTTCTTGAAAAGCACAAAAGCGATCTAAACTCCGTCATGTACCATGGCAAGCTTCGTGCTGGCGATATTTTGACTATCCTTGACAAACGCGATGGCGAAAAGACCGAGGATACTGTTACAATTCGCGAAATCCTCGGTAACGGCACCGCTACTGTCAGCTCTTCCCGCCCGCTAGTAGACATTGTCGAAGATCATGGTTCTGTCCCGTTGCCACCATATCTTCACCGCGATGCAACCCCAGAAGATATTAAGCGTTATCAGACCGTCTGGGCCAAACAGCTCGGCTCTGCTGCTGCTCCAACTGCCAGCCTCAATATGACCAACCAGCTCATGGACGAGCTCAAAGAAAAAGGTATTGATATTAAATATCTTACCCTTCACGTTGGCCTTGGCACTTTCTTGCCTATCCGTAGCGACAAAGTCGAAGAACACCATATGCATTCCGAATGGTTCCATATTCCAGAAGAGACTTTGAAAGCCATCGAAGAAACCAAGAAAGCCGGACATAAAGTCGTTGCCGTTGGCACTACCGTTACTAGAACCCTAGAATTCTACGCCAAAACTGGCAAAACCGAAGGCGAAGACGATATCTTTATTTACCCTGGCTTCAAGTTCCAGATTGTTGATGCATTGCTTACGAATTTCCATGCGCCAAAATCTACCGTTCTCATGCTCGCAAGTGCATTCGCTGGCTGGGAAAATCTCAAACCAGCCTACAATCACGCTGTCGAATCCGGCTACAAGCTCCTCAGCTACGGTGACTCAATGCTCATCAAATAGCTCGTGCTATAATTAGCCCAAATGCCAACCATTTTTATTCCGAACCATCCTCATCAGGTCTATGGCCTGCTTATTATTGTTGCGCTTCTAATTGGCGAATTCTTTATCTATATACAACTCAGGAACCAAAAAGCGCCATCAAGGTTCGCCTTTATCTATTGCCTCTGCTCCATTATCTCTATTTATATCTTTAGCATCCTAGCCAACCTAATTCTTTTCCAGCAAATCGGCCTCGCCTCTGTTGGCGCCGCAGCTGGAATAATTCTCTGTGCCTTCGTTTTTGAAAGATACCAAAATAATCCAAAATTCTTGAGACTGCTCGGCACCCCAAATATGCTAAAACTACCAAAACAAGCAATTGTCACTTCAAGCATCATCGCTTTGCCTCTTCTATATTCAATCGCAAAGCTCGCTTGCCTCTCCGCCTCTTGCTGCCACGGCATTAATTACAATGGTCCTTTTGCCGTTAACTACGAATGGCTACCAGAAGCTAGCTTCTTCCCGATCCAACTGCTAGAAACCATCGTCTTTCTTGCAATTTTCCTAAGCCTCACTCGTATCAAAAATCAAACAACCAGAGCCTACGCAACTCTAATCATTTGCATAACTATAAAACTCCTCCTGGATTTCTTGCGCTACAATCACGAAACCGCAATTATCTCCGCAAACCAGATAGCCTGCCTCGCCGCCCTAATTCTCCTGCTGCTCTATAAAAAGTATTGGCGAAAAATCGAAAAGATATTATCACATCGTATTTAGAAATCGTCAAATAAGATGATATAATACTCTTATGAATCCTGGTTTTTCTTTCGAAATTAAAAAACAAAACGGTCTTGCCCGTGTCGGAACCATCCATACTCCGCACGGGGATATCCAGACCCCTTGTTTTGTTGGTGCTGCAACTCGCGCAACCGTTAAAGCTTTGACCTTTGCTCAAATGAAAGAACTCGGCAGCCAGGCTATCCTTGCAAACACTTACCACCTTCTTCTCGCCCCTGGTGTAGACTTAATCGAAAAAGCTGGTGGCCTGAGCAAATTCACGAGCTATGAAGGTCCAACCTTTACCGATTCTGGCGGCTTCCAGATTCTTAGCCTCCCAAGCGCCAAGGTGGATTTCGAAGGTGTAACCTTTAAATCTCACATCAATGGCGATAAGCTCCGTATGACCCCAGAAAGCTCCATGCAGGCTCAATGGAAAATTGGCGCAGACATCCATATGGCTTTCGACTGTGTTGCAGATTCTCGTGATCACGACGTTATGCTAAAAGCTATGAAGCGCACGCACGAATGGCTCCCAATCGACATCGCCGAACACCAAAAACTAGCAAAAGAGGCCGAAGCAAACGGCAAACCATATCAGGCACTCTATGCTGTAGTCCAAGGTGGTACTTTTGAAGATCTTCGTCGCGAATCTGCAGAGTTTATGAAAGATTTGCCAGTTGATGGTTTTGGCATCGGCTCCCTCTACACTACCGAAGACGAGACTCCGAACATCATTAAGCTCACAAACGAAATCCTTCCACAGAACAAACCTCGCCATCTCCTTGGCATGGGTAGCGAACCACGCGATTTGTTCTATGGTGCTCTATACGGCTGCGACACCTTCGACTGTGTCGGACCAACCAGACAAGCTCGCAATGGCGCAATCTACACCAAGAACGGACGCGTAAACATCAAGAATGCTAGGTTTAAAGAAGATTTCAATCCTATCGACGAAGGTTGCGATTGTTACTGCTGTAAGCATTACAGTGCCGCCTATCTCCATCACCTCTTCAAGACCGACGAGATTACTGGCAAAACTCTAGCTAGCATTCATAACGAATATTTCATCGTTCATACTGTAGATTTAATCCGCGAAGCCATCCTAAACGATACTCTCGAAGACTACATGAAAGATTTCTTGGCAAAGTATTATAACTAATCAAAAAACGGCTAAATAAAAGCCGTTTTTTGTTGAGTAAAAGAAAATCCCCCTGGGAGGTGGAGGGACTTTCATAAGATTTAGGTCATTTTTTTTAGATTATGCCGACCATGGGAGAGGTGTCGGCATAATCTTTATTAATTAGTTTTTATTTGCGTCCGAAGAAGCGGCGTGCTGCTACCGACAAAGCTGCAAAGCCTGCGGTTACTGCACCAGCAACTGTGAATATAGCTGCGCGAGTTTTATCTGCTGTATCTGGGTTACCAGTAATAGTAACTTTCCAGGTATAGACTTTACCATCAAGAGTAAGAGTTACATAGCAGGTACCTGCTTTCTTACCAGTGATAGTACCATCGCTTGCGACTGTGCAGACATTTGTATCACTGCTGCTCCATTCGCCATTCTCTGCACCTTCTGGAAGATCAGTTGGTTTCTTAGATTCACCAACACCGATTTCTAGCGGTTCAGTTGTCTGGACTTCCCAGACTGTAGTGTCGCCAGTTTCTGGGTCGCGAGCAGTCACCTTACAAGTGCCACCGCCCTTAATTGCGGTAATTGCACCGCTGTCGCTTACTGTACAATAGTCACGACCTTCGATAACCGTCCAATCTAAATCTTCTGGATTCTTACCATCGAGATCTTCTGGAGTCTTGGTTTCACCTACTGGGATGCTTAGTGGATCGCCTTCAGTGTAATCCTCAAGATCCGTAACATGGACATTAAAGACCTGAATATCATTTTCTTTATCAGATGCCTTTACGGTACATTCACCTGCAGAAAGACCCGAAATGACAATTGCGCCATCGATGATTTCTGCCGTACAGACATCATCACCATCGATAGAAACAATTTCGTAGCCTTCAGGAAGATCGCGTGGATGTGTTTTTTCGCCAACTTCTACGGCAATTTCATATGTCTCTGCAGGAAGAACTCTTACATCCTTGCGGCCATCATTGTCGTAATCACCATCAAGTTCAACTTCATCATGATTGACTGCCGGGAAGACGCCAGTATCACTGTCTTTGTCATAGCCATCCGAGAAGTCGCCGCCATTTACTTCCATATTTGTTAGAGTTGGCTCAATTAGTGTACGAGTAATACCCATTGAACCTGTACCCCAGTTACGGTGCTCGTTTCCTTCGCTATCTTTGAAGCGAGCAACTTCACCGATAGATCCTAATCCTTCTGGCAATTTGTCGTATTGATTGAGTAGCTTATTATCTTCCCAATCTTCTAGCGTATCCCAGACATAGAAGCGATCGGTTGTCTTGAAATCACCACCATTGATCGTCATCTTGCCCTGCCAGTTATTTGAGAAGGCAGCAATATGCTTTGCTTCGAAGGTACCACCGTTAATCGTATAGTTACCCCTTGGAGTCGTAGCGCTAGTATAATCTTCGCCACTAATAATGGAGCCATTGCTTATAAATGTACCGCCATCGATAGTAACATCTGCGCCATAAGTATGAATCAAAGCGTAGGTATCATTGTGCCAGATAGCATTATCGCCTTCCGGAGATGTTACGACATGCTCGAATTTTGTATCGGCGCCAGAGATAGTAATCGAACCATCGCTTTTACCACGAATAATGCTATCATTCCACATTGTCGCAGCCTTGCCTTCCTGTCTGAACGAGCCGCCCTGAATATCAATATTACCGCCTGCGATCTGGATATTATTGTAAGTACCACCCTTAAACGTTAAGTCGCCTTCGTTGATGATGTTGCGCATTTCGTCAATGTTCTTATTCTGAGTAGAACCACTCTCAACAGTCAAAGAAGCAACTAGCGGATCTTCTACGAGCGTATTTTTATTAATAGTGATATCGTTATTGATATTTCCAGTAAACTTTACATGGCTTCCACCATTAATGCGCAATTCACTATTAAGGCTTCCTAGGTTTAGAGTGAGAGGATTATCCTTCGTACCTACAGTAACAGGACTATCAGTACCAGTTTCGCTCATAGCCTCATCCTCTCTAGTACCAATTTCAAGATTAATACGTTCTGATGGTAGGTTCGTCTCAATATTACCTAGATCCAAAGCTTCTGTGCCAATATAGTGCGCATGGGCAGCAAAGTAATCATCACCGTACCTGTCAGGGTTATTGTAATAAATATTGCCTTCAGCGTCTCTATCTTCGATATCTGAAACGTAAATAGTAAAATCACCAATAGTCTGATCGCCTTTTACGTATCTCAATTGAGTATTACCAACCTTCTGAGGTGTTACCAGGAAGGACATTTTTCCATTTTGATTAAAGATATTGCGGACAGTCAAATGGCTTGATTCACTATCTTCTTCTAGATGTGCTTCCGGATCAAAATCCAAATCCGTCTTAACTGTAAATATTTCTCCGGAATAAGTTGTATAAATCGAGTTCTGGTAGGCATATCCTGTTTCGGAGTTAAATTCAATTTCATATGTGCCTAGTTTTCCGGACTTATGAGAATCAGTAACCTGCTCGCAGGCCTGAATCATCTTATCTGCAGCACCATTATAGTTTGTTACGAAGTTCTGAAATGCCTCTTTATTCTTCAAGAGAACACCTGCGCCTTTAGAACCAGTCCTTCTATCACAGCCGAAATAATCATTTGGCTTAATTTTATGAAGACCAGTTTCTTCTTCGGAAACTTCGTAAGTCCAGTAATCGTAGTTTTGACTCCAACCACCTACGACTGCTGGCAACTGACCATCAGCTTCAATGGAAAAAGTACCAATCTGCATCGTACCAGCAGCGTTAGCTGGAGCAGAATTGAATGCCGCGCCACTAATGGCAGCGGCTGCAGCCAAAGCTACAAGAGCTTTACTTTTTGCTTTTTGCACACCGAAATGCGCCATATTTTTACCTCCCGCGAAATAAAGGTACAAATGTTTTTGTGTTTAATAATTGCCAAAAATTGACCTATTTCCGACAACTATGTTTTTATTTCGCTTTTTTATTTTGACCTTTTGTAATTTCAATATAGCACAAGCTTTTTAGAAAATGCAAGACCTTTTTTAAATAATTCTCCCTACCCCAAATCCACATCTATACCATGCTACAATATCCTTATGGACAATACTCATAAACTCGAGATTAGTACCAAAACCTTTATACGGTTCTGGCTAGTTCTTTTCGGCCTAGCTCTTGCAGGTCTCTTATTATTTAAAGCCGCTGCCGGCTTAATCATTCTTGGCGCTGCCTTATTCTTAGCTCTCGCCATTTCGCCACTAGTTAACAAATTAGCAGACATTATTCCAGGCCAAGGACGCAAGCTTCCTATCGCCCTGTCATATATTATTGTCGTTGGCGTAGTTATTGCCTTTGTTGCTATTGTCGTACCAACCATCGGTAACGAAACCCAGCGTTTCATTACAAACTTGCCGCAAATCTACAACAATTCCAGCATTAATCTAGAATTCTTGAACAAGTTCGGCAAAAACTTCGGTATAGATAATCTTCAAGGCGAAATCAGTACTGCTCTCGGAGATTTCTCTAGCAACTTCATCAAAGATTTTGGCGCAAACCTCGCTAACACCGTTGGCGCAATCGGTAGCGCAGTTACGGCAACTATTCTTATCTTGGTTCTTGCCTTCTTTATGCTTATTGAAGGCCCAGATATTATTAGACAATTCTGGAGCAACTTCCGTACCAATGAGCACGCTGGCAAAATCCAAACCATTATCACTCGTATGGCTCAAGTCGTAAGCAAATACGTCTCGAACGCCATTACTGTCGGCTTAATCAATGCCTGCTTCACTTCCATTTCCGTCTTTGTCCTAAGCCTCATCTTTGGCTTCTCTTCTGGTCTAGCTTTCCCAATGGGTATCATTACGGGCGTTCTAAGCCTTATTCCAATGTTTGGCAGCTTCATTGGCGGCGCACTCGTCGCATTACTCCTTGCCTTCAACTCCTGGCCAGCTGGTCTTGCATTCTTGATCTATACCATCATCTATCTACAGATCGAAAGCAACTTCATTTCACCAAAGGTTCAAGGCAAAGGTTTGCAGCTTCCAGCTCTCGTCGTTCTCGCAAGTGTCACAATCGGCGTATATATGTTTGGCCTAATCGGCGCTATCGTCGCTATTCCTATCGCTGGCTGTATCAAGGTCTTGCTCGAAGAGCTCGGCGATGGCTTCCTTCCCTCTAGCAAAGAAAAGAAAACCAAACGCGCCAAAGAACAAAATCCAGACAAGAAACTAATCGCAAAGAATTAAGTCCATAAAAATACCGCTCCAGTCATAGAGCGGTATTTTGCTATCTATTTAAAGCGCCAGTAGGTTTTGTCTTTGCCATCCAAAACTTCAATGCCATCACGCGCAAGTTCATCGCGAATCTTATCCGCCAAAGCATAATCTTTCATCTCTTTAGCCTTTACGCGATCCGCTATCTTTTCCTTGTTCTCATCCGAGATATCTGGCGTAGATTCAAGAAGACCTAGGCCAAATACTTCATCCAAAAATTTAACAAAATCTTCACTTGGAACAGATTTAGAAACAACTTCATCAAGCTTCGCAAACGCGCCGGCAGAGTTTAGATTGTTATTGAGCTCGTTCAAGATTTCCTCACGGAGCTCTGGTAAATCTTCGCCCTTTTCCTGCCACCTTAATGCAGCAAAGTTCCTATAGTTCATCAAACGCTGATGCGCAGCAAACAAATCCTGGAAAGTAAAGTTGCGCTCGGACTGGTAATGACCTTGCAAAATCCACATCTTGAAATCCATCGGGGTATAACCCTTCTCTGCAAGATCGGCAAAGGTATAACCATTACCAAGAGATTTCGAAATCTTCTGGCCGTCACTCGTAATAAAGTTACAATGCACCCAATAGTTACTAAACTTCTTACCAAAAGCCGCCTCGCTCTGAGCAATCTCGTTACTATGATGAACCATAATATGATCAATACCACCAGTATGAATATCCAAAGTTTCACCAAGCTCTTCGTGGGCAATTACAGAACATTCTAGGTGCCAGCCAGGATAACCATCACGACCGCGATATTTCCAACGCATTGCGTGATCCTCGCCCTCCTGAATCCACTTCCAGACTGCAAAGTCTGAAGCATTGCGCTTTTCGCTACTAAATTCTACGCGCTTGCCAGCCTGTAAATGCTCAAGATCAAGATGAGCAAAATCTGCATAACCTTCAAACTTGCTCGTATCAAAATACAAACCATCTTTCGTGTCATAAAGATAGCCCTTCTCGTCAAGCAAATCTACGAGCTTCATGTCCTGCTCGATATACTTCGTTGCTGGGCAAATCTTTGCTGGCTCTCGCAAATTAAGAGCATGGAAATTATCTAGGAATGCATCAGAATATTTCTTTGCAA
The DNA here is from genome assembly GCA_946530965.1 of uncultured Candidatus Saccharibacteria bacterium. Taxonomy (GTDB): domain Bacteria; phylum Patescibacteriota; class Saccharimonadia; order Saccharimonadales; family Saccharimonadaceae; genus UBA2834. Next base: position 111,998 of record CAMNAK010000002.1, read on the forward strand.
TATCCCAAACCGTCAAACCTTCACGACGTGCGCCCTTCTCCATTTTATCTTCGCCATCATCAGCATCAGAGGTAAGATGGCCAACATCCGTAAGATTCATAATGCGCTTCACCTTCCAGCCATTAAGCTGCAAAGTACGAACGAGCAGATCCCAATAGACATAGCTCGTCATATTGCCGATGTGCGCATAACTATATACCGTTGGACCACAAGTATAAATCTTAACTTCGTTAGGATTTTGTGGCTTAAATTCTTCGAGCTTTCTACTCGCGGTGTTATATAGTTTCATAATAAGCTCATTATATCAAATAACAGAGATAGCACAAAAAGGACCGCTCCTCGCGGCCCTTCCGATTACTTTCCGTATTTGTCTTTTACTTCCTGCTCAGCCTTAGCGCCAACCGGAGTACTATTTACTGGAGAATCCGCTGAACGTCCAATTCCTAAGAAGTTCGCCATCTTTTCACCCATCATCTTTTCATTGCTTGTTGCGATCACGCCAGTCATGCGTGTGCCATTTTCACCCTGAATGCGCGAATTCCTAAGCCTTGTTCTATGCTCAAACAGCGTATCTTTCTTGGCTAAATTCTGCACCTCTGCACGAGTCTCTTTCTCGTAAGTATGACGCTCGTCCATATTACGATACTTTTTCGTTTTCATCCAATAGAATAAGAAGCCAGGCGTGAAACCTAGTAGGCCCAACCAGAACGGATTTTCATCATCGTCAAAATTACGAAGGCACATATAAATCCAAAGAAGACCAAGGATAATACCAATTATCTCAATAATCACCGAGATAACCGACAAACGCACTTTGTTGATTGGCACACTACCCATCGTCTCGCCAGTTCTGGCATTTACGGCCACATAATGCAAAATGCCATTACTTTCTTGCCTATAACTATAGAGCCAAACTGGAAGATAAGCCGCCTTCCAAGAAGAGCCTTTAATCTCTGTCACTTCCGAGTTCCAAGCTTCGCCACGATCGTAGATAGCCTTCATGTCCTCGTACATCTTATATCGAGATATATCCTCAACCTGCAGTTTAATTTGATTATCTAGATTACCAACATTAGTATCGCGCCTCTCACTAGCATAGCCAATCAAGAAATTCGGATTCCAATCAACACAGTTTTCCGTATCAAACGGCATGATTGCGTTAATGACGTTATTAGTATTTACCTTGACGTTTTGGTTCAACTTGTCGCTCGAAGCCTCAATCGTCAAATCATCAACCAAAATATCAAAATCGCGCTCAACGTAATAAGCATCCGCATCATAATAAGTCGTTCTAGAATGCTCGCCTGTTCTTACTGTATATTGACGTATTTTGATTTCCGCCACACCCTTCAGATTTGAATGAGCATTCACATCTACTACCATGTATGGCAAGAACACGCCCATGACGTTTTCGGCTTTAAACTCTTTCTTGAACTGAGGATGCGCAAAGAATTGACGCTTATCCACGAAAGCCTTAATTCTAGATTCGGCATCGCCCTTCTCTAGTTTGAATGGCAAAACCAAATCTGGGACAGCACCATTCGGCATCTTTTCGTTCAAAGCAAAATTATGACGACACCAGTGACAGCGCGCACTAACAGATTCTTGCGCATTTATCACAACCTCTGCACCACAAGCAGGACACTTAAAGGTCATAATTACCGACTCATCGGGAATAATGTCTACTGCACCTGCAGCGACATTCCTATTCTTCATATTCTTCGAGACGCCGGCCTTGTTGGCCTTTACACCCTCAAATTCTGCACGGCAATACTTACACTTCAGTAAGCCTGTTTTCGCGATTGGTACAACCTCTGTCGCACCACAATGCGGACATCGATTTAATCCATTATTCTTATTTTTTACTGCTGCTTCCGCCATTAATAACCCCTTTTAGTAATCAAAGTCATAACTAAAACCATCCGAATCGCCATAGTCATAGTCGTAGTCGTAGTCGTAGTCATAATCATCAAAATCATAATCGTAATCATCGTCCGAATAGCTACTGCTATAACTACTACTGCCAGCACCAGCCATCGCGCAGCTAGCACAACCTTCGATGAAGATCGAACCGAATATAAAGAGGAACACGACTAGAATAATACCAATCAAGAATCCGGAAGAAGCATTGTTGCCATAGTTCTTTGTATAGTTTGCACCATTCTTGAAGCGACCACGCTCGCTGTTAAGCATCTCGCTACGGCCAGACGAAGCTGCACCAATAACACGACTATCGTTCCTGCCAGTAATCTCCGAAGAAGTTACGCCAGTTCTTGTATGCAAGTAGCGGTCTTCTTTTACGAGTTCACGAATCTCGTTTCTGGTTTCAATCTCGTGATGATGCCTTGCCTTATCTCCAACACGATGCTCGGAAATAATCCCCTTCACCGGCAACACGCCATCCGTCTCTCCAGTACGAGCATTTACGGCAATATAATAAATACGCCCATCATTCGCATTAGTATTCCTAAAGCTATATAGCCAAACAGGAAGATATGCAGCTTTCCAGTTTACGCCTTTAATGCTTAGATGCTCTTTTTGCCAACGAAGACCACGGTCATACTGCTCGTTCATCTCTTTCATGCGCGCACGGGCAATATCTCCAGACTGCAAGGCAACTAATTCCTTCAAGTCGTTGATATTCGTATCCCTTCTCTCGCTCGAGAAGCCACGCAAATAGTTAGCATTCCAAGATACAGCATTCTCTGTATCGAACGGCATAATTGCGTTGATAACGTTGTTCGAGTTTACAGCAACATCCTGATACAAACGTTTCGAAGAAGATTCAATCGTCAAATCATCGACATAAAGATCGAACTCACGCGAAACAGAATAAACTTCTACCGTAGCACCAGAAGAATCTTTAGCCTTCGTATGCTCACCCTGACCATAAGCCGTAGAATGAGCCTTAACATCCGTAATCATGTACGGGAAATAGACACCAGATAGCTCTTCAAACTTCAAGCTACCAAAGAGTTCCTTAGACATACTGGCCTTGTATGGCTCTATCCACTCTTTCATCTTCTCAATGGCTTTTGTCTTGCTAATCTTGAATGGCAAAACCAAATCTGGCACTGCGCCATTTGGAATCTTGTGTGAAACCGTCAAAATATGGCGACACCAGTGACACTTTAGGCTAAGGTTATCAGCCGTATTAACAACAACTTCCGCACCACAAGAAGGACAGCCCAAGGTAACAATAATATCTTCGCCAGGAATAATATTGCTCGCACCCGCGGCAACAACGTCGCCCTTGATATTCTCAAAGGTCTCTAGTGTTCCTTGAGCATTTGCGCTTTTCGCCTCAAATTCACTCCTACAAAAATTGCAGCGAAGCTGACCTGATTTCGCATTGGTCGACACATCGCTTGCCCCACAGTGGGGGCAGCGTTGCGTCGCAATGGAAACAGTCTTCTCTACTTTCGCTGTTTTTGCCGAAGCTTTTTGCTTCGAAACATCAGCTTTCGTATCTTTTTTCTGTTCCACCATTATCTGAATCTACCTATTCAGCAGCTGGAGTCTGACCATCAGCAGCATTTGGATCTGCTGGCTGAGCTGGTTGCTGTGGCTGTTGTGGTTGCTGAGGCTGAGCCTGTGGCATTGGGTTAACACCAGCTGGTGTACCAAAGCCCATACCCATCATGCCTGCGCCCATACCAACGCCCATGATGCCAGCAGCACCGCCGTTGTTACCAGCAGCGTTGATACCTTCGGCAACCTGAGTCTGATTGTAAGCCGTGCCAACAGTACCCTGCATCATAACACCAGTTCTGAATCTGTCGACGTCTGCCTGAGACTTCTCATCGCGCTTGACAGAAGCAACCATAACATCGCTAACCTGGATACCGAACTTGCTACCCCACTGATACTTCTCTTCGAGAACCTCGTTAAGGGCACCAGCAAAGCCATCCTGATCGGTCTTGATATCGATGTAGCTCTTACCGCCGTTGCAGAACTTTGTCATAGCGTTGGAGAAGGAACCAATGAAGCCATCGAATAGCATCTTTGTATTGGTTTCGTCTTCTACGTCTAGACTGAAGCTGCTGCGGCCCTGACCGGAAACAACATCAACAGGAACGAAGTTCTTGATAAATAGAACTGGGTCAACAATCTTAATGCCATAAGAACCATAGCTTGTAACTGCCATCTCGAGGTTGTTGTAGTTTGCATCAAGATAAGGAACTGGCTCTTGCGTACCATATGGGAAGCCGCCCATAGTCCTTAGGTTGACATAGAAAGCAACCTGCTGGTTACCTGGCTGACCACCGAACTTGAACTGGTTCCAGCTCTGGCCGAATGTACTTGCGAAGAAGCCATCCTTTGCAAACAAGCTCTTAGCTTCTGGGATGTTCTGTGCATGATATTCGTAACCACCTGGTTCTGCAATAACTGCTGTGATTGCGCCGTTTTCTAGAACAACGAGACAAGTGTTTTCTGGAACCAAGAACTTGGAACCGTCAGAAATAACACCAGCGTTTTCTTCGCCGTCATTGTTTTCGCTACCAGCAACCTTATTTGGAACTGCCTTTGCAATTGCAACATGATCCGTCATGCTTGCTGGTGGGACCATGTACTCTAGCCACTGATTGGCGAAACTGCTAGTTAGGCCGCCAGCAAATGCTCTGATAAAACCCATAGTAAAGTTTTCTCCATTAAATTTTCTTCTAGTATAGCATACAAGAAATCAGCAAAAAGCGCCCTGCTCCAGAGCGCTTTTCAAAAGATTTATTGATTATTTAGCGTCATTCCAGCGCTTAATAGCAGCTTCGATAACTTCCTGAGCTTCCTTTGTACCGAAGAAACCTTCAACCTTGGTTGTGCCAGGCTTCTTTAGATCCTTGTAGTGATTGAAGTGGAATTCAATCTGTTCAAGAGTGCGCTTTGGAAGATCTTCTAGAGTCTGATATGCATCACCGTTATTGCGATCATCATCAGCGACACAAATAATCTTGTCGTCAACTTCGCCGCCATCGACAAACTTCATAACACCAAGGACACGAGCCTTCATATATACGCCAGTCGTAAGTGGCTGTTCTGTAATGACTAGAGCGTCAAGCTCATCACCATCTTCGTCAATTGTCTGTGGAATAAAACCATAGTTGCATGGCTTTGCGAAAGCTACTGGTTCGATACGATCAAGCATAAAGCAAGCATTCTTGCGATCCCATTCGATCTTGTGGTTGCTACCGGTTGGGATTTCGATAACGACATTAATGCTATTGTTCTTATAATCTCCTGGCTCAAGAATTTTGTTAAAATCTGCCATTGATATAACTCCTTTTATTTTTGTGCCTTTATTATATCACGAAATATATTCCCTGATTACACAACTATATCCGTTATTAGCCCTAATAAAAGTACAATGCTTATGGTATAATAAGCATAACTAATATCCAAAAAATACAAGGAGTTTTAATGGTTAAAATTGCTATCAACGGTTTTGGACGCATTGGCCGCAACGCCTTCAAAATTGCATTCGACCGCAACGACGTCGAAATCGTCGCAATTAACGATCTAACAGACAACAAAACACTAGCTCATCTTTTGAAATACGATTCAAACTATGGCACTTATGATCATGATGTCAGCTACGACGATGACGCTATCATTGTTGATGGTAAGCAAATCAAAGCTTATGCCGAAAAAGACCCAGCTGCCCTTCCATGGAAGGATCTTGGTGTAGATGTCGTTATTGAATCTACTGGCTTCTTTACCAAACCAGAAGATGCACGCAAGCACATCGAGGCTGGCGCACGCAAGGTTGTTATCTCTGCTCCAGCAAAGGGCGAAGGTGCTCGCACTGTCGTTCTCGGTGTTAACGAAGAAACCGTTCTCGAAAGCGACGATATTCTTTCCAACGCTTCCTGCACCACAAACTGTATCGCACCTGTCATGAAGGTCCTCGAAGACAATATTGGTATCGAGAAAGCCATGATGACAACTGTTCACAGTTACACTGCTAGCCAGAAGCTACAGGATGCTCCGTGCAAGGATCTCCGCGAAGGCCGCAACGCTGCCGAAAACATCGTTCCAACCACAACTGGTGCTTCCAAAGCTGCTGCTTTGACAATCCCAAGCCTGCAGGGCCACTTCAATGGTCTTTCTGTTCGCGTCCCAACCCCAGTAGTATCCCTCAGCGATATTACTGCTGTTACAAAGCGCCCAACTTCTATCGAAGAAATCAATGATATCTTCAAGAAAGCTGCTGCTAGCCCATACTTCCAGGGCATTCTTGATGCTACCGAAGAAGAACTCGTTTCTATCGACTACCGTGGTAATAGCCACTCTTCAATCGTTGATTTGAAGCTCACCGACTGTATCGATGGCACTCTTATCAAGGTTGTCGCTTGGTATGACAATGAATGGGGTTATAGCAACCGCCTAGTAGAATTAAGTGTCGACTTCGGCAAGATGGGCCAAGCTAACTAAGGAATAATTATGCAAATCTTTCTCGGCGCCGATCATCGCGGCATGGAACTAAAAGGTCGAATCGCAAACTGGCTAGCAAGCCAGGAAATAGTTTGCATCGACTGCGGCAATGTCACGTACGACGCCGAGGACGATTACAATGATTTCGCAAAAGCCGTCGTTTCTCAAGTTTATTACAGCAAAGACCCTCAGACTTTCGGCATCCTCATCTGCGGCTCTGCCCAGGGCATGGCCATGCAAGCCAACCGTTACAAAGGAATCCGCGCCGCTATCTGTCATAGCCCGGAGGAGGCCGTCGAAACCCGAGGTCACAACGACGCAAATATTCTCTGTCTAGCAGCAGACGAAAAGCTCAATTTCTACGGAGACATCATCGATAAATTCATTCACACTGCCGCCCTACCAGACGAAAAATACTTACGACGTAAACAAAAACTAGACGAAGGATAAACAACGAAAGATATATTATGGCAATTACAACAATCGCTCCAACAATTCTAAGTTCAGATCCAAACGAATTCAAAGATACTGTTCAAAAATATTTCAACTTCGCCAAGCGCGTTCATATCGATATTTCTGATGGTACTCTTACAGACAATAAGACTCTAAACGAGACCGCTATCTGGTGGCCAAAAGGCTGGACAGTAGACATCCATATGATGACCACTACTCCTTCCGCTCATCTAGATAACCTTATTAAACTAAAGCCAAATCTAGTTATTTTTCATGCCGAGGCAAACGAAGATTTGATTCCGATCTTCCAGAAGCTTCAAGAAAACGATATCAAGGTTGGCGTCGCAATTATCAAACCAGTCTTCCCTGGCAATATCAAGAATATTCTTTCTATTGCTGATCATGCCATGATTTTCTCTGGCGACCTTGGTCATTATGGTGGCGAAGCAGATTTATTGCTTCTAGAAAAGGTTGCTCTCTGCCGAGATATTAAACCGGCTATTGAAATTGGTTGGGATGGCGGCGCAAATGCCGAAAACATTCATATTATCACACACGCTGGCGTAGACGTTATCAACGTTGGCAGCGCAATCGCCAAAGCCGAAGACGCCGCTTCTACCTTTAATACACTCAATAAACTCACTGAGAAAGAGGACGCTATCTAATGGCACGCATTGTTAGTATCGGAGCCGCACTTCAAGATGTTTTCTTGATGGACCATGACGATTTCGGCACCAACAAAAAAGGTTTCTTCAATCAATTTGAACTCGGTACCAAAATCGACATCGATAAAATCCATTTTAGTACTGGCGGTGGCGCAACTAACGCCGCTACAACTTTTGCTCGCTACGGTCACGAAAGTATTTTCCTTGGCTGTATCGCCGAAGATCCAGCCGGCCAAGCCGTTACCGATACTCTAGACCGCGAAGGCATCGATCGCTCATTCGTAAAGACACTCAAGGGCGTTCATACAGGCTTCTCTGTCGTTCTTCTTACGCCAGCTGGCGAACGCACAATCCTAACCTGCCGTGGCGCAAGCGCAAAATTCGACCAGATCAACCCACGCGACCTCGTTAAAATCAAACCAGATTGGCTCTATGTTACTAATCTTCGTGGCGACATGAATAAGCTCGACGATATCTTTACTATCGCTCGCCGTGAACACATCAAAATCATGTTCAATCCAGGCAAACTTGAGCTTGAACATCCAAAACAGCTCATCGGCCTATTCGAAGACGTTGATGTCCTACTCGTAAACAAGAAAGAGGCCAAACAGATCGTCAATGGTACCGAACTCAAAGAATTAGCCAGCCGTCTTCACGACCTTATTCCGAATGTTATCGTCACCGATGGTTCTCGTGGCGCAATTGCCTACTCTGCTGGTCCAGCTTACAGGATTGGCCTATACGAAGACCCGCCAGTCAAAGATAGCACTGGCGCAGGCGACGCCTTTGGTAGTGGTTTCCTTGCTGCTTATGCCGCCGGAAAGAGTTTCAAAGATTCGCTTGTCTTTGGTGCAGCCAACTCGACCTCTGTTATTCAACATGTCGGCAGTAAAACTGGCATCCTTAATAACCGCACAAAACTACACACAATGCCAATGGAGGAAATTATTTAATGGACAAAACAATTACCAGCTGGCTTGAGCAAATCGCAAAAGAAGAGCTTGATCCAGGAGACGTCGAACGCTCTTTGCGTTACGCAAAAGACCTCGAGCAAGGTCTAGCAAAAATCCGCACCTTCGCTCAGGGTGTATCAATCTTTGGCTCTGCTCGCCTTAGCCCTGCAAGTAAATATTGCAAGCTCGCAACCGAACTTGGCGAAAAGCTTGCTCACAACGGTCACCCAGTAATCACTGGTGGCGGCCCAGGCATCATGGAAGCTGCAAACAAAGGATGTTATGAAGCTGGCGGCCGCAGTATCGGTCTTAATATCGAACTAGCTCACGAACAGCACATCAATCCTTACGTTACCGATTCGATGGAATTCCGTTACTTCTTCGCTCGTAAGGTCATGCTTACCTTTGCAAGTAAAGTCTACGTCTTCTTCCCTGGTGGCTTCGGCACAATGGATGAGTTTAGCGAAATCCTTATCTTGATGCAGGAAGGCAAAATGCCAAAGATGCCGATGTTCCTAATCGGAAAATCTTTCTGGAAAGGTCTAGACAAATGGTATAGCGAAAAGATGGAACACCAGTTACACACTATTGCCAAGGGAGACCGCAAAATCTATCGCATCACTGACGATATCGACGAAGTCGTTGAAGCCGCGAACAAAGTCGGTCATCCAAAGATTTACGATAATCTATACAACCACTTCTCGATCAAGCAATCACATATTTAATCATCAAAAAGACCCTCGTGCGAGGGTCTTTTTTGTTGTTCTATTTCTTGCAACTTAGGATAGCTTCGATATCGTAATCCGTTTTGCCGTATGGATCTTTTGGCTTGACTACAATCTTTGTCTCAGTAGAGCTACAACCACCTTCTTGGCCTAGGTTGAACTCCTTAATAATATCGGCATTAACCTCTGCGTTATATCTAGAAAGATTATCCAAATCTACCTTGATACCAATATCCTTAAAGCGAGACAAGATATCTGCACGCTTGCTCTCTTCGAAGCCGTCATAGTAGAAATTCTCGTACCAATCGCGCCCCATCTTGATAAGCGAATTAGATAACTTTTCTTCTTTGTTACCATTTAGCATAAAGAAAGCAACCACGATACCTACAACCAAAACAGCTGCTGCGCCAGCAATAATGAATAATTTCTTCTTGGACTGGAAGATGTTTTCACCTCTGTCTAAATCGTCTTTGTTCTGAGAAGAAGCAACTCTTACGGCCTTTTCTGATTCACCTTCAATCTTCTTAGCTGGTGCTGATCTACGATTCCATCCAGGACGAAATACGGAAGTGCCAGCAGATTCACTGTCGTTAGCTGCCAATTTTGCCTTTGACTCCACCCCTTTGTCGGAATTGACTTTTTTCCGATTAAACTCCATTTAACCTCCTGATTGAGACAATTATACCATATCCGTTATAGCAAGCACCATAGGATGCCACTCCCTACGCGCGCGATATGCCATGCTTCAAACGACATTTTTAAGCTATCTAAAAGTTTTCCACAAGTCATAGAGTTTTCCACAGGATTCTGACTTTTCCACAATCCAAAAGCATTTCCACAACCAAAATATATCACTGCAAGCATAAATCCTATTCTGCGCCAATTTGCAATTCGGCAAAAATGTTTCAAAAAACTAACAGATCACAAAGCTACTTTTCACAATCATTTTGCTAGATTACAAAAAATATGTCCAAAATAGACATATTTTTCAGATTAGTCAAAACTGCCCCTATTCCGCAATCCGAACCATCGAGAAGCGCTTCATCCTAGAAGCAATCGACTCGCCCCTGAGGCGTCTATACACTTCCCTGGCCGTATCGTTATGAATATGCTTCGCAACCAATTCCAAAAGCACACTATGGTAATATTTCTGGCTACAGCCACGAAGACGAATCGTGTCGCGACTCCACTTATTTTTCTTCACAAAGACCTTATTATAATCTTCATGCTTCTTGAGAATATTACGAATATGAACTGAAATATTTTGCTGACTCGTACCAAGAATTCTAGCCATTGCTTTCTGAGTCAGCCATGTATTGAACCCTAAATAATCTTCCATGAACAGAAGTTACGCTATTTACTTTTATTCTTCAAGCATAAGCAAAGTCCATCCCTATAACCCTATTTCCAAAACCGACAAAAACCACGCAAAAACCTCCATCAATACTCAGTCATTTACAAATAAAAAGTGACTTGGCCTAAACCAAGTCACTTAAATTCGTTATTTTACAACAACGCCATTCGAACCAAAGATCTTAATTAATCCGCTCACTAACTCTTCGTTCGGCTCACACTTGAATGGCATACGCATTGCTTTCTTCTCTGGCCCGATCACGAGAATAACTTCGGACAAACCTGGGCAGTTCTTACAAGCCGCTTTTAGTTTCATCAGAGCGTCAGTATCCGACGGATCGTTGACCCTAACAAAGACCTTCGTCTGCTTCACTGGCTTATACAAATTCTGACTTTCAGAAGTCCTAAAATGCGTTACTGGCTTATCGCCGCCACCACGCCTTGGGCCACCACCGCCACCGCCAGAGCGTTTTGGCGCAGAACCAGAAGGTTTCTTTTCTTTAGAATCGTCAGACTTATTATCCCCTTCGCCTTCCTTCTTTTCTTTCTTCGGCCAGCGAGGCTCCTGCTTTACGGCCTTTGTTGGGACCTCAAGTTTCGCACCGGTCGACTCGTAGGCATCCAGCTCTTCATCCGTAACAACCTCAATCTCCGAAGCATTAACCTTCGCCTCGTCCGTCATATTACCATCACGGTCCGTAGCATTAACCTTGCCCGTAACCTTAATAACCGTATCAACAGCAAGCAAAGTTCCAACCGATTCATAAGTCCTCGGGAAGACAATAACTTCCATTTCGCCCATCTTATCCTCGATCTTTACGAAGGCCATCTTGGAGCCACTCTTCGTCACAATCGTACGAAGCGCCGTAATGATGCCACCAACAATCACCGTCGCGCCATCAATCGTCGGCTTGATTTCGGACGTTGGCATACACTGCTCCTCGAAGTACTTATCATACTTATCCAATGGATGTGCGGAAATATACAAGCCCATAAGCTCACGCTCCCAAAGCAACATTTCCTTATCAGTATACTGTGCTGGAGCTTTCTTAATCTCTGGCGTTGGAATCTCGGCTGCATCACCCATCATGCCAAACAAATCTGTCTGGCCGGTGTTTGCATCTTTCTGACATTTGTTCGCATAACCCTGAATCGCTTCCAAGTTGTAAAGCAAATCCGAGCGCGTATAGCCAAAGCTATCAAACACACCACACTTAATCGAAGATTCCCAGCTCTTCTTGTTAAACTTCGTCGCAGGAACACGCTTAGCAAAATCAAAAATCGTTTCGAACTTGCCGTTCGCATCACGCTCGGCGATTACATCTTCTGCAAGAGCTTTACCCATACCCTTAATCGCGGCAAGACCAAAGCGAATTGTCTTTGTCTGGCCCACAATACCAAAGTCCGCATAAGATTCGTTAATATCTGGACCAAGTACCTTCATGCCCATGCGCTTACATTCAGTCATCTCAATCGTAAGACGTTCCGTCCAGCGCATATCTGAAGTCATCAAAGCTGCCATGTAGGCATCTGGATAGTGAGTCTTTAGCCAAGCTGTCCAATAAGCCACCAAAGCATAGCAAGCCGCGTGAGATTTATTAAAACAGTAGTTAGCGAATTCTAGAAGCTGATCCCAGAACGTATTCGCAATTTCCTCTGTTGCGCCACCAATCTTAACCGCACCCTCAATAAACTGCGGCTTAACCTTGTTCATAAGGTCGATTTTCTTCTTACCCACAGCCTTACGCAAAGTATCTGCCTGACCACCGGTAAAGCCACACCATTCCTTCGACGCCTGCATGAACTGTTCCTGGTAAATCAAAATACCATAGGTACTCTTCAACGAGTTCTCAAGACCAGGATGGAGATAAGTAATCGGCTCTTCGCCATGACGACGCTTAATGAAGCTCGGGATAAACTGCATCGGGCCTGGGCGATAAAGCGCGTTCATAGCAATCAAATCCGCAAACTCAGTTGGCTTGAGCTCACGCAAATATTTCTTCATGCCACCAGATTCAAACTGGAAGACACCTGTCGTATCGCCACGTTGGAATAATTTGTAAACTTCTGGGTCGTCGGTCTTCAAGTCATTCATCACAATGACTTGCTTATATACCTTCTTGATCATACGCAAAGCTTGCTGAATAACAGAAAGGTTAGATAGACCCAAAAAGTCCATCTTAAGAAGGCCGATTTCCTCTACTGTCGGGCCAGGATACTGCGTTGTTAGCGGACCCTTGGCCGAAACTTCCATCGGCATATACTTCACAATATCGTCAGGCGCAATAACCACACCACAAGCGTGCACACCGTGGCCACGAATTGTACCCTCTAGACGCATTGCAAGGTCAATCACTTCCTTACAGGTTGGATTATTTTCGTACTCGGTCTTAAGATCGCCTTCTTTAATAGCATCCTTTAGCTTTACGGCATGGCCCATAATTGGATCCGGTACAAGTTTTGCAATTCTATCCGCCTCGGCATAAGGCACATCAAGCACGCGCGCAACATCACGCACGGCGTTCTTGGACATCATCTTACCAAATGTAACAATATTGGCCACACGAGGTTTACCATACTTTTCCGTACAGTATTCAATAACCTCATCACGGCGCGTATCCTGAATATCGGTATCAATATCCGGCATCGAGATACGATCAGGGTTCAAGAAACGCTCAAAGAGTAGATCATAATCTAGCGGATTCACCTCTGTAATATGAATTGCATAAGCTAGCAAAGCACCTGCCGCCGAACCACGCCCTGGACCATAAATAATACCCTGGCGCTTACCCCAGTTAATAAAGTCCTGAACAATCAAGAAGTAACCGTTGTAACCCATGTTATCTACAACGCTTAGCTCGTAATCGATACGCTCAATCACTTCTGGTGGAAGCTGTGGACGAATCTCCTCGACACTATGATTCAACGCTTCTTCTGGCGTATAGATTTTGTAACGCTCGGCAAGACCGCGGAAAACCATATCATCAAGGTATTCCTTCTCCGTCTGACCAGTATCGATTGGAAACTTTGGAATCAAAATACGCCCAAGCTCAAACTTCGCCGTACAGCGCTCAGCAATAATACGCGTATTAATCACAGCCTCTGGACAAGTTTTACCCCAACGAGAAATAACATCTTCTGGCGGAATAACATTAAGCTGAAAGTTAGACAAACTCATACGGTTCGTATCAGACAGCTTTGAACCCGTGCCAATACAAAGCAAAGCCTCGTGCGCCGGTTCGTCCTCTACCTTCAAATAGTGAGCATCGCAAGTAACAACTACCGGAATTTTATACTCTTTCGAAAACTCTAGTAGCTGCTGGTTTACCTTATTTTGTTCATCCCAATGCGTTGGCGAATCTGGGTGACCATGATCTTGAACCTCCAAGTAGAAACGATCCTGATAAACCGAGTGATACCACTCAATCATCTTGCGCGCGCGATCCAAATCATCATAACGAATCGCATCAGAAATCTCACTACCAATACAGCCCGAGCAGCAAATCACGCCCTCAGCATACTTCTCCATGTCCTTATGGTCGGTACGCGGTTTGTAATACTTACCATCAATTTCAGCGTCAGTCATCAAACGGCTAAGGTTTTCGAAACCCTTGTCGTTCATTGCGAGCAAAGTAATATGGAAGCGCTTCTTGTCATAAGCTGGGTCACGATCTTCTTTATTGCGCGCCGCGACATAGGCCTCAAGGCCAAGAATAGATTTAATGCCAGCACCTTCACAGGTTTTGAAGAGCTCGACCAAACCGCACATTGTGCCGTGGTCGGTAACCGCAACAGCTTCCATGCCCTTTTCTTTTACGAAATCTACAAGCTCGTCAATCTTGGTTAGACCATCAAGTAAAGAGTAATGAGTATGGTTATGCAAGTGAACATAATCTTTTGCCTGAAGCTGGTAATCTTTCGGAAGTTCGCCCGCCAAAAGACCAACCTTACCCTCAGCCACAAGTTTTTCAACTAATGTCTGTTCTTTTGCCACCTCATCACCAGCCGCCTCGTCCGCGGCTTTCTTAACCTCCTCTGCCATAACTATCTATTATTTTAACATGCAAAACTTGTAAACCACCCCTAAACTATCAAGCCTACTCTCTTTCTTTTTCGTTAGAAAAGTTTGTCGCTATTGACATAAACAGTATTATATGCTAAAGTATAACCGTAAGCTTGAGTAAGCAATTATTCGAACTTACAGTAAGCGAATTATCCGGAGCAAAAGCAAAAGATAGTTCGCATTTTAAAATTCGAGTAGATTAAACCTCTCGCGTCTTCTATCCAGACGGCATAAGGTGACAGGAAAAATCGTGTCACGCTATGCCGTTTGGAAGAACAAGCTCCGAACAGGCAAACCATCGGACATTGTCCGTTGGAATATAAAGCTGGCGAGCAAAAACGTGGAGGTATCCCTATGTCAACTATTATGATAAGAATCCAGGACGGAAGAATCTACAGCCTTAACTACAGCCACCCCTTCAAGCTCATCAATGATGGTAAGTTCTTCTCCATGAACGACTGGACCGTAACTATCAAGGATAGCCACAACGGTCGTCCGGGCAGAATCGTCTGCCACGCAGAGCGTGAGTATTCGGATGGCCCCGCAATCTGCCACCGTGAGTTCAAACTCGCAGACGGCATTGTAGGTCTTGCAGGTGGCAACATCTGCGACCGTTACGCTTTCTTCCGTTCTAACGAGTTCCAGGACTTCCTCAACAAGCACGGCATCACTGCCGTGAAGCATGAGGATCCGAATCAGAAGTTCTCTGGTTTTGTAAGCTGGAGCGGCCGCGGCGAAGCAACCATTACCGTAGAGAGTGACGGCGAAGTCGACCATGACTTCGAATCGAACTGCTCCGAAGGTGTGGAGCTCGCAACTGGCTACTCTCACTACGCAGTAAGCGGCGCAACCTGGGCTATCGTCACCGTTAACAACTTCTACGGCGACAATCGCAACTATGCGAGGATCCTGTACAGTAATGTTAGAAACGTGACTACCCTCGATAGCGTCCTTCCGATTACTAAGTAATCTACCTCGAATGCACATTGTTACTCCCCGGGCTACGGTCCGGGGATAACTTTTTCCAAAAGTAAAAACCGCAAGTGCGGTCTTTTTTTTATTTTGCAATTTTCAAATAGTAAAATCTTTCGACGTTTCCAAAGCGCCCAGCCACTTCATTGTCTTTCTTGCCAACTATCAAGAAACCCTTCTCTTTGAGCCAAGCTTCAAAATCCGCAATTACCTCACGACGCATCTTGTTGTTCTTGAGAACACCACGACGAAGCATATAGTCCGGAGCCTCAAATTGCGGCTTTAACATAACTAAAAATTCAGTATTTTTCCCCGCAAGATTCTTCTTCGCATAAGCCAAAACTTTCTTCAAACTCACAAAGCTAACATCGGCCAAGATAACATCGATATTCTCATCCGACACAAACTCAAAAATATCCTGCTTCTCATGAAGCTCGATTCTCGGGTCAAAACGAAGTGGCGCCTTCATCTGGTTTGTGCCCTTCTCTACAGCAATAACCTTCTTAGCGCCCATCCTTAATGCAAACTCAGTAAAACCACCTGTGCTCGAACCAATATCTAGCACGACCTTCTCGCGCAAATCTGCACCAAACTCTTTGAAAGCGCCAGCAATCTTAAACTCGGCACGACCAACAACAGGCATGCTATCCATTATTTAGTCCTCGTAACCACAAGAAGCGGCTTATTAGATTTCGCGATTTCAATCTTCTTTACGTCTTCAAGCTCGGCATATTCACCCTCAGCCTGAACCGTTACCCTGCTAGGCGTACCAAACCTAAGGACATCTAGCTCACTAGTGTCACCAGGAATCCTCTTAAAAATACTCTTTAACATAAAGGAAACCATCGGCCAAAAACGAGTTAGCTCGCCAGTAGCACTCAAAAATTCCTTCTTCTTTGTGAAGAAGCGGTCACCCTTCATAATCTTGGCGACAGTCAAACTATTCACTGCCATATAATCTGAAGCGCCTGTCTTGTCTACAAAATCCCCAGAGGCATCACCAAGCAAAAAGCTTGGCAAAAAGCTGCGCTTGTGTTGCTTTAGCCACCACTTTGCCAGCGTAAACAAACTAAAGATCAACTTCCTACCACCTTTACGAAGCGTCTTTCTAGTCTTTGGATCATCAAAAACCGCGCAAGCCTCGGCAAACATACCAATAGTAAAATAGCACATACCATAGCGCCAATGCTTACCATTTACAACACATTCAAGGGGCCAAACTTCGTGCGTCTTCGCCTCAATGATTTCATCAAAGCTCATGTTACCTAGACTTCTAGCAAGGTCGTTAAAGTTGCCAAAACCCTGAACGCCCAACCTGACATTTTTAGCTTTAGATAGCATAATACCGTTGATTGCTACCGTTGCGGTACCATCGCCACCAGCCGCAACTACAAGATCGTTATCGAATAGAATCTTTGCAAGTCTATCCGCGTTAATATCCACAATCGCATCAGCAACCTCAAACTTTGCAAGAACATAGCCACCAAGATGACGAGCCGGTTCAATTACCTTCTCTTCTACCTCTTTAGCATGAGAACTGCGAGGATTGTAAACAATGACGATTCTTTGCATTAAAAACTATTCTTTTACTAGATTATTCAGCTCTTCTATCTTATCATAAAAACCACTGATTTCACCCCTGTCGATACCGAATACTTCTTTTAGTCCAACACCAGCACCATCAGAAACCTCAAAGCTATTCAAAATATCCTCGATTTCCGTATAGTCTTTTACGAAATCAATCGTATTTCCACCTGCAGAATACTTTTCTTTAAAGCTAGAAACCTTACCTCGAAGATCGGACATCTTCGTGCCGAGATTTTTAATATATTCGCAAGAAGATTCACTAAGCTTTTTCAAAGTTTCATCAGATATACCATCCTCACTTCTCGCCTCATCGTAAAGTTTTTTAAGAATCTCGGAATTTTCGCCAATCATCTGAATCTTTGCAAACATCTTATCTGCTTCTTCGAACTTTGCCTTCTTTTCATCAGAATCAAGCACCTTTGATCCACGAATCGCATCCATATTCTGTTTTACACTCGAAATCGAAGAGTTAAGCTGTTCTAGTTTGCCAGTATCCAAATCATTTATATCACTAGGCGCATAATCTACAACACTTAGAACGCTTTCTTTTGTTTCCGAGATTCTAGAAAACCATTCAAAAGATTCTTCTTTCCCCTTGTTTCTTGTGGCAAAAAATAGGACGCCAAAAACTGCAAAAACCGTTACCAAGAAAAGACCAATTAGAAAGAGAATCTTTCCACTCTTTGTCGTCTTCTTGCGTTGCAACATTTTGTTGTTTTTCTCAAAATCTTCTTCCATAGTAAATCCTAAATCGTGCTCGTCCAAAGTTCACTTTCAGTTGGCCATGAATTCGCCTTGCAACCACGAAGATCAATCGACTGCTGCATCATAATCGGCGCCCAGTTTTCGTAATCCGTACAAGTCGTAATATGATCATGCCCAAGCCAGTGACCAGTCTCGTGATTTACGACCATCCTGCGATAATTCAAAAGACTTTCGCCTGCTTGCTGATAAGAATCAGTCGCGCCCATCCACCTATCATCATTGATAATCACATAAGGTCTGACCGTGCAGCTCCATTCAGTTGAACAACCAGATGGCGAAAAAGCCTCAACTTCTTCAGGCGAAGCCAGCACAACATGAAGCTGTCCGCCACTCTCAACATATTCAAACTTTACGCCAGCCCTAATCCAGCCACGTGGGTCGTTGTAAATATCTTCAACTACAGCCTTGAATTCATCCAAGTCGCCATTAACAGTTCCACGGCTCGAAACATCCCAAGTCACAACCTTATAATCGCTAATATTGTAAGCATTACGAGCAATCTCAGAAACATCATTCTGAGCTTTGAGTAGCTCTGCAGACATAGCCAAAGTTAAAATACCGCTAAACATTAATCCTCACAACCAATGGCCTTATCAACGACATTTTGTTCGAACTGAGTATAGTCACTGCACGGACGTGTAGCCGTATCGTTATAGCTAAGCATCTTCCATTTACCATCTTTTGCCACATAAGCCACAACATGGTCAGTGCCACTATAGAAACTAAACACTTTGTAAGAGCCTACACGCTTAATAAAAGTACCCTCGTGAGAAAAATCTATTGAAGAAATCTCATAGCTGCCTTTGAGCGCTTCTTTTAATCCAAGAATCTCAGTTTGAGACAAAACAACATCCTCGCCCTTAACAGCACTTAATGCATCCGCCTGACTAGATACGCCCAAAACGCTGTAAAGACTATCTAGCTTTGCAGAGTAAGAACCAGATTTTTCAGAGAGATCACTTCTATCTTTTTCTACAGAACTATACATATAGAAAAGATAACCAGCACCAGCAGTCGCAATCAAGAATAAAATCACCATAACGACAGCAAAGGTGCGCCAAGTTCCATTTACAACTTTTTGGCCACTAATAATACCATTCGCATTAATTACATTTAAAGTCTCGCCATCCGTGCTCTCGCTCCGCTTCTTAGCGGCGATCGTGTCCTTAAATTCGATTGGCTTAATGTTCGGATTATTCACGCTCGCAGCTTTAAGCACGGCATCCATTGCCGCCGCATTATCTACAGGCTCGGTTGTTTTCTCTGCCCCAGGTGCAGCTTCCGTCGCTGGCGTTTCTAGCTGAACCTTTTCAGACTCTTCTGCGCCTGCACCAAAAGTCCGAGGCTTGTCATATAAACCACCAAAAGCCGCAGCTTCACCCTGAACTTTATCATCCATTTTTGTCTCTCCTCACCAGAAAATTCTTACTATAATTTTAGCATAAACACAATCATGATGGCGACATAAACAAAACGCCGTCGTCTCGCTTCGCTCAACCGGGTTTTGGACGAACCCGCTGGTCTTCTCACCGCATACTCTCCACCAGCAACAAAAAAGACCCTTCGGGCCATTTTTCATTACTGCGGAGAGATGGGGATATAAACAAAACGCCGTCGTCTCGCTTCGCTCAACCGGGTTTTGGACGAACCCACTGGTCTTCTCACCACATACTCTCCACCAGCAACAAAAAAGACCCTTCGGGTCATTTTTCATTACTGGCGGAGAGATGGGGATATAAACAAAACGCCGTCGTCTCGCTTCGCTCGACCGGGTTTTGGACGAACCCACTGGTCTTCTCACCACATACTCTCCACCAGCAACAAAAAAGACCCTTCGGGTCATTTTTCATTACTGGCGGAGAGATGGGGATTCGAACCCCAGATACGGTTGCCCGCATACACGCTTTCCAAGCGTGCTCCTTCAACCACTCGGACACCTCTCCAGTTCCCACGATTATAACACAATCTTTGCTCCTAATAAAGCCCGTCCATCAACACCTTGCATCAGATTGACTAAACCATCGTTTGATATTATAATTATAACCATTCTAATGGCTGCCGCCCAATAAGGAGGGGATATTAATCATGAGCAGCATTCCAAAAGCGTTCCTTTTCAAAAAGCAAGGAGTACCCTCGCAAGAAGACGTCATTTTCGCCAGCATCATCCTGCAGCTTGATAGCGTTACAAAATTCCTTACACCAAGACGCGCATCAAGCACGATCGAACAGACAATGACGGCAATCAATGATTCTTGCCTCGTCGTCTACAAAGACGACGAAAAGCAAATCGTGTACTGCTTTGATAATGAAAACCTGGATAGACTCAGAAAGTTCCTCGAAGAACACGACAAAAACGCTACTCTTGTCGATGCAACCGAAGAATTTATCAGTGCCTACAAAGGCTAATATTTTCACCCCGCCCGCATAAAAATGCGGGCATTTTTTCGCCCGAAACACCGCCAAAAATGCTCGGTAGAGTGTATAATTAAAACTAGTTTAATATCAACTAAATACGAACAAGCGAGCAATGTCGAAACAAGAAAACGAAACCATTATCGAGCTTAAGTCTGTCTCGAAAATCTATGGCCTTGGCGATACAGAATCTCATGCACTAGACAAGTTTGACCTAACCGTAAAACGCGGTGAGTTCATCATGATCATGGGTCCTTCTGGCTGCGGTAAAACTACCCTACTAAACATCATTGGTCTTCTAGATAAACCTGACGAAGGTCAGTATTTCTTGCACGGAAAACCGATTACCAAAATTTCCGCTCGTAAAAAAGCGCGTTTTCGTGCTGAAGAAATTGGTTTCGTTTTCCAAAACTTCAATCTTATTTCTAATCTTTCGGTTATTGAGAACGTTTCTCTACCGCTTATCTACTCTGGCGTTCACAAAACTCGCCGTCTAAAAGCTGCCGATCGCGTACTCGAACATTTCCATCTTCGCGAACGCGAATACTACATGCCATACCAGCTCTCTGGTGGTCAACAGCAGCGCGTCGCTATTGCTCGTAGCCTTATTTCTAATCCATCTATCATCCTTGCTGATGAGCCAACCGGTAACTTGGATAGCCGCTCTTCTCATATCATCATGGAAGAACTTCGCAGCATCCACGCCAAAGGCAACACTATTATCATGGTTACTCACAACCCTGACCTAACCGCATACGCAACTCGCGTTATCAATATGCTCGATGGTCAGATTGATACGGATATTAAGACCGTTGCCGATCATAACTTGCCACAAGGCAATCGTATCCCAGAAAAGATTTCTGTTCGTGTCCTATCCAAAAAACGTCCACCAGAACTAGAAGTCGTATCGGATACTCCAGTTAAGGTCTCTGGCGAAAACGTTACAGTCGAAGTCCCTAAGGCAAAGCCAAACACAGAGCCAAAACCAGCTCCAAGCGGCAATCGCGAACTTCACAACACGACAATCTCGGCGAAACCAGCAACCGCAAAGGATGCACCAAAGCCAGATAATGTAAAAGAAGAAAAAGCAAGCGACCTAGACAAGAATAAAGAACGCAAGCCTCGTCGCAGAACCGTCAGTCTAAGCAGTCTCACAAAGAAGCTTCACAAAGACAAGAAAGACGAAGCAAAACCAGAAAAGAAAGAATCTGGTCTAAGCGCCTTCACCAACAAGCTTCTCGGCAAAAACAAGAAGCCAAAAGAAGATAAGAAGGACGACAAGAAAAAAGCAACTTCAAAATCTAGCAAGGCAAAAGCCGATACAAAATCTAAGACAAAAGGAAAGGAGGCATAAATGGCACTACTCTTGAACACGCATTATCGCCTTGCAAAAGACAGCCTTCGCCGTAATCGCGGCCGCACTTTCCTATCTGCTCTCGGTATCGCAATCGGCGTCGCATCAATCGTTCTTATCCTTTCCCTAACGGGCGGCATCAATAAGCTCATCAATGCCAATTCGGACAAGAACAATGCGAACCTTATCATCGTTCGACCAAGTAGCGGCAAAGATTTCACTACGAATCTTATCGACGAACTTTCAGAGAACAACCAATTTACAAAATCGAGTCTCACCCTAAGCGACGTCGACACGATTAGTAAAATCGAAGGCATCGAAAGCGTTTCCCCACTTGCAATTACAACAAGCACGCTAGTTGCAAATGACAAACCTCACGATGGTTTCCATGTTGTAGCAAGTAACTATCAGCTTGGCGACATCCTTAACTTCAAGCTAAATCGTGGCGAATTTCTAAAAGCAGACAGTCGCGAAAACGCAGCCGTTATCGGTTACAAAGCCGCAATGCAAATCTTTGGCGGCCCAGAAGCCTTAACAAAGACTATTATCTATAACAATCAGCGCTTCATGATCATCGGTGTTCTTGAAGAACTCGACGAACCAATCAACTATAATGGCGTAGATTTCGATAACTCAATCATTATTAATGCAGACTATGCAAAGACATTTGAGTCTGCCCTACAGATTCAGCAAATCGATGTTCGCACCGCAACGACTGGCGCAATCGATCAAACTGCCGACACCGTCAAGAATGCTCTAGCCGAAAACAAAGGCAACAGCAATAGCTTCCAGGTAGTTACTGGAAATAAGGATCTACATCCAGCCGGCTCCTTACTATCAATCGTTTCTATGATGCTAACAATCGTAGCAGGCATCTCTATCGTAGTCGGTGGCGTCGGTATCATGAATATCATGCTCGTCTCCGTCTCCGAGAGAACCCGCGAAATCGGTATTCGCAAAGCCGTTGGTGCTTCAAGTGGAAATATCCTACTTCAATTCCTTCTTGAATCTACCATCCTAAGTATTGCGGGCGGTATCATGGGCTTCGCTTTAGGCTACATTGGCGCATTCCTAATTTCCCTAGTTACACCATTTGCCGTACATATCTCATGGCAAATCCTCGCAATTACGGGCGCCGTTTCCTTAGTTACTGGTATCCTATTCGGTATTTACCCAGCAGTTAAGGCGGCAAGGAAAGATCCAATCATTTCCCTAAAGTTCTACAGATAAACATTAAACCTCTGGCCAAAACCAGAGGTTTTTTGATACCCCAGTTTTAATTCTCTTAAGAGCTAATACTACTAAAAACTAACCAAAAAAAAATAACCTCCCTTTCGGGAGATTATTTTCTATTCGCTTCTATTCAGAAGTAGGCTCTAGTTCAATCAGTCCATGTGGGACAAGATACTGTAATGCCAAGAGAGCGGCTCTAGATGTCTTATCTTCGCCACTAATAATCTTTTTACGATCTTCATCGCTAATCTTGTTCCAGGATCTAATTGCCAAAAATGCCTTAGCACGCTCATCTCTAGTCTTAAACTCTTTTCCAAGCGATTTCACAATTTCGTTTATCCTAGCAGGACTCTCTACAATTGGTTCGCCCTTCGAAGGTTTAAACTCGGCAGCTTTTCTTCTTTCTTCTTCCTCGTCAGCTGCGCGGCGTTCTTCTTCAGCAGGCCTTTCTTCCTCACGCTCTTCCTCTGGCGTGCGGCGCTCTTCTTCCTCTTCTTCGGGACGTCTTTCTTCCTCGCCAGTCGTGCGGCGCTCTTCTTCCTCAGCAGGACTTTCCTCTTCTTCACGCTCTTCTTCCTCAACAGGATTTAGAGAATCAAGTCTAGTATGTCCCGTACCTCTTTCGCTAGGACCAGCCTCTGTTCTAGATACTGGAATAACTACTGGATGCAAGAAGTCGACAGCTCTTTCTGGTGAAGTGACCGAGTATACTGGAATATCTGGTAACTGCTCAGTAATATGTTCTGTAATATCTCCAGTCATTGCCGAACCTGGCCACGTGCTAAAGATGTTCGCATCTACTGTGCCATCTGCATTTGTGCCCATGTACTCTGCGATTTCGACCATACCAAGTTTCTGATCGAGAGCAGCCTGGATTTCAGGAATATCCGAAGTAATACTAATCTGTGGCATACCGCTAGCATCTGTAAACGGAGTTACGTTAAGCTCGATCGCCTTACCGCCACTTACGCCTTCTGGGGTGAAGTATGCTCTTACGCGACCGCTTTCAACAACTTCGCGCCAGTCTCTAGAGCCACCACGCCCATCAGTAATCTGGTTCTTAAAGCCGGTAAACCAGCCTTGATCATCGGTCCTATAAGTACGGCCTTCATCGAAGTCAGTTGCTCCCGTACCGTTACCAAAGTGTGAGCGATTAACTACGAAGCCCTTCTCGCCAGCAAACTCGCTGCTTGAGGTCTGAATATCGTACTCGTTAGTACCACCAGGAATTGCACCGGATTTCGCAACCGTATAACCTTCTTGGCGAAGATCCGAGATTTGCTGAGCCGTAAGTTGCTGATCGATACCAATCTTTGGATCTGGACTCGAGAAGAATCTCTCACGAGCATTACCAAGAACCGTACGACTTGCGCCAATATTGTTCGCGCTATCAGATTCAAATACGCCAACCACATTATCATCGAAGGCTGCGCGAACTTCCTGGCCAACAATAGATGCAAGCGATGAAATTGCAGCGGCTTTGATACCATGGCCAATTGCACGACGACGGCGCAACTTGCCCTGAACCTTCTTCGTATCAGAAACATTCTGGTTAATGCTCTCTACACTACTTGCATAAGCATCAGAGTAAGTATCACATTCGCTTGGATTTATGCCGGCTTCACGGAGAGCAATCCTAGCGCGAGCTCTTGCAATATCCAAGTTTGCACGTTCGTTAACAATCGATTCACCAGAAGTATAGCTAATCAAGTCTATGCCCTGCTGATCACTAATCTTAATCCTAGAATCAA
This sequence comes from uncultured Candidatus Saccharibacteria bacterium, assembly GCA_946530965.1. Classification (GTDB taxonomy): domain Bacteria; phylum Patescibacteriota; class Saccharimonadia; order Saccharimonadales; family Saccharimonadaceae; genus UBA2834. The sequence goes on from CAMNAK010000002.1 coordinate 136,713, forward strand.
TAGCTGCGAGCTGCTTCATAATTTCATCGGTATTACCTGCAGAAATCGCATTATTCAAAGCTTCTTTCAAACCATTTGCTGGCTGGCTATCATAATTTGCAGCCCTCAAAGCTTCGTCATATTTGAGACGACCACGCGTAAATGGACTATTTGGATTCAAAGTACTCTTTGTGGAGCCCATAGCCATATCGCGAAGCGTTCTAGACTGATCTCTCTTAACTCTGTTGGCTTCGTTAATGCCGCCCCAAACACCAGAAATCAAGGCACCAGCGACTAGTGGGATAGTAGCAGGAACAGCTACACCAAGAGCTACACCGCCAACTGCAATACCAGCCTTGGCAGCAGTCTTTGCGCCAGTTAATAGATAGCCAGATGCAAAGCCTATAACGGCAGCAGCTGTTTCAGGCGCAATAAGACCATGTGTACGCATAGCAATCTTTGCAGCAACAGAGTCGATATTGGTCTTTTCGACCTCTGTACGTACCTGGCTTCTAGATTCGGCATTAATGTAGTTAAAGCCATCAAGGACACGATCCATTGCGATACCATGGCTAATCTTATCGCGAGCAGCAACAGCAGCATCGAGATAGTTATCCATCGTGAAATCGCTCTGGTTATCCGTTAGGCCAAGCGTCTCAACCTTAATCTTCTTAATGGCCGCAATAAATGCATTCTTGTCATCGGCAGTACCGCCAGATTCAGCAAAGCGCCTAATAGCATCCTTAGTTTCAATAGCTGCTCTTGCGTCGCGCTCCATCGCCTCGGATTCATCGCCCTCTTCCTCTTCGATGAGATTCTCGATAGTACCATCGCTCTTGCGGCGCATAACCTCGATTTCTTCAATCTCACCATTTTCGTTACGGCGACGATGAATGACAGTTTCTGTACCGTCTTCACCAACACGAACCGTGTAACCACGCATCATTTCGCCAGCATCACTGTGAACCATCTCGTTCTCGAGATTCTCCATGTATGCCATCGTAAACTTAGCGATAACGTCTCTTTCATTCCAGAACCCTGCTGGAACTTCTGGAGTTTCGCCATTTCTGAAGCTGCGAAGTTTATCCATAGCCTCAGCATTATAGTGCTTCATTCTGAATGAACGACCTGGCCTTGACTGACGCCACAAGCGTACAGGATTAAAGCGCCACATCTTGTTAATTTCTTCGTTATAGGCCTGTTCAGCAATAATGCCGGCTGCAATTCTTGCATCCTCTTCGGCCATAGCATTAACGACCGTCAAGACTTCGCGCTCAGCCTTTGCTTCTTTCTCGGATTCTTCCTCTTCCTCAGATTCCTCGTCTTCCTCAGACTCTTCGTCTTCGGCTTTTTCTTCTTCCTCGCGCTCTTCCTCTTCAGACTCTTCGTCTTCAGCGTTTTTCTCTTCCTCGCGCTCTTTCTCTTCTTCTGCGGAACGTTCTTCTTTGCCACGACTATCAATGTACTCTTTCCAAAGAGCTTCAAGCTCCTCGTCGCTCATATGCTCAATATCATTACCAGATAATTCGCTATGATTCTTTTCTAGCCAGCTCGTAGCTTCCCCGTCACTACAGAATGTTTCTATGGCTTTTCCGCGCTCAAAATTCTTCTCAGATTCTTCATCCTCTTCGGAACCTTCTTGTTCGCCACGACTATCCATGTACTCTTTCCAAAGAGCTTCAAGCTCCTCGTCGCTCATATGCTCAATATCATTACCAGATAATTCGCTATGATTCTTTTCTAGCCAGCTCGTAGCTTCCCCGTCACTACAGAATGTTTCTATGGCTTTTCCGCGCTCAAAATTCTTCTCAGATTCTTCATCCTCTGAGTTCTTTTCTTCTTCGTTATTTCCGCCAGAATATAGAGAATCATACTCATTCAAGAGCGCCATCGTATCCTTTGGATCCATATTGCGAAGATCATCACCGGTGATACCCTTTTCGTTCAAGAACTCCATCATGCTCTTTGGCTTCTTTGATTCACCTTCTTCTGCAGAATTCTCTTCTTCTTTGCCACGGCTATCCATGTACTCTTTCCAAAGAGCTTCAAGCTCCTCGTCGCTCATATGCTCAATATCATTACCAGATAATTCGCTATGATTCTTTTCTAGCCAGCTCGTAGCTTCCCCGTCACTACAGAATGTTTCTATGGCTTTTCCGCGCTCAAAATTCTTCTCAGATTCTTCATCCTCTGAGTTCTTTTCTTCTTCAGTAGAGTTCTCTTCCTCCGTAGAGTTTTCTTCAGATTCTTCGGTAGAGTTATCGGCTTCTTCCGTAGAGTTTTCAGCTTCCTCTGTAGAGTTTTCTTCAGACTCTTCGGTCTCTTCGTCGGATTGCTCTTCTCCAGTAGGTTCGCCTACTTCTTCGCTTTCGGTAGAAGAATCTCCAGTCGATTCCTCAGTGGATTGCTCAGCAGATTCGCTAGCCTGACCGTCTGCAGAATCATCAGCAGACTGTTCCTCTGAAATCGCTTCAGCAACAGGTTGCACGACAGGCTGCTCAGCAGGTTGTTCAACTGGCTGTTCAGAAGACTGAACAGCAGGCTGCTCGGCAGACTGTTCTGCGGGCTGTTCAACTGCCTGTTCTGCAGGCTGTTCGACTGTTTGGTCTGTCGTTTGCTCAGTAGGCTCCTCAACTGTCTGTTCGGTAGGCTCCTCGGCAGGCTGTTCTACAGGTTGCTCTGCGGAATCGGTCTCTGTTCCAGTTTCGCCTTCTGCAGAATTATTATTCAGATTTTTCAGCTGCTCGCTTAGAGCATCCTGTTCATCAATTAACGACTGCGTATGAGCATTATCATAATCCAAATAAATACTCATCAACTGAAGATCGTCCATCTTTTTAAGATCTTCAGGAGTAATATCTGGCATATTTTCGGCAAGCCACTTAGCGCCAGCACCGCTAGTCAATTCTTCCAAATACATTTTACGATGTTGGTCAGAGTCAGCACTATTTTCAGTCTCGTCCTTGTTGTCGTCTGCACCAGTCTCAATTGGGACATTATCTAGCTCACGAGCCCTTCTCTCTAGCTCCTGGCGAGCACCAATAATATTACCTTTCCTAAGCTCCTCAACACTTAGGCTCTTTAGCGAATCCATATATGCAGGATCATTTAACTTTTCATAATGCTCATCAAAATGACGTTCATCATTATCGCTCGAGTTTTCAAAAATAGGAGCTTCAGAAGAAGTATCAGAAGAAGTATCAATCTCAGAGCTACTATCCTCTTGCTTTCCCTTCCATTCTTCAAAGCTAGCCCTTAAAGCATCGACCATACGGTCATCAATTGGGCTGTAGCCAGCAATTTGGGTATCATTCAAAAAGTCAACAACGCCAGGCTCTTGCACAAAAGCAATTGCCTCTTGCTGACTTGGATCAATCAAACTAAGATAACGGCCAAGCTCAACATCGGCCTTAGCGGCACGTTCATTATGTGTATCGGGTTTAAAAGGTATAGTTTGAGTCGACTTGTACTCTTCAAGTCTTTGAGCACGTTCGTCTTTTTCTTTGCGAAGATCTTCATATCTCTGCGCATGCTTATCAGCTTCCGCCTGACGCCCAAGCGGATCGTCGTCCTGGCCGCCAAACTGAACATCTCCAAGAATGTCAAAAGGACTTCCAGAGCCCTGCTCTAGATCATCAGCCCTCTCTGGCGGAAACGGATTTCCAGATTTATTATCCATTAATTATCTCCTACCCTTTAATTTCGCCAGATTCTTTATTGGCACTCTCGACCATAGAGCTCTCTGCCCTAACCTCACGAGCAACCTCATCGGCCTCGTCAGCACCAACATAAAGCATCTTGAATTGCATCATCGTTTCAAGAATGACGCGCTGCGTATCAATACCAGAATTATTGATAAAGTCGTAAGTATCCTGTTCAGAAAAGTTAGGATCGTCAAGCTTCTCATTTAGCTCAGCAACCTTGTCGCTAGGCAAAGCGTTGATCAAGGCATTATCGATTTGAGTCATAAGGCGATCAGCCATATCCTTCCTTAGCTCTTCGCGGACGTCGCCATCGACGCTTAACCCTTTTTCGTCAATAAGCGAATCAATAAACTGATTGACCTGTTCCATAAAAATAATACCTCTCCCAATATATAGTTTAAGTCAATTATATCATAAGCATTACTCTCAAGCGCAAGCGCATTGCTCTCTGAAAAATCCCAAAAATATGATATAATATGCAAAGTTATGAAGATCTTAGGGATAGAAAGCTCCTGTGATGAGACCGCGGCATCAGTCGTCGAAGACGGCAACCGCGTGCTTTCGAATGTCGTAAATTCCCAAATCGATATCCATGCAGCTTACGGTGGTGTTATTCCAGAAATCGCTGCCCGCTCTCACATCGAAGTCGTTCTTCCCGTTATTAATCAGGCTCTAAAAGACGCCGGCTGCACCCTTGATCAAAACCAGCCAAACAAAATCGACGCTATTGCCGTTACTCATACGCCAGGCCTTGTTGGCTCTCTACTTGTAGGCACGTTAACCGCCCGCACTATGGCCGTTATTAATAACGTTCCATTTTATCCAACTCACCATCTAAAATCTCATATCTACGCCAACTGGCTAACCGGTTACAACCCAACCTTCCCTATTCTTGCCCTAGTTGTTTCTGGCGGACATACACAAATAATATATATGGAGCGCCATGACGATTTTCATATCATCGGCTCTACTCGCGATGATGCCATCGGCGAAGTCTTCGACAAGGTCGCAAAAATTCTCGGCCTTCTCTACCCAGGTGGTCCAAACATTGCCAAAAAAGCATTAAATGGCGATTCGGACAAATACCAGCTACCGATTCCAAAAGTCGATGGACTAGATTTTTCATTCAGCGGCCTAAAAACTGCTGTGCTCCGAGCCATCCAAAAAGAACTCGGCTTGCCTATCACTACCCCAAGCTACGAGCTAAAAGAAAAACTTACCGAACAGCAAATCTGCGATTTTGCAGCCAGCTTCCAAAAGACGGCCGTCAAAATTTTGGTTCAAAAACTACAAAAAGCCTGCAGCATGTATCCAGAAGCAAAATCTATCCTTCTTGCTGGCGGCGTTTCTGCCAACCTTGCCCTTCGCGAAGGTCTAACCAAAGCTTTCGAAAAATCCCACGAAGTATACTTCCCGGACCTAAAGTTCGCCACAGATAATGGCGCCATGGTTGCTTCGGCCGCATATTATTCTATTCAGGCCGGAGAAAAAGCGAGCGACCCATACTCGCTCGACATTTCCCCACGTTCTGTTATTAAATAATTATTTTTTGATCAAACGCTTAATTTTACGAAGCCCACTCATGAGCTTCTTTTTTCTGTTGGCCTTAGAATAAGCCTTCTCGTCCAAAACTTTCTTAAAGCCACCGACATACTCTTCTACAAAAATACCAAAATGGCCTTTAAAACGAAGCAGCTGATTCTTTTCAGAGAAATCGCCCTCTACGCCATACAAGTTCGCACGATCCAACTTCTTCTCTATCGCATACTTATAAAACGCATCATATAAGAAGGTCATGCCATTAAGGTGTTTGTTCTTCTCGGAAATACCAGCCAAGAAGCTAACAAGCTCGCCCGAATGATTAAAGAATACATGCGACGCAACCGCTTCTCCGCTTTCCTTAGAATAAGCCACCTGAAGCACCAACTCATCGCCAAAATATTTCTTCATATCTTCAAAATACGAAACTGGTCTATCATTCACTTCGTTGCGCTTGTTGCTATCACTAATCGGCTGCATAACATCAGCAAGTTTGGACAAATCTTTTAATGTCTCAACATAGACCTGATCGCCATACTTCTTGATTGTGCGACGGACATTATAGTTATAGCTCTTAGACAAAGCTTCGGCGTCATGAATCTCGGACATATCTTTTACGGCCATAAAACGGTTTGCCTTCGCGACTGTTCCGATAGTCTCGCCTTCAAATTCAAAGCCCGCATCAGCAAAACACTTCTTTACTGCTTCCTTTTCGAAGCTTTCGAGAACATTGCCGTCTTTATCACGAATACTCACGAGCATTGGTGGGAAAATTTCCAAAACGAATACATTTTTGCTTCGACAAAACTCGGAAATTTCTTCAAGCACGAACTTCAATAGCTTCAAGTCCGTATAATCCATAATCGGACCAAGCTGGACCATCGCTTCGCCATTTTTGACGAGCAGCAACATACAAGCCTTCAAATCTTTTTTATCAAAAACGCCAAGCGTGTACGATTCAAAACCCAAAGTCTTACGAAAATCTGCACGAGAAAAATCCTGAAGCAAATTTCCCGTCTTTGCACCCTCCTCAAATTTGCGGTAATCCCGCTCAGAAATCTCAACTAAATTCATATATATATTATATATTACTAAGAATCATAAGCTCTAAAACTCTTACATCACGAAACGCATAGAATAGCATGTGCTACAATGAATTCATGACACCACATTTCTTGCAAACTAGTGCATGGGGAGATTTCATTAATTCAGAAGGCGAAAAAACCTTCCACATTAAAGAAAAAGATTTTGAAGCTCTCTGCACTCTCAAAAAGACAAAAGTTGGCAACTACCTATTCTTACCTTATGGCCCAACATTGAAAGACGAAAAAGCCCTGAAGCCTGCTCTTGCAAAAATCGAAGAGCTAGCAAAAGAAAATGACTGCATCTTTATTCGCATCGAGCCAACCATCCAAATCTCGGAAAAGACCATCAGCGACCTAAAGCTCAAAAAGACCAAGGATCTAGATCCAAAACATACAATCATTCTAGACCTTGCTCCAAGCGAAGAAGAATTGCTACTAAACATGGAGCAGAAAAAACGCCAGATTTATCGCAACTACTATAAAAAAGGCATCACGATAAGGCAGTCAAGGGACAAAGAAGATGGCAAGATTCTTCTAAACTATCTACATCAGCTGTCAGACAAGAGAAACTTCCTTCCCCACAGCGACGAATACCTGCTAAACCAGCTAAACTTCGACTTCGCAAAACTTTACATCGCCGAATTCGAAGGCAAAGCCATTGGTGCAGCGCTCATTTACGATACAAAAGATACTAGATATTACGCCCATGCTGCAGCTTCCGACGAACATCGCAAGCTCTCCCCTGGCGTAGCTATCCTTACCCAGATGATTATGGATGCCAAGAAAAATGGCCAGAAATATTTCGACTTCTGGGGCGCAACCGATTCGCAAGATCCAAACCACCCATGGTATCACTTTACTCAGTACAAGCTAACCTTTGGTGGCAAAATGGTAGAGTACGCCGGCACTTACGACTACATCATTTCCAGCACAAAATACAAAATCTACACTGCCCTTCGTAAAGCCAATCGCTTGAAGCGAAAAATCTTAAAATAACAAACGACCGCCTAAATAGGCGGTTTTTTGACGCTCAATCAACGAAAGAAACAAAGAAACCGAAATAATTTCAAAAAGACAAAAACTCTCAAATTTTTAACTTCGCCACAATCTACATTTTACGACATTAATAGCTCCCATAAAATTCCCTACTCGTCAAATTTCGAAAGATCAAAAAGCGGCGTCTCGCCCTCGGCCATTATTGCCCTGGCCTTTTTGAGCAGTTTTTTCAGCGCTGCTTCAGAATTTGCCGAGCCAACATGAACCGTCTTGACGACTTCTCTACCCTTCTTATAGCAAACCTGAACGCCAGTCGCACCGCTACCAGTTTTAAATTTTCGGATATATGCCATTACTTATAACATTAGCACTTTAAAATAAAAATTCAAAAGAAATTATCCACAACTAGCAACTAGCTCCAGCAAAAATTCACTACCCTACACCACCCCAAACAATCATTAGCATTTTATTGACTTAGCAACCCCGACCATATATACTTATATTAATGGCGGTGGGCAAGAGGTGGACTCTTATACATGACGGCCATAAGGATCACGTCCTGGTTTGACGTGGGGTAGGATAATCCGTATATCCCGGCAGAAAAGTCGATTAAACTATGAATCAATACAAATATATTTTTCACAACACTAGTTATGTTTTGTCAAGTCCTAAAAATTTAAGGTCTAGCATTTTCGTGTGAAATTGATTTATATTAGAATATAATTACAAACAATTGTCAAGCACAACCATAACAGATACAGAAGCGTCCGAAAGGGCGATTTTTTAATACTTTTTAACAATTCTTTGTAAACCAAATTCAAAGCAAAATCGCGTTCCGGTCGATTAGCAAAAACACCTGTTTTAGTGTATAATATAAGTCAAAAGAGAGTAGGGAAGGTCAAAGAAAAACCAACCCATTTTTATGACGGGAGAATAAATGAAATTCAGCAAAGCTTACGAGCCTAACGAATACGAGACAGACATTTACGCCCTCTGGGAACAAAGCGGCGCATTTTCTAGAAAATCTGAGAAAAATCCAAAAGATAAATCCGATCCATACACGATCGTAATGCCACCACCAAACGCAAACGGCAACCTTCATATCGGCCATGGTCTAACCATCGCTCTTGAAGATATTCTTACCCGCTACCACCGCTTGAGAGGCGAAGATACTTGGTATATTCCAGGTGCCGACCATGCTGGCTTTGAAACTTGGGTTGTTTATGAACGCAAGCTAGAAGCAGAAGGCAAAACTCGCTTCGATTACACCCGTGACGAACTATACCAGCAGGTCTGGGACTTCGTTCATGAACAGCGCGGCAACATGGAGCTTCAACTTCGTGCCCTAGGCGCATCCTGCGACTGGAATAATCTCGTCTTTGCTCTCGATCAAAAAGTAGTCGATACCGTCTACGACACTTTTGGTAAATTCTGGAAAAGGGGTCTTATTTACAGAGGTAAAAAGCTCGTTAACTTCTGTACTAAACACCAGACTGCTTTCGCAGATATTGAAGTCACTCACAAGGAAGAAAAGGGCAAACTTTGGAAGATTGCCTATCCTCTAGCAGAGCCAACCGATAGCATGACTGAAATCGTCATCGCAACTACCCGCCCAGAAACCCTTCTCGGCGATACCGCAGTTGCAGTGAACGAAGAAGATCCACGCTACAAAGACGTCATTGGCAAGAAGATTAAACTTCCTCTTACAAACCGTGAAATTCCTATCATAGCCGACGAACACGCCGACATGAACTATGGTACTGGTGCTGTAAAAATCACCCCAGCTCACGACCAGAACGACTACGAAGTTGGCCAGCGCCACGACCTCAAGATGATTACCGTCATTGGTTTTGATGGCAAAATGACTGAAGAAGCTGGCGAAAAATATGCCGGCCTTACCACCAAAGAATGCCGCAAGGCCGTTCTAAACGACCTCGAAGAACTCGGCCTTCGCCGCGGAGAAGAGGATATCGTTCACGAAGTCGGCCACTGCTACAAGTGCGACACCGTCATTGAGCCTCTCCTAAAAGAACAGTGGTTCGTAGATATGGAACCTCTTGCAAAGAAAGCAATCGAAACTCTCAAGGCAGGGAAGATTAAATTCCATCCAGCCAACAAGCAAAAGGTTCTTATCAACTACCTAGAAAACCTCAAAGACTGGAACATTTCCCGCCAAATCCCTTGGGGTATCCCGATTCCAGCCTTCCAGAATGTCGACGATCCAACAGATTGGATTTATGATACTCGCGTAAACGAACCAGAAATCGTCAGCGATGGCAAGACTTACCGCCGCGATCCAGACACCTTCGATACCTGGTTCAGCTCTAGCCAGTGGCCATATATCACCACTAGCGACAGCGACAAGCATTTCCCAACTTCCGTCATGGAAACTGGCGCCGACCTCCTATTCCAGTGGGTAGGTCGCATGATCATGATGAGCCTCTTCGTCAAAGACGACATCCCATTCAAAGAAGTCTACATGCACGGTATGGTTCTTGACGAACACGGCCAGAAGATGAGCAAGTCAAAGGGTAATGTTATCAACCCAATCGAAACCGTCAGCAAGTACGGTTCCGATGCGCTTCGCCTTGGTCTTATCGCATCTAGAAGCGCAGGCGTCAACCAGGCCTTCAGCGTAAGCAAGGTTATCGCAAGCCGCAACCTTTGCAACAAGCTCTGGAACGTTAGCCGCCTAATCCAGAACATCGTCGACGAAAACCCAGAAAACGAAAACAATGGCGACGGCAACAAAGCCCTTGGCGAGAACTGGATTCGCCGCGAAATCAACCGCACCAACAAAGAGCTCGTCAAGCTTATGAAGAACTACCGCTTCGCAGAAGCTGGCGATATGCTTTACGACCTAGTCTGGAACAAATATGCCGACTGGTTCCTCGAAAGCGAAAAGCTATGGAAGAGCACTGATCTTCTCAAAGATACCCTAGAAAAGGTCCTAATCATGCTCCATCCATTCGCTCCATTTGTAACCGAAACAATCTGGCAAGCCCTAAGCTGGACCGAAGGATTACTAATCAACCAGAAATGGCCAGAGCTATACAAGGTCGACGAAGAACGCGCCAAGAACTTTGATGAGATTATCGAAATCGTCACTAATGTTCGTAGCCACTTCCAGAGCCTACCAGGTTCTGGTCTATATCCAATCGCCTTCCATGACGACCAGCTCATGTACGAAAACCAGCTCCTCATTCAGCATCTAACCAAAGCTCCAAGCGTTCCACAGATCAAGGTCGAAGAAGCAAAGGGCCTACGCCTAGCTATCCCAGGTCACAACATCTACCTACAGATTCCAGAGGATATTCACAAAAAATACAAGGCAAACCTTGAAGATCGTATCTTGAAGCTTGGCCAGGAAATCAACACTCTTGAAGCCCGCCTACGCAATCCAAAGTACGTCGAAAAGGCGCCAAAGGAACTCGTCGAAGAAACCAGAAACAGCCTAGAAGAGAAAAACGGCCTCATTGCCAAGATGAAAGCCGAGCTCGAACTAGTCTAAAACGACTCGAAAGTACCAGCCTAACCGCTGGTATTTTTGTTGCCTACACTTTACAAATCATGATGTTTATGATATAATATAGTTATCCCTATATTCTCGCTTCCTGGAAGGAGGAAATACCAATGAAAGAGAATATCGTAACTTCTAAAACTGGGAACATTGTTCAAGTCTCTTTCTCGAAGCAAAAATGCCGAGTAAATGAGATTACTATCCGCAGAATTCTGCGTAGCGGCCAGTTTACTGGTGAAATCGCAGGATACAACATGCAGTACTTTAAGAACGGGGTTATATTGATTGTTATCAACCCCACAGCATGGAAGGGACCAGACACGATCATCAAAAAAATTGAAAAAGCAATTGCAGATGAAAAATGAAATCCCAACCACGGAGCGCTTCGGCGCTCCTTTTTTTCATCTTGACAAATTAAACTTTTTATGCTTAATTAGAAATAGCAATGAGCGAAACAAAAAAGCCAAAAACAAACGCATCTGAGCAAAAACAAAAACAAGAAATCATCGACCATAACCTACGTGAAATCGAGAGCCTAGACTTCGAAGCCATCGAAACTCCACAGCTAGATGAATTCAGAGCCTATCGCCCCGAATCCGAGGCTAAATTTGCAGAAATGCAAAAGAGAAAACTCGCTGAATACAAAGCCGCTCGCGCAAACGGCCAAGAAGCAAAGCTTCCAGTCCTGACAAAAAAGGTCTATCGCGAAATCCATAGCGGCCAAAGAGAATTACAAGACGACGATGTCCATCTTAGTCGCATCGAACACAATCAGGCCGATGTGGACGAGATTCGCGAAATCCAAAGACAAGAAGACATAGAAAATGGCTTCATTGGCACATACGACACAGCAAAAGCTGTAGAAAAACTTTTCGTCACTTATCTCAACAACTCACAATTTTTTGACTTGAATAACGAAACGCTCAAAACTCGTCTAGCCTCAGACTATGATGACCTAAAAAATGGCGTAGACATTTATTCTATCATTGAAGGCGAACCAGACGACGAAGGCTACACTCCAAGCTTAATAATCGCTTTCGATATTACAACTGCCAAAGTATCGGACAAATTAACCAAAAAGCTTACCAAAAGAAAGCACTATGGTCCCTCAGAAGCTCAAGCAGGTGGAACCCAAATCACCTACTATGCAAAACCAGGCGAAGACGAACCAAAAGACCAACAACGCGAAAACCCAAAAACGCACGTTTTGCTTTACACGCTTAGCCTTAGCGATAAAGCATTCCAGGACGTTTTGTCTAAGACTATAATTAGCGAAGACGGTCTTGAGCAAAACGGAATCGACGCTTGTCCAGATCTGAAACTTAAATTCTTGCTCCAAATCCAAGCTCAAAACTACTACTATCTCGCAACAATCGAGAGGGAAATAGAAGAGATTGAAGAAGAGGGAGACGATTATTGTCCAGTAGCAGATTATAGATACGTAGAAGATAAGGAAACATTCGATTATATAAAAGAACTCAATGGTCGCTACGATTCGGCTGTTCGCTGGAGAGATAAAATCATAAAGATGATTAACATCGTAGAAGACTCCATCCAACGTTCCCAAAAGGAAATGTTAACCAGCAACATCCCTGAAGCAGAAAAAGCAATACGCGAAATCCTAGACAAACCAGAAGGCCCATTAACGCTAGATGAAGTTCGCGAAGGTGTCCAAAAATATCTAGCCGAAGCCCAAAAAGAGCTCCTAGATAGCGATGGTTCATATAAAGAATTTGCAAAAATTGCCGACCGAGAAACCACAGCGGAAGAGCAGAAGAAACACGAAGTTCAAATGCGCCGCCGCGCCAAACTCCTCGGTGAAGCCACACAAAATACACCAGAAGAGTAGAAACACAAAAAATGCCTAATTAATAGGCATTTTTTTTAATTGATCAGGTTAAGCTTCTTCGATCATCGATAGTTTTTCGCGAATAGAATTAAATTCGTCTTCGCTTAGGGAAAGAGTCTTACCTTGCTCCCAAGTCTCATCAAAAGGCATAAGATGAACGTGAGCATGAGGCACATCTGTGCCAATAACCTTGTAAAGCGTACGACGACCAGTAACCTCTTCCATATGCTTAGAGATATTCTTTACGGCAGCCCATAGAGCAACCCAGTCAACGTCAGATAGATCATAGATTTTGTCAACTTCTACCTTAGGAACGACTAGAGTGTGCCCCTTGACTTCTGGATTAATATCCAAAAAAGCCATTACGCGGTCATCTTCGTAAATCTTGTAAGAAGGAATCTCTCCTTCGATAATTTTCGTAAAAATAGTAGCCATATCTATATGATATCAGAGTACGCCTACAAGGCTAGTAAGTAAGCTAAGAACAACAGGAACATAAGGAAGCAGAGAAACCACAATCAGGACTTTCTTGATAGTACTTCTTGTTTTGCCAAAAGACATAAACGAAAGAATGACACCGACAAGAAAAGCAGCACCAACAACTAGCATCAAAATATAGTAATAAGCGCTAGAATGCAAAGAAGAACAACCATGGCTAAGCGCACAGCCAAGCTCGGCTAGAAGAGAAAGGAACCAAAATCCAGCAATTACCGGCGCGCCAAAATTAAGAATAATCGCCCAAGTCGCCATCTTCTCGTATTTACCGTTATCAATCGCAACCGGTATATTCGAAGTAGCTGGAGTATTTACGGTTGTATTTGCGTTCTGAACGCCCTCAGCAGGCTGAGTATTAGCATTCTGAACCGACTGAGGCTGAGCTACAGGCTCTTCCTTAACACCAAGCCACTCAGCATCAGATATCCTCTCTTTGTTGTTGTCCATAATTAAAACCTAAAATGTATTAATAAATAAATGAAAGCTATAGCTAGCACGATAAGGGTAACAAGATTTATAAAAAAGGAAACCTTAACTGACAACCTCAGAAAAACACCCTTTGGTAGCTTACGAAGAGAGATAATAGACATAATCAAGCCAACTACAAAAAATGAAGCATAAAACAAAATGGCCAAAGCAGCAAGACCGAGGCTGCTAAGCCTGCTAATAGTAAACGCAATTATTAACGAAATAATAAACAAAAACAGAGAAGCAATATTAAAGAAAATCGCAACCTTACTCAAAGTAACAACGTTTTTCTCAACTACTACATTATCGTCATCTGGTAGAGCAGGAGTATTTACCAAACTTCCAACTGCATCATCCGTACTTTCGGATTGCTCAACCTGAGCTTCAGATTCTTCCTTAACACCAAACACCTCTTCATTAAGCTCATTTTTATTACGATCATCCATACCTAAATTATAACAAAAGCATAAACACAAAAAATACAACCTTACGGTTGCTTTTTATTGTGGCGGAAGCGAGAGGATATAAACAATACGCCGTTGTCGCAAGCGACCGGGTATTGGACGAACCTTGGCTCTCATCCTCTCTTCGCAGAAAAAATGAGCCTATCGGCTCCTTTGTTTCTGGCGGAAGCGAGAGGATATAAACAATACGCCGTCGTCGCAAGCGACCGGGTATTGGACGAACCTTGGCTCTCATCCTCTCTTCGCAGAAAAAATGAGCCTATCGGCTCCTTTGTTTCTGGCGGAAGCGAGAGGATTCGAACCTCCGAGACATTGCTGCCCACACGATTTCGAGTCGTGCGCCTTCAACCACTCGGCCACGCTTCCACTTCTTATCTTACCATAAAAACCAGACCATAACCAAACAGGGCAGCGCTATTATTGACAGCAGAGAATATTTCGAAGACAAAATCGCCTAGATGGGCGTTTTCTTGTTGTCTCGGCGCTATTATTGACAGCAGAGAATATTTCGAAGATTAAAATGTCTAGAAGGGTATTTTCTTGTTGCGCAGCGCTATTCTTGATAGCAGAGAATATTTCGAAGATTAAATCGCCTAGATGGGCGTTTTCTTGTTGTCTCAGCGCTATTATTGATAGAGCGAGACAACAAAAAACACCCAGATGGGTGATTTTGATTCGAAATATGGTACACCCGATACGATTCGAACGTACGACCTTTGGCTCCGCAAGCCAACGCTCTATCCAACTGAGCTACGGGTGCATATGTGGATTTGGCTACTTTGTAACCAAACATCCACCTGTTCAATAGATTAAATGAACATCTACGAAGGCCTTAACCCTCGCGATAACAACTATTATAGCACATTTTCTCAAGAGATGCTATACTAAAGTTACATATGGCAAAACAAGCGAAGAAATCCAGTCTAAAACCAAAAATCCAAAAGGTCAAAGCAAAGTTCTTTGCGACCTATTACAGTAACCCTGCCAAAGATTTAAAGATTATCGCCGTCACTGGCAGCCACGGTCGTGCCGAAACTGCGCATCTTATTCAAGAGATTATCCGCAGTCGCGATCCTAAGGTCGGCCTTATCATTGATCCAGAATCAACTTCTAGCTTATACAAGCAGCTCTTCAAGGTCTGGCGCTCTGGAACCGACCACGTAATCGTTACTGCTTCCAAGGAAGCTATTGCCAATCATTTCTTCTATCAATTGCCATTCTTTGCCGTTGTTGTCACAGAGACTAGTGCAGAACAAGACGAAGACGTAAAGTCTATCCTCTTCAATAAAGAGCCATACTTCGCAATTCTTAACCATGACGATCCAAACTACGCTTTGTTCCAAAGCTTCCCATCAAAGTCTGCTACTTTAAGCTATGGCCATGACAATGATGCCGATCTTCGCATTAACCGTTCAAAGCTTTACAAAGTTGGCGCCGAAGCTAACTATAGCTACCAGAACTGCAAGTTCGACCTCGCCACATATATTACAAGCGAGCAGTCCGAAAACTACATGGCAGCTGCAGCTCTTACTGCACTCGCAATTGGCCTAGACATCGACACTATCGTTGATGGCATTGCCAACTACGAACCAACCAACCCAACAACAATCGCTAACGATCAATCCGAACAATTCTAAAATGATAAATCAAAAACTTCTTGTTTCTGGTGCGCAATTTTTTGCCGATGATTTCAAAATCAATCCATATTACAACGATTCACAAATTAACCGCGAGAAAGCTATCCGCGAGCACCAAGAAATCGTAAACTGTTTCAAACAAGCTGGTATCGAAATTATTCAGGTCGATGCTCCAGCAAATTGCCAAGACGGCGTCTATACTGCAAACTGGGCCATCACAAAAGAGGGTAAGGCAATTATGTCGCGCCTACCAAAAGCCCGCAAAGACGAAGAGCCTTATGCAAAAGCTCAGCTCGAACGACTAGGTTACCAAATTTTTGAAGTCCCAGACAATATGCTGTTCTCGGGCCAAGGCGATTCGCTCCGCTGCGGAGAATTTCTATTTGCTGGCTCCGGCTACCGTTCTGAGCCTGCCGCACAACAATTTGTCGCAGATACTTTGGGCCTAAAACTTGTTCAGCTCCATGCTAAGCCACAGCTAAATGAAGATGGAACAGTACATATTAATCCAGAAACCAATCACGCTGACTCCTTCTTCTATGATCTAGATTTGGCTCTATCTGTAATCGACGAGAATACTATCGCTTATTGCCCAGAAGCTTTCGGCCAAGAATCTATCGACAAAATCGAAGCTACCCCTGTAGATAAAATCCGCGTTAGCCTCGAAGAAGCTCAAGAAGGCTTCGCCTGCAACCTAGTAAGTACTGGCAAATATGTCATTATGTCCAACCATGCGCCAAATTTCCAAAAGGAACTAGAAGATAGAGGTTTTATCTGCCTTACTCCAGATGTTACTGAGCTCAAAAAAGGTGGCGGATATATTCGTTGCATTAGCCTTTGGCTAGATTAACAAAAACACCCCCTAAAACAGGGGGCGTTTTTTTATTTCTTGATTTTCTTCAAAGCTTTGCGAATCTCATCTTCTTCATAATAAGCATGAGGACCATCTGCGCGCTCGATCGTTTTCTCATTACCTTTACCAAGGAAGAGAATAGTATCGCCTTTCTTAGCCATCTCGCAACATTTAAGAATTGCCGTCGGGCGATAAAGTTCCATGAACAAATCTTCGCCGTCTTTCTTGCCGCTCTTTCTAGCACCCTTAGCAATCTGTTCAATAATCTCTGCGCCAGGCGTATCGCGATCATCTTCCTCTGTAAGCATTACGATATCCGCATATCTACCAGCGATTTCGCCCATCGGCTCACGCTTGCTTGGGTCGCGGCGACCGCCAGCAGAGCCAAACATAACAATCAGGCGACCCTTTGTGGCCTTCTTCATGTCTGGAAGCAACTTCTCAAAAGCATCTGGCGTATGAGCATAGTCCATTACAACGGTAAAATCTTGCTTCTCGTCAATCTTTACCATACGGCCTTCAACCGAAGTCAAAGCATGAATACCTTCTACAATTTCTTTGTCACTTAGGCCAAGCCTCTTGCCAACAGCAACACAGGCCAAAGAGTTATACACATTAAACTGACCACCAATCTGCGTCTGAATCTCTAGATTTTCTAGGCTTGGGATCTTGTATTCAACGGAGTAGGGCGAGAGCTTAATCTTGTCAGCCTTCAAATCGCCATATTCGACACCATAAGTAACAAAATCATCAATGTCCGATTCGAAATACTCTGCAGATGGATCGTCGGCATTAATTACGCCGTAGCGCGCCATCTTGAATAGCTTGCGCTTTGCATCGCGATACCTCTCAAAAGTCTTGTGATAATCAAGATGTTCATGTGTAACGTTAGTAATAACAGCAATATCAATCGGTACACCAATGGCACGATGCTGCGCCAAAGCATGAGAAGTAAGCTCCAAAACAAGATACTGAGCCCCAGAATCTGCAATTTTCTTGATACGCTGATTCAAAAGATTAGAATCAACAGTGGTCATATGCTCAACTTGCTCGTGAATCTCGTCGACACCCCAACCAACAGTAGTCATAAGACCAGCCTTGCGACCAGCATTATTAAGCATCTTCCAGATCATAAAAGATGTAGTTGTCTTGCCGTTTGTACCCGTAACTCCGATAACTGTCAATTTCTTGCCAGGGAAGCCATAACGAAGAGCATAGGCACTAGCCTTACCAATATGATAAGGAATCATCAAGCTATCATAAAACGGAATTTTTTCCTTTAAACCCATAAAATACCTCTATAAATCTTTATTTTATTATACTTCAAAAAGCCTTAGTTTTAAACATAAGCATTGACATTTTCAAGCGCTTATGGTATAATTCAATAGTCTAATAAATTTTATCCAAATAGGAGGGTGGATATTATGTTAGAAGTATTATTTGCTCTGGCTCTTAGCATCGCACTTATTATATATGTCATTCCTACGCTCAATGACCTCTCGAAGGCCATCAGAGACGAAATAGACAGAGTACATAAGGAAGGTCTTATCAAGACCGACGGCGGCGCATTCTGGTCTCCGGACCAGGAATCTCTCAAGTCAAAGCACTGAAACCCCGCCCCGCGCGGGGCTTTCTCTTGTCTAAAAAATATTAGCACTCTATGCTTGACAGTGCTAATTTAAGCGACTACACTAGAATTATCACCTTAAACAGGAGTTAAAAATGTCAATTAAACCATTAGCCGACCGCGTTGTCGCTAAAAAAGAAGCTGCAACCACTACGACCGCATCCGGCATTCTCCTTGGCGAAGCTAAAGAGAAATCTAATCTTGCAATTATCGAATCGGTAGGCCCAGACGTCAAAGCCGTAAAGAAGGGCGACAAGATCATCTATCGTGATTATTCCGCCACCGAAATCAAAGTAAATAGCGAAGAATATCTAATCATCAAAGAGGAAGATATCCTCGCAACTCTTTAACAGTTTATAAGTAATTTCTCGGGCCGCTTAATTCAGCCCGTCGTTACGGGTGAATTAAGCTAGATTCTCGTCGTAACTGCGAACACCCGAGAAATAACATATAAATTTTCTTCGATGTGCCGTAAATTCGGACGTCTAAGAAAAATCCAATAAATCGTCCTCAAAAGCAGAAGAATATATTCTTCTGCCACATGACAGAGCAGAGAAAATTTTTCTTTGCTAATTATAAATGTGCTTTCGGATTTTACTTTGGAGCTTACTGAGTATCCGCAGCACGACGAGGACAAAGACAAACACCCCGTAACGACGGGCGTGTTTGGCGACTCAGAAAGCTCTAAAGTAAATTCGAAAGGATATTATATTATGGCAAAGAAAATTTTCTACGATGAAGATGCCCGCGAACGCGTACTTGGCGGCGCTAAGGCTCTCTATGATGCTGTCAAAGTAACTTTTGGCCCAAAGGGTCGCAACGTTGTTATCGATAAGGGTTATGGCGCTCCAACCATTACTCACGATGGCGTAACTGTCGCCGAAGCTGTCGATCTAGAAAACAAAGACGACGAAACTCTTGGCTACCAGATTGGCGCAAAGCTTATTAAGTCTGCCGCTCAGAAGCTAAATAAAGCTGCCGGTGACGGCACCACAACCGTAACCGTTCTTACTTACAACATCATTGCCGAGGCAAATAAGCTTATCGCTGCTGGCCACAACCCAATGGAACTTCGCAAGGGCATTGAAGCCGCTGGCGCAGAAATCATCAAGGGCATCAATAATACGGCAGAGCAGGTTGCTGGCGACGACAAGAAAATCGCCGAGGTTGCAACTATCAGTGCTGGCGATGCAGAAATCGGTAAACTAATCGCTGATGTTATCGAGAAAATCGGCAAGGATGGCGTTGTTACCGTCGAAGCAGGCCAGGGCCTCGAAATGCAAAGCGAAATCACTGAAGGCTTCACTTACGATAAAGGCTTCGCTAGCGCCTTCTTCGTAACCGATGCAAATCGCCAAGAAGCAGTCTTTAATAAGCCAGATATTCTTCTTACTACCGAGAAAATCTCTTCCGCTAACGACATCGTTCCATTCCTAGAAAAGATGGCACAGACTGGCCGCAAAGACCTAGTTATCATCGCCGAAGAAGTTGAAGGTGAAGCTCTAAGCATTCTCGTCCTCAACAAGCTCAAAGGCGTCTTTAATACTCTAGTTCTCAAGGCTCCAGCATTCGGTGATCGCCGCAAAGAAATCATGGAAGACATCGCAACTCTTACTGGCGCAATCGTCGTAAATAAAGACAAAGGTCTAACTCTAGAGAACGCAGACCTCGACGTTCTCGGTTCCGCTCACAAAATTATCGCAACCAAAGACGAAACTACAATCATATCTGGCAACGGCGACAAGAAGAGCGTCAAAGAACGCATCGAGCAAATCAAAGCTCAAGCCGAAGCAAGTACTTCAGACTACGAAACAGAGCAGTTCAACAAGCGCGCAGCTGCACTCGCAGGCCGTGTCGCTATTATCAAGGTTGGTGGTGCAACTGAAACCGAAATCGACGAAAAGAAATATCGTGTCGATGACGCTGTTGCGGCAACTAAGGCCGCTCTTGATGAAGGTATCGTCCCAGGTGGCGGCGTAACTCTTGTAAACCTAAGCAAGAACATCAAAGAAGACAATGCAGGTGCAACCATCTTGAAACGCGCCCTCAAGGCTCCATTTGTCCAGATTATGGAAAATGCCGGCCTCAACAGCCAGGCTCTCCTCGCTCAGGTAGAGGCAGCAAAGGATGGCCAGGGCATCAACGTTATGACCCCAGAAAAAGGCCTTATCGACCTCAAGAAAGCTGGCGTCATTGATCCAGCTCGCGTTACTCGCGAAGCAGTCCAGAACGCAACCAGCATCGCGGCTACAGCAATCACCATGGGCGCTCTCATGGTAGATATTCCAGAAAAGGAAGCAGCAGCTCCAGCTGGCAACGGCATGGGTGGCATGTACTAAAGCCAAAAACTCCGCTCCGAAAGGGGCGGTTTTTGTTGACAAGAAAAAGCCCCAAACTTTTTAAGTTCAGGGCTTTTAACTACTCTATTTCTTTGGCATCTGAACGCCAAGCCTATCGATGGACTCAACTACGAAGAGAAGTGCTTCGGCGCGAGCCTTTTCATCCTGGATGCCTTTTGCCGCATTATAAGCACCCTCAATGCAAGACTTGTCGTTTGTTGTCTCGATAATTTCCTTGTAGATAAGGAATTTCTTTTCTACTGGAAGATCAACTTTCTCGATGATTGGGCGTAGATCGGAAAGGGCAGAAGCTTTTACACGGTCCAAATCTGGATCACCATAGAATGCCTTTGTTTCTGGCTCACCGAGTGGAGCTGTAGCGTTATTCATGAAAGCAGGCATAGCTGGTGCTGCAGGAGCAGCAGGAGCTGGAATTACTGGAGCAGCTGGAACTGGTTTGCTACCTCTGCCGCCATTATTTCCACCATTACCGTTAGAACTTTTTTTGATACGATCTTCAATCTGAGCAACAGCTTCAGTGCTATCTACCTCAGTAGCCTTTGAAGCGTTCGTGATGTTGTTGATTGCTTGCTGTAGCTCGTCCTGAGCTGCACCATTATTATCCATTTTACCCACCTTTTTATCTCTAAATTCTTACCTTTAATATTATCACGCTTATGCTAAATTCGCAAAATCCTTACGATATGATCAAGGAGATCAAGTTTCACAGGCTCCATTGGTAGATTTTCGCCAAACATATCTACAATTTCCTCGCCTTGAGTCTCTGGGAAGAAGACATTATTTCTCGGATAGAAGCGTTTCTTTGGCGTAAGAACGATAGAATAATGGTTATCTTCGTTCAAAATACCGAAAGATTTAAAATCTTCAAACTTATACAAATGATTGCCTTCGGTAAGACCATCGCTCGAAAGCGTATAGTGAAGCTTCCTAGGAGCGCGGAGCGTGTAGAGCAGAAGTGCAACTACGCCAATTACGATCAAGATACCAAAGCTCCAATCTTTCATCCAAATCGCAAGCGCCATCAAAGCCGCAACGACAAGTACTAGAATTACATACCACCAAGCATTTTTCTTGCGAGGAATATATTCCTTCGCTTCCCAATTGATTATCTTCTTTGCTCCCATAATACATCCATTATACCATGAGCGCTATCAAATTCTAAACCACAAAAAACGTCCAGGAAAACCTGAACATCTTTTGGCGGAGGGTGAGAGATTCGAACTCTCGCACCAGCTTTCGCCAGTCTAACGATTTAGCAAACCGTCCCCTTCAGCCACTTGGGTAACCCTCCAGTACCTCTTATTTTAGCACACCTTAGTCCGTAATTGTAGAGTATTTTACAAATTACAATGCATATGCTATAATTTATGCAACTTATAAGGAAAGTTTTAAGACAAAATGAAGCAAATCGCAAAAAAAGCAGGGCTAATTGTAACTGGTATTGCTACCGCTATCGTACTATCAGCCGGTAGTGTAATGGCTCTAGATATTACAAATATCTCTGGCAACGATAACCCAGCACAGGCTGGTGCAGAAACCGCAAAAGCAAACGGCATGCCATCTGAACTAGTTGGCGTCGATGGCGTCTTTAATAATCTTACTAACACTGTCCTTTACGCCGTTGGTATCATTTCCGTTATCATGCTCATCTACGGCGGTCTTCGCTATGTTCTATCTGGTGGCGACGCATCCAAGGTTACAGCCGCTAAGAACACAATCATCTACGCAATTATCGGCCTTATCATCGCAATCCTAGCCTATGCAATTATCAACTTTGTAATTGGCGCAATCGGAAGCGTAAGTCAATAATACGAAAACCAAACCGTCCGAAAGGGCGGTTTTTTGTTGTTTCTTAAATCGTGCGCGCTAGCAGAAGAGCAGAGACATTATTCGCGCCCACGCGTCTAAACAACTCCGCAGCAGCCATCATGGAGCTTCCTGTCGTCCATACATCGTCTAGCAACACATACTGCTTGTCTCGATCAATGCACCCAGCAAGCCTATAGGCCTCCGCAGCCTGAAGTTTTCTTTGATCCGAACTTGCACCAACTTGAACCGTATTTTTAGCCCTTGTGAGCAAATTTAATGCCTTACATCCGTTAGCTTCCCTAAGTCTCTTAGCCAGTCATTCAGTCTGACCAAAGCCGCGCTCACGCACGTGCTTCATAATCGTTGGAAGCGGCACAATAATAGCATCCTTATCGAACTCAACTAACTCCCCAATTAATTCTACAAGCTTCGCTCCGGCCGCCTTGTTCGAATTATATTTAAATTCCGAAATCAATTCTTTCAAAACGCCACGTCTTTCGCCTAAACAGAATTGAAAGCGGAAGGGCAGACCACAAACAGAACAAAAACCATCATTCAAAACCTTGCCACATTTTAGACACTTGCCATAGCCAAGACTCATGTTTTTCTTACAACAATCACACAAAATATCACCGCATTTACCGCAATTCAAACAGAATAAAGGACAAAATGTGTTCGACAAGACATATCTTATTGTATTTTTCACAACACCTCCTCTTTATATCTTGATTTTAGAGAAAAAGCCCCATATAATAAAGCTTAAGAGTGTAATAGTGGAGGAAAAAATTTATTATGGCTCGAAAACAAGACGAAATGAGCTTAGATGATGAGCTTGCCGCCGCTTTCTTGCAAGAAGATGGCGTATCTGCTTTGACCGCCGAAGAGGAACCTGTGGAAGTCCCCGACGACACTCCAGCAGAAGAAGAGCAAGTTATTGAAGAAACTGAAGAAGATGACGAATGGGATGACGACGATCAGCTCCCAGGTCAGCTTGCAGTCGATGTTTACGAAACCGCTGACAAACTAATCATCAAGGCCCGCACTGCCGGTATCGAAAGAAAAGATCTTGACGTTTCTATCAACGATAATATCCTAACAATTTCTGGTGTTCTTAATAGCGGAGAAGACGACAAGGCTACTCAGTGGCACATTCAGGAATGCTACTGGGGCGAATTTAGCCGCACCATCGCTCTTCCAGTCCAGGTCAAAGAGAATGGCGTAGAAGCTATCCTAAAAGACGGTGTTCTAACCATCTCCTTCGAAAAGGAAAAGGTTGCAGCTCCAACCAGAATCCCAATCAACTAGGATCTATAAAAGCAAATAACTGTCCGAAAGGGCAGTTATTTTTATGCCTGCAACATATTATTAGACCAACAAAAAAGAAGCCCGAAGGCTTCTTTTTTTCTAGAACATTCCAACTACGAAGTTAACAATCGCGAAGGCTAGAAGGGTAATAATAAGACCAATTACGCTATATATAATAGTATCCTTAGCTCGCTTAATCTTACCAGGATCGCCAGCAGATATCATCATAAATACGCCACCCACAATGATCATAATAACTGCCAAGATGCCAACTACTAGGAAGACAACGTTTAGAACCTCTTTAACCTTACCCAAAACGCCATCGGTGTCACCTGACATACATTTATTAAATTCAGCACCAGAAGACCCGTAAGCGGCTTCACAAGCAGCTCTTTTAGTTTCGTCAGAACCTGCAAAACAAGGAGCCGTAACAGCCAAGCTACCAGTAATAGTCAAAACGATTGCGGCTAAACTAAGTAGAAACTTCTTCATTTATTCCAAAATACCCAAAACAAAGTTTACGATTGCGAAGGCGAGAAGAACAATAACTAGACCAATGATGCCATAAAGAATCGTATCCTTTGCTTTCTTGATCTTTCCAGGATCGCCAGCAGAGATTACATAGAAGATACCGCCGAGAATAATCATAATTACAGCAACGATGCCAACGACCATTACAATCCAGTTAATAATCGTACGAACATTTCCATAAAGATCATTCTTTTCGTTCTTGCCATCCATACAATCTTGGTAGGCGGCATCGTCATTAGACTGAGTCTTACAAGTACCACACTTTGCAATACGAGCAGGAGAAGTCTCAGTAGAACAATCTTTGTTTACTGCTGCGTAAGCATCCGGATGCAATTCGTTAGCAGCAAAAGCTACAAAACCCATACAAAGAACTGCAGCTAGATAATAACCAATTTTTTTCATTACTTTCATTTTTTCTCCTTAATTGAACAAAGATAGTACAAAATTTACAATCGCCCAAGACAAGAGCACGATTATTAAACCAATAATACCATAGATAATGGTATCACGGGCCTTCTTATTCTTGCCCGGATCGCCCATAGAAATAAGCATCAAGACACCACCATAGATAATCATAATGACTGCCACAATGCCAACGACCATAAATACATAGCCGAGGATTCTTTGAACGTCGCTATATAGATCTCCAGAACCTGGGGTAGAGGAACCTGGATCAACTGCCTCAATGCCTTCATTGACTTTCGTTTTTGCATCACCAAAGCCAGAAAGCAATCTCAAAACAATAGAGTTACTCAATTTACACTTCCTTTTATATTCTTAAAAATATTATACCATAACTACTAATCAGTATCATTCATAAGCTTTAACAAAAAACCGCCATTTCTGGCGGTTTCATTAAGCTTTTCTAATTAGCCCTGTACCATCTGAAGCACGAAGTTGATAATCGCAAAGGCGAGAAGAGCAACGATAAGACCGATGATACCATACATGATAGTATCCTTAGCTTTCTTGACCTTACCTGGATCGCCAGCGGAGATAGCGTAGAAGATACCACCAATGATGATCATAATGACTGCGATAAGACCAACTACGAATGTAATACCGTTGATGATAGTACGAATTGTAGAGTTAAGATCGGTTGCAGAGCAAGGGTCGCTTGCGCTTAGAATAGTACCAAGGCGAGCACAGTCAGACTGAGACTTACCATAGAAGTTAACAGGACCAGCCTTCTTATTGTTAACATTCAATAGGCTTGCAGTTTCTGCGGAAACATACTGTGATCCACAAGAAACGGTAAAGTCATTAGATGCCTTGTCGGATGCGATTAGGTTGTAACGACCATCGCAGAGACCATTACCAGCAGCGAAGATTGGCGCAGCAATTGCCAAACCGCTAAGCACTGTGAGGGCAAGAACCATCAAAGCTTTTTTAATCTTATTCATTTTTCTCCTTTAATTATTTTAGAGTAGTTACTAAAAATATAACATAAAACCCAAAAAATAAAAATGCTAAAAACTAACTAGATATTCTTGAGTACGAAATTAACAATCGCACCAGCCAAGAGAACAATAATTAGACCAATAACGCCCCCAAAGACTGCTTTCTTGCCCTTAGTGATCTTGCCTGGATCGCCGGCAGCAGTCATCATCGAAACACCACCATAAATAATAGCAATAGCCGCAACAACGCCAGCCGCAATAAGAAGAATGTTAATAATATTCTGCGCAGTAGTGCTCAAGAAACCTTCAGGATCATCAATTGCATGACAGTTTGGATCAACATCACAAGGATCAGCACCATCAACACCAAAAGTAGTAAAAATATGATTCATTGCATCTATCTCCTTATATTCCAAGCCCATTTAACACTACTGTTACGATAAAGCCAGAAATCAAAGCGATTACAAGGCCGATGATTGCAGAAATAATAATCATCTTAGCCTTCTGAATCTTGCTCGGATCACCAAATGCAGCAGAGTACATCACGCCACCCCAAATAATAAAGCCAACCGAAGCAAGACCTACAACTAGAGAAGCCCAACCAATAATAGTCTTCACTAGATTCTCGACATTGCCAATATGGCCACCACCATCGTAGCCTTCGCATCCTTTAGAATTAGTACATGTTTTAGGATCAACGGTAATCTTGATATTGCCGCCCGATGCAAAGCATTGCTGTGGCACAAGAAGTAGGGCTACAAAACCAAGTACAATAATTACTTTAGAAATAATCTTTTTCATACTACAAACCTTTCGTCTGATTAATTACTAGGTTCACAATAGAGGCCGCCAAGATAACAATAACAACACCAATTACAGAATTAATAATTGTCTTCTTGGACTTCTGAATCTTACCAGGATCACCGGCACTAGTAGAATACTGAATCGCACCCCAGATAATCATAAGAATCGCCAAAAGACCGGCCCAAATGAAAGCTTTGTTCGCAATCGAAGCAAAACCTGACTTGGCGGAAGAAGAGAACCAGTCAGATACTTCACGAATAATACCGATAATTGCCGATGCAGCGGTCATAATTGCGACACCGATCGCAGCGTTAGTAATCACTTTCTTGCCTTTACCGACTTGCTGCTCGTTACTTCCAGCCGTCAAATATAAGAAACCGCCATACATTACCATAATGACAGCTACATAGTTAGCGATACCAAGAAGCATATCCAAAATATTGATAGCGAGACCGACTACAAATTTCTTCAATCCACCATCTGTCTTAAAATTATCATCCAGACCATTGCACCATCTATTAATTCCAAGGACGGAAGTAGGATTACAATCAATAGGCGCAGCTACAGCGGGAGCAGAGAAATTAACAATGCCAAAAGCAGCAGTTACTATTATTAATAATGAGGCTAAAATCTTCTTCATTCCTACCATCCTTAATCACCTATCAAGAATTGAATTAATATATTAATCAGCATAAAGAAAACCAAACCAATCACAACCTCCAAGATACGCT
Source organism: uncultured Candidatus Saccharibacteria bacterium (assembly GCA_946530965.1). Lineage (GTDB taxonomy): Bacteria > Patescibacteriota > Saccharimonadia > Saccharimonadales > Saccharimonadaceae > UBA2834. The sequence continues at coordinate 163,869 of CAMNAK010000002.1, forward strand.
TCTTGGCTGTAGCGACACGAGAAGCATTATCTCCAGCTGTTGCCCATATAAAGCCAGAATAAACGATAAAACCAGTACCAGCAATAAAGATAAGGGCAGTGAGGATGCCTGCGATGTCTTTTATCATATTTTCGATACCATCTGTTTCATTACACCATTTGTCTGGCAAGATGCCAGTCTCGCAAGATGAGCCGGAACCAGAAGTACTAGACGAACCAGAGCCAGAAGCAGCTGGATCAGCATATACATTCGTATAACCTACAAAAAGAGAAGAGAAAACAGCCATCATAATGGCCAACGCAAAAAATTTCTTTTTTACACTACCAAACTTATTCGACTCTTTGGTCGACTGCTTCTTTATCACAAACCTCTCCTATTAAGCTTAGTAATATATTATCACGGTGCACACTTTTTTAGCAAACCTGCAAACATAAGCAAAAATGATACCAAATTGATATAATTAAAAACGTAAGAAAGGGTAGGACTAGCACCATATATTATATGCGATTGACCTTGACTAAATCGCTTAAGTGTGCTATAATTAAACGCATTATGAAGAAGTTTTGGCGAGGTGCCATTCTTTCCGTTTTCGCTATGTTGCTTGGCGTTTTTAGCTTAAGCGCCCCAGTTTTTGCCGACCCAGCCCCTACAAATCCTACGCCAGACACTCCAGCAGTTACTACTCCAGAAGACAACACTACGACTACCGTAGAGTCAAATGGTACAGAAGATCCAAAAAGCTGTAGCAAACAAGCTGGTGGTCAGGCCTGGTTTATCTGCCAGGGCACTGGTACTCTTGCAAATCTTATCGATGGCGCATATGGCCTTCTTGAATACTTAATCAAAGTAGACCCTCTGCCAACAGAGGAAAACGCACCATTTAGAATCGTTTGGAATTATTTCCGTACCATCACAAACAGCCTCTTTATTGTTGTGCTTCTTATCTGTATTTTGTCTCAAATTACTGGTTTTGGCATCAACAATTACGGCATCAAAAGGGCACTTCCACGCCTAGTTATTATTGCTATTGCCGCAAACCTTAGCTATCTACTATGCCAAGTTGCCGTAGATCTAAGTAATATCCTTGGTCACGGACTAAAGGATTTCTTTGCTTCTATCGAGACACAAGCTATCGCAGACGGTACTATTAATACAGAAAGCGCCGTTAATGCTAGTGCACTTGTTTCTAAGATTCTTGGTATCGGTGTTGCAACTGTTGTAGCCGGCACCGCCGTTCTATCTCAAACTGGTGGCTTCACTGGTATTATGTGGCTAATCCTTCCAATTCTTCTTACTGGCGCTCTTGCTGTTATTAGTGCAATCGCAACCATGGCTGCACGTCAGGCCCTTATCTATCTATTAACCATGGTATCGCCACTTGCTATCATTGCTTACGCCTTACCTAATACCGAATCGTGGGCAAAGAAGTGGTACGCTTTACTCCTACGCATGCTCATTTTCTTCCCAATGTTTGCCGTTATGTATGGTGCATCCCACCTTGCAGGTTTCGTCGTCATGACATCTGCAAATGTCGACGACGAAAGATACGAACTTCAGCTCGTACTTGGTTTTGCAATCCAGATTCTACCTCTATTTACTTCTATCTCGCTCATGCGTATGTCTGGTACTATCCTTGGCAAGATCAGCGACATTATCAACAAGACAACCAAACCAGCTACTACCTCCTTCGGTCGTTTCGCCGAAGCAAGGCGCAGAAACACTCTCGCACGTCAACGCTCAGGCCTTGGCCGTGGCGCTGGTATGCCACACAACCGTCTAGCTCAATACCTCGAACGCCGCCGCAACGAGCTTACTGTTGATACCGCGCTTCATGAACGCACCGCAAAAGAGAACGGCGAAGCAAGTTACTATCGCAATGCTCGCAACCGCAACGGTCGCTATAACCGCCGTGCCGCTACGTATTACATCATGCAAGAAAACAAGCTCAACAATGCCAACGAAAGAATGGAATTTGACACCAAGATGGATAGTGGCCTTGCCGAAAACGAAGTTGCTGCAGGTTATCGCAATATTGTCCGTCAAGTTAACTCTCATCTCCAGGAAGACGTTACTAGAAAGGCTATTGCTCAGGCTCACCGCAATGATGTCGCGCACAAGAACGCTTCTGGCGCTGCTACTAGAATTCGCGAAAGTCTTGAAGACAAAGGCGACGCAGCAGGCAACCTCAGCAACGAATCTCTACGCATTCGCAACATGGTCGCAGAAAGCTTTGGTATTCATCCAGGCGATGCCGCAGGCTTCGAACATGCTCGTAGTATCCTAATTTCCGACGCTATTGCTGACCGCCGTAAGGTTGACTCCGACTCTGTCAAACGCCATGCTGATCGCTTCGCAGAAACTCGCGCCGGTCGCGGTATTATCGACGAAGTAGAGAAGACTCTTGGTCGCCAAGGCGAAGGTTCATCTGTACGCAACCTCACTGCAGCCGAGCTCGAACAGTACAAAGCAAACGTTGCCAATATTGACTACACAATCTTCGATGCAGCTTTGCCAGAAATCTCAAGGCGTGGTGACCATGGCGATATCATGGAAATCTTGCGCAACTATAGCGGCAACATCAAGGATAGTGGCGATCTTGGCAACCCTCAGGACCTCAAACTTATGACTGCTCAGAAGCACCTTGTAGATAGTGTCATGTCCTTGAAGTCAGAAAACGAGCCAGTCGCTCTCTGGTCAAAGGCTAACAACATTCGTCGTTCTATGCACGATCAGGGTGTCGAAATCGAAGGCTACATTAGCTTCGAAGACTTTATCCAGAACCGCAGGCTAGCTGGTGACCGCGACGACGGCGCATATAGCAAAGTCGGACGCTCCTTCCTTGTTAAGGATGAAAAGAATAAAGGTCTCGTCAAAACTCAAGACCGCACCGTCTTCAAACAGCTTCTCAAATACAAACAAAGTGGTGTTCTTGAGAACAGCGACTTCTTCTTTGATACGAAGGATATCCGCGGTAGTATCTCGTCCGGCGAAATGGATGGTGAACTTCTCAATAACGCTCTCCGTCTTGTTACAAACGGTTTCGATATGGGCAAGATCGAAGATGGCGCAGACGCTGCATCTATTCAGGCTCTCGCGGCACGTCAGAATGATTACTTCAAGACCGCAGAGAATAAGCAAGCTGCTTACGAATACGTTTCGGAAATCGTTGGTGGTATGAGCGCAAAACAGCTCTCTACATCAAAGTCTACTGCAATCCTAACACTCAGCCGCATGCTTGCTGCTGTCGATGGTAGAGTACACGATATTACTTATCGCGACGATAAAGGCGTCCTACGCCACGAGGCCATGAGTACGACCCTTATCGAATTACTCACAAAGAACCATGCAATCGAGGAACTACAGTCTCGCTCGAACAGCTCGATGAGAAGTGGTATGAACCCAACTGTCGCAAAGCTTGTCGGCGTACTCAGTCCAGACAATTAAATTGCATTCAAAAATCCCTCTATAACAGAGGGATTTTTTGTTGCTTTCGAGCCATTTCACAAAAACGCTCATGCTGTAAAAATATAGTGGATTATGTTAAAATATAGGCATATATGGCTGTGCATACGGTTCCACAAGACGTCGAAACCGATGATAAGATTTTGGGTCCTTTTAATATACGTCAGTTCATCTATCTTATTATCGTCGCCGCATTAATTGGAGTGGGTTATTTATTAGCCCAGATATTTATTGGTCTTATCGTAATTGTCATTCCACCAATAATCTTTTTGCTTGTTTTGGCACTTCCAATCAAGAAAGATCAGCCAATGGAAACCTATCTTGCCGCCAAAATTTCTTTCCTTTTCAAGAACAACAAACGCATCTGGATGCCAGGGCAGTCCGAAACCACTATCGAGATTGCTGCACCAAAAAAAGTCGAAGAAGATCGCACCAAAGGTTTCTCTCAGGCAGAAGCCATGCGCCGTCTATCTTTCCTTGCAGATATCGTCGATACCGAAGGTTATGCTATCAAGGGTAACAACCCAAATTTGCCATTCAATGACGAAATTTACGCCGAAGCAGACAGCATCGTGGATATTTATGATGCAGACAAGAGCACAAACCTAAACAATACTTTGGATAACAACAACGCTTCTCGCCATCAAGCTCTAGTAGAGCAAATGCGCAATGCTATCGATAACTCTCATAACCTAAAAGCACAAAACGCTTCTATTTCTCATAGCACACCAGCTCAGCCATCCGTTGCAAGCTTTGGCCCAGCTACTGCCGAACCAGCTCAGAAACAAGAGCCAGTTTTGCCAAGCACGGCTTTCTCCAAAGTCCCACAGCTTCCAAGCGCTCCAGACTACTATGAAACTCAGCAAGAGAAATTTAACCCAGTCAATATTCCTGCCGCTCCAGCTCCAGCACAGCTAGGCTTATCAACAGAGCAGCAGAATCCAGCACCAATCCAGACCAGTTCTCCAGACATGGTGAACCTCGCCAACAATGAAAATCTTTCCGTTGAGACTATTGCGAAAGAAGCCAATCGCATTTCGCAAAAGCAAAACAACAGTAGTGATGGGGAAGTATACATTTCGTTACATTAAGGAGTTATAGATAAATGCAAAACCAAGGACCACAAAACTTTAGCGCTCCACAAGCGCAAGCTATGCCTCAGCAAATGCCACAACAAATGCCTACTGCCATGCCACAGCAGAGCCAAGCTTTTCCGAACCAAGCCCCACAGCAAGGCCAGGCTATTTCGGGCGCACCAAACCAGCCACAGCAGCAACAACAACAGCAGCAGCCAAAACAGGTAAAGCAGAACCCAAGTTCTACTCAAGGCTCACTTCAATTCTCCGAGCTTCGCGACTCCATGGTTATCATGAAGGACGGCTCTTTCCGCGCAGTTATCGCTTGTAAATCTATCAACTTCGACCTCATGGCAAACAATGAGCGCGAAGGTGTAGAAATGTCTTATCAGGACTTTCTAAACTCCATCAACTTTACGATTCAAATCCTTATCCGTTCTCAGCGTATCGATATTCGTCCTTACATCGATAAGCTAGAAAATCTCCGCCGTAACGAAGATAACATGCTCCTTGGCCGCCTCATGGACGATTATATCGACTTTATCGATGAACTTTCTCAGGAAGCAAACATTATGGATAAATCTTTCTTTGTTATCGTTCCATACTACAGCTCCAAAGAAGCAGAGAAGGAACTTACTGAGACCAAAAACTTCATGAAGGCTATGTCTAAGAACCAGGGCACAACCGTTTCTCGCATTAACCGTGACATCTACGATAAAGCTATTACCGAAATTAACAACCGCTGTGATTCCGTAATCCAGGGTCTATATAGCATCGGAATTCATGCTGTTCGCCTTAACACAAGTGAACTTGGCCAGCTCTTCTATAGCTTCAACAACCCAGACGATGCAATCCGTCAACCACTCGGTGACTTCAATAAGCTATCTGGTCTTTATGTAAAGAAGGCAACCCCAGAAGAGATCGCCGAAATCAGAAAGGCTCAAGGAGAATAATCATGGCAAAAAAGCAAAATCTAAGCGCAGCAGACATCGCTTCACAATCAAAACTACAAGAAGAAATTGAGATCCAGAACGCGTTTGAGGTCGGTACAAGAACCCTCCGAGATTTTATTGCTCCAGCTTCATTGGAGTTCCACGGAGATTATTACCGCCTTGGTCAGAAATACGGCCGCACGCTTTATGTCTATGGCTACCCACGCAGCCTTATTACTGGTTGGCTTAGCTCAATCATCAACATCGACGAAGTTCTAGATATTTCCATGTATATCTATCCAACGGATAGTACAGTCGTCATGAAAAACCTTACCAAAAAGGTTACTCAGCTCGAAGCAAGCCTAAATCTCAACGCAGAAAAGGGCAAAGTTCGTGACCCAGAACTAGAACACGCCCTCCAGGATGCCGAAGCTTTGCGCGATGGCCTCCAGACCGGTTCCGAAAAGTTCTTCCGCTTCGGCCTATATTTTACACTTTACGCCGATTCTCTAGACGAACTACAGTTTGTTCAGCACAAGATCGAAAACATTCTTGGTCAGCAGATGGTCTTCTCTAAGGTTGCTACCTCACAGCAAGAGCAGGGCATGAACTCTACCATGCCACAATGCACCGATCAGCTCCAGATTCGCCGCAACATGAACACTGGCGCTATCTCGACAACATTCCCATTTACGTCTGCCGACCTCACCCAGGAAAACGGTATTCTTTATGGCGTTAACATGCATAACAACGGTCTCGTTATCTTTGACCGCTTCACACTAGAAAACGCCAACATGGTCGTCTTCGCTAAGTCTGGTGCAGGTAAATCTTTCACCGTTAAGCTCGAAGCTTTGCGCTCCATGATGATTGGTACTGAAATCCTTATTATCGACCCAGAAAACGAGTATCAGCGCCTTTGCGATGCTGTCGGCGGTTCATATATTCGCCTCAGCCTTAACTCTGATGCACGCATTAACCCATTCGATCTTCCAAAGGTTATTGATGCCGAAGACGCCAATGATGCGCTTCGTACTAACATCACAACCTTGCACGGTCTATTCCGTGTCATGCTTGGTGGTGGCACACCACTTACTCCAGCAGAGGATGCCGATCTTGACCAAGCTCTTATCGATACCTATGCCCGCGCAGGTATCACAAGCGATCCGCTCACGCATACCGCAACTCCACCAACAATTATCAACTTGTTTGATACTTTGCTACACATGGGTGGTAACGGTCCAAGCCTAGCACAGCGCCTACGCAAATATACCACTGGTACATTTGCCGGCATCTTCTCGCAGCAGAGCAATATCGATATCAATAACCGCATGGTTGTCTTTAATATTCGCGATCTTGAAGACGAACTTCGCCCAGTTGCAATGTATATCGTTCTATCCCACATCTGGAGCATTGTCCGTTCTAAGAAGACCAAGCGTATGCTTATCGTTGATGAGGCCTGGCTCTTGATGCAGCACGAAGATTCCGCAAGCTTCCTATTTAGCCTTGCAAAGCGCGCTCGTAAGTACTTCCTCGGTCTAACTACAATTTCTCAGGACGTTGAAGACTTTATGAGCAGTAAAATGGGTCGCGCAATCGTCAGTAACTCGTCCATGCAGCTGTTACTCAAGCAGTCCGCATCTGCAGTCGATGTTCTTTCCGATGTCTTCAAGTTAACAAGCGAAGAGAGAAAACGTCTCGCAAACTTCCCAGTCGGTCATGGGTTGTTCTTTGCCGGTCAAAACCACGTTCATATCCAAATTATCGCTAGCGAAACAGAGGAATCACTCATCACGACAAATCCAAACGATAAGCGCGCTCGCTAATCGTTTCTATCTGTTACAAGCTCTAGTCATTTCTAGACAAATCGGTCAAAATATTTTAAAATATAAGTATAAATGGTCAAAAAGCCAAGTATTGGGCAATATCGTGCCAGTAACGATCCCTACAACGGGATGGAATCAGCCATTACCCGCCCATCTTTTGTGCGCCCAAATCTTGATGATGACGAAGATTACGAAGCCAGCCAAGACCTTCTCGATGCCGAAGAACAAGCTAGCCAAAGCCTAGACCAATTTTCTACCGGCCCTCATCGCTCTCTTTCCGAAACCCTTTCCGACTCTCTCCGCGAAGCAGAAGAGAACCAAGATTATCACAAAGAAGCACTTAGCTCTCAGTTCAAAAACTCCGTAAAAGGCAAGCGCATGCCAAAAACCAAAGGCGGCAAGGCTTTATTCTTTGCTAAGGAAGCAGGCAAACGCCTTAGCCCAATCGGCTTTATTTGCGCGCTCTTCATCATTGGTGCAATCTTTCTAACGGGCGCAAACTCTATGCTTGGTCCACATATTTCCGCCTTGTTTACCGAAGCAACAGATCTTCAATTCCCATCCTATAACATGCGCAACCAGCGCCTCTTTAAGTACCTTCTTGATGGCGGTGACCAGATCAAAATCAGTGGCTTTACAAAGAAATACACCAACTTTAGTCCTTGGCTCAAAAAGCGCCTCGCAAGCAACGGCATCGAGGTAGGCAAACTTAATGCCAACGGCGAATTCGTTTCTGGTCAGGTTATATCTACAAAATCTACCGTCTTAAAATACGGCGACGATATTATTACCGCCTCAGATTTCCAAACCAAATTTGCTCAAGATGCAAACTTCCGGGACGCATATTATAGGGCAAAACGCGGGCGCATTGCGGGCTTTTTTGACGATACAGCCGAACGTTTCTATAAACGGCGAGGAGCAACGCGAGATATTCTTGACCAATTCCGATCCACGGGAGATACCGAAGCGGACAAAACTAATTTCGAAGACACAATCAACGAGCACGTAACTGGCACCGACACCAGCATTAACAGCGCGGGTAAGCGCATCAATGAAGAGACTGGCGAAGAAGAAACCTACAAAAACGGCGAAGACCTTCAGACTAAAAACATGGCTGGCGACACTGCCGAAGCCAAAGCTCGTGCCATGGTTACTGGTATTGCAGGCAAAGTTTCAACCTTAGGCGTGCCAGTCTGTACAGCACTCCGCATCGCTAATATGGCTTCCGTAACCGCCATGGCTTACCAGATATATGAATCCATCGCGTATTTCTTGGGCTTCATGGAACCAATTAGCAAAACCATGGCAGGCGAGGGCAACACTTCCGCAATCAACGAAGCCCTCAACAAATTCACCGAAAACAGAATTAGTAATATTGATTACGTAGACGAAAACGGCAATACACAAACCAAACAAGTTTCTGGCTCCATGCTCGAAGCGACCGGCGCAAAACTTATCCTTGGTAATACTGCCGTCAATATGCAAGACGCTGATCCATTTGGCGTCAACGCTATTTCTCATGCCGCCGCAAGAGTAGCTTTCTTTACAGGCTCAAGCAATGTTGTCTGCGAAGGCGTTCAGGCTGCCGGCGCAGTTATGTCGCTAGCTACAGCTGGCGTCCCAGGCGGCTCACTTGCAAAGGTTGTTATTGGCATATCAGCCCAAGTTGTTGGCGGTGTCGCGCTTACTGGTATTGTTGCACTAGTTGTAAACGCAATCATGCCAAAACTCATCAAGATTTTTGCAACCAACGTCTTCGAAGCTTACACCGGCATCGAAGCGGGCGAACTATTCACGGTTGGCGGCTTTAATGCAAACGCCCAGCTCGCACAAGAGGGTAGTGCACTCATGCCAGCCTCTCAAGAACAAGTTTCTCGCCAGAACTACGAGCTCGCTCTTGCAAATGCACAGGAAGCCGAGCTTGATCGCATGAATCGTAGCCCACTAGACATTTCTAGTCCAAACACCTTCCTCGGAAGCCTCGTCAGCAAATTTGCCTTCCTAAGCTACACAACCAATATTCCGAACATGGTCGCAAGCTTCGTGGGTACCGTCAGGAATTCTGCAACCAAAACTCTTGGCTCAAATGCTTCTGCATTCGTAGACACACTCCAATACACATCGCAAAACCAGGAATGCGAAAATCTTCCAGGCACCGTCTGTGATATGTACGGCAACCCAATCGTCGCTTCAGATTATTCCACTGTAGACATAACTCCAGACGATCCAAACTACGAATACGTTGTAAGTTACAACCTTGACGAAAACGGCAAAATTAAAGAAGATTCCAACCTCGCAAAATTCATTACTTTCTGTGCCGACCGCGAATCTCCATGGGGCGTCAAAGATGCAAACATCATGAACGCACTTCAATCTGGCAATATCGTTGTAAACAACTTACCAATCTTAAACGATGTTCAAGATCTAGTAAACGTCGTCGAGGATACTATGAATGCCGGCTGGTCAACAGGCGAGAACTGTGTCAACTCTTCAAGTAACCCTTACTGGGATGGCGAGTTTAAGTATTATCAGCGCTACGTCGAAGATATGCGTATCCTTGAGACTATGAACGGTGAAGACAGCGACAACCCAGTCGCCGAATATCGCCAGCAATACGAAAAAGATCACCCAATCGATACTTCCTTCGAAGGCACCCTCGCGCGCATTAGTGGCAACACTGAAGAAGACATCGCTTTCTTGCTTGAGTTCGCAGAATACTCCACCATGCTCGCAAATTACGATCCAAGCACCCGCTATGGATATATTGAGCAACCACAAACAGATCTCAGTCCGCTAGAGAGCAAAGAATTTGTCGAAACTCCAAATACCACAGCAGATAACAATGCAAACAAATACATCTTCTTTGCAACAAACAGAGAGGCGACAATATCATGCTAAGCTTCATCAAAAAACTAAACTTCGGAATTTTTGCGAAAGTCATCGCCAGTTCTTTTATTGCTTCGATTCTTATCTTGCAACCATGCTTCGCCGTCCTTCCAGACGAAAGTGTTATCGATTACTTCGGCTCACAGGGTATCTACTACTACAACCCTGATGGCTCCGCCGACGCTTGTGGATCCTCAACTCGTCTTCCTGGCGACAACGTAAAAGAAAAAATCTGGAACTACTTCATCGATAAAGGTTTTAGTGATGCACAGGTTGCCGGTATTGTTGGTAACGGCATGGCAGAATCCGGCCTTACGCCAACCCGTTCGAGTAACGGCTCTTATTGGGGTATTTTCCAGTGGGGTCCACGCCGCCCAGATCTTTGGGCCATCATGGAGCAAGAAGGTCTTGGCCAATACACTAGCTCAGAATACTGGCACGCAGGAGCAGAGGAGCTCATTCCAGAAGACGACCTCGATCATATTATCACCGTCGAGCTAGATTTCCTCATGTCTCCAGTCGATGACGCTTGGGTCGATGCTATCAAAGAAGCTAACAACCCAGAGCTCGCCGCAGAAATCTTCCTTACAACTTTTGAGCGCGCTGTTAACGGTAACGACCCAATTACTCTTTATGGACCATATATGGGTCTCCTATATCAGGGAACCAGCAAGCGTCGCCAGTTTGCCCGCGAAACTTACGACGAATACAGCGGTCACGGCGTAGCTGTTAGCGCAAGCTCCGGCTCTGGCAAAAACGTCAGTATTATTGGCGACTCAATCACTGTTGGCGCAACAGGGGAGTTGAAAGCTAAATTCACAGATATTGCCGACGATCAAATCAATGCTCGCGTTAGCCGCCCATGGAATGAAGGCATCCGAGAAGCCCAAAACATGGATTTGAAAGACGTAGTTGTTTTTGCACTTGGTACCAACAACTCTGCGCCGGCAATCAATCAAAACGATATTAATAACTTGCTTGCCGTTACGGGAAACAGTCGCACAATTGTTCTCGTTACAAACTATGGCCCAGCTGGATACGAGCAAAACAACGAGCTATTCAGAGAACTAGCAAAGTCTAATTCCAATATCATCCTTGCCGACTGGAACGAGGCTGTTTCTGAAGATCCAGGAAAATACCTTGCCAGTGATAACGTACATCCAAATGCCGAAGGTGCAAAACTTTTCGCCGAGCTCATTTATGATGCAGTTAGTAGTGCTGGCTCTGGCCTCTGTAGCGTAAGCGGCAACTTCCAAGAGCTCGTTCTATCTTATGCCTGGCCAACTTATCACCCAGCTCCATACGTAGATCGCATGCCAGCCTACGCCGAGGCTGTTACACAGTCGCAATCCGAAGGTCGCTACGTCGGCGGTTCCGTCTTTGGCGTTCCGGGCATCGACTGTGGTGGCTTCGTGACTATTTTGATGCAAAACTCTGGCGTTGCCTCAGATTACAATACCAATCCATCTGGTGCTACCGGTAGGCAAGAGCAATGGGTACAAGAAAATGGCTGGACCCTCCTAAACGCCAACGAAAGCACAACCGTCGATACAAACATCTTACAAGCTGGTGATGTTGCCTTCTCGAATGGTCACACTTGGATCTATGTAGGCGAAATCCCAGGCTTCGATAGCGTAATCGCTTCTGCCTCGTACGGCGAATCTTCCGCGCGCGCACCGATGGCAGGCACAGAAAGCCCGCTAGTTGGCAATGGTGCAATTGTTCGTTGGTATCGCAATCCAAATTACAACCCACAGAACACAACCGGCACTCGCGCAACAACCGCAGGCGGACTACTCGCAAACTAAAAAGGCAGGGCAAAACATGGCAACAATAGAGAACAAAAAGACAAAACAAAAACTCCTCATCATCGGCATTGTCGCCGCAGTTTTTGCAGTCATCTTGCTATATTCCGTCATTATCGCAATCTTTCGCGCCGGCAAAGTCGGCGTGGAAGTTAAAATTGCGCCTTTCCATGCCAAAGTTATCGCAAATGGCATAGAGATCAAGAATAACGGCAAAATCTATCTTGAACCAGGAAACTATCACGTCGAAGCTTCATGTGATCATTTCGACAGTTTCTCGGGAGATTTTACGATTAGTGTCGACCAGCCATATATTGGCGCCGTCCTAGTCGCTAATGATGCCGAAGGCGAAGAATTCATAAATGGCCACCAAGCCCAATTCGCCGCCGCCGAAGGCGTAGTCGGTAAATCTCTTAATGCTGCCGGTGTTGTCATTCAAAAGAAATACCCAATTATTAAACACCTGCCAATTAATAACCGCTTTTATTCTATCGGCTATTCATTCGATGACCCAATAAAATCCGAAGGTCTAAAAATCAATATCAAGACAGATTACGAATATCTCGATGTTGCTATCGCGCGCCTCAAAAACTTCGAAGACGTCTCTCTAATTGATCTAGATATCAATTTCAATATCACAAATGCCTTTGCAAATCCTAAGAGCTCTAGCTCCAATGATCCAGAAACTTTCATTAAAGACAGTTTTAGTGGCAATGGAATGACCTATATCTCTGGCCAGAGTCTATCAGACAAGTATTATCTCGCCGTCTATAGCGCCTATAATAAAAACACCAAGCTCCTAAACGGCAAGTACCTTGTCCTTATAGCAAAGAGCGGGGAAAGTTGGAAGCTTGTTTCGACTCCACAGCCAATCCTCACTAAAGCAAACACGCCGAATGTTCCCGATGACATTCTAAATACCGTCAACTCATTCACTGGACAGTAGAGAATATATTAGCAAAATACACAAAAAGTCATCCTTATATAGACTTTTCCACAGGGCAAAACTTACACTTACCCCTGTTAAGCTATATGTTAAAAGTCCTGACTTTTCCACAAAATAGGCAGTTTTCCACAGCTTTTTGCACAGGAATCTGCCTATTTTTTATGTTCTAAAATCTTTACAAAAGCTCCAATTATTACGCCTTAGATTAAAAATCAAAAATCGTTGTAAAAATAAAGTAAATTACAAATTGTATTGTAAAAAATAAGTAAAACTATTTTTCCACAAAAGTTTTTAACATATGTGCAATACTTTTACGTGTTTATTATTAGCAAGCCTCAGAACACAAAATAATGGCCAATTAAGGCCATTATTAAAAGTAGGGCGGGGTGACTAAGCGGCTTATAATTTAGCCTGAACTTCCATCCCCTTAAGCCCATCTGTGCTCGTTACAACCATCTGGTATTTCTTGAAGTTATCAATCAGATGTTGCTGTCTCGAACTATCAAGCTCTGAAAAAATATCATCCAGTAGCACTACTGGCATCTTGCCAGTTTCTTTCTCTAGTACCTGAGCCTCAATAAACTTGAGTGCCAAAATCATACTCCTGATTTCGCCACGCGACGCCGATCCATCCGCTCGCTCATTATTAAACACAAATTCAAAATCATCTCTATGAATTCCGTAGCTCGAATAGCCCAACATCCTGTCGCGTTCAAAATTTCTCTCAAGAATAGCGATATATTTATTTTCATCACAATCCAAATCGCCCAGATAATCCAAGCGACAAACATCTTCGTTTTTCGCAATACTTCTATAGTTATCCGTAAGAGCCTCATTGATTTTCGCTAGACCAGTAATTCTCCTCTTCAAAACCTCTGTTCCATAATGCGCGCAGAGCACATTCCAAGAAAACAAATCATCCTCAGAAACATTCTCGTTTTTTAGTAAATCGTTTCTTTGTTTCAAAGCTTTCGTATATTTACTAAGGCTTGTCCCGTAGTTATCATCCAACTGTTTAAAAAAGTCATCAAAATAATCACGCCGCCTCGACGGAGAAGAGCCAACTAGATAAAGATCATCTGGCTCAAAGAGCACAACAGGATATCTATTTTTCTTCGGTAATCGCAGACTCTTTTTCGAATCAACTTCAAAACTTTTCTTCACGCCATCAAAACGAATTACAACCGTTTGCGCATCGGACAAAAAAATCTCTGCGCGGTAAAATTCCGCGCCCCTTCGCAAAATCTCTCGATCCACCCCTTTAAAGGATTTTCCCCTAAGCGCAAGATAAATTGCCTCGAGTACCGAAGTTTTTCCTGAGCCGTTTTCACCTACAATTAAAGTTGTAGATCGATTACAACTCAGCTCAAAATCTTCATGACAGCGAAAATTTTTAAGTTTTACCCCGACAACCTTATTCATTAGCTCTTAAGTGGCATAATAATATGCGTATAATCATTACCTTTGTTGTTCCTGAGAACGATAGGGGCGAGTTTGCCAGAAAAGCTAAACTTTACCTCCGTATCCGCAATTGCATTTAGTGCATCAAGAACGTAGCGAGAATTTAGCGTAACCTTAGCATCTTTTTCCACACTCGTATCAATAGAGGAAACGTTTTCACCAAGTTCGCTAGCAACTGCGCAAACTGCAAAATTCTGTTTTTCCTGATTTGCTTCACAAACTACCGAACCACCAGACTGTTTCGCAAATAACGCCGCCATCTTTGTCATACGAGAAAGCTCAGCCTTATTCAAAACTAACGTACATTCTGCCGTCTCTGGAATAAGCTTCCTATAATCTGGAAAACTTCCATCAATAAGCTTAGAAGTAACCTCAATCTCACCCAAGCGAAATCTGATCAAAGAATCACTAATAAGGATCTCGACCTCGTCCATGCTGTCATTAATAAAACCAAGCACGTCGCGAAGGGTAGAAGCAGGAACGATTGCTTTAATCTGTTGATCGACGCCTTCCACGAATTTTCTATCCGCCAAACGGTAACCATCGGTTGCCGCAATATAAATATCGCCCTCATAAGAATTAAAATACACACCCGTAAGAGCAGGGCGAGAAGTATCGTTACTGGCCGCTACAATTACCTGGCTAACCGCATCTTTAAAAGCTTCGATTCCAATCTTAAAGCCAAGTGCTTCATTCTCATTAATGCTTGGAAGTTCTGGATAATCGTCTGCCAAAATACCATTAACGGTGGACTTGTAAGTACCGCACTTAATAGCTAACTTATCACCATTAGCTTTTAGATTAACATCGTCTTTAGGTAGATTAGATACAAAATCTGCTAAAAGCTTTGCCGGTACAGTAAGTGTTCCATTAGAGATAGATTTGGCATTTACATATTCAACTACTGCAATCTCTAGATTGGTTGCTGTTAAGCTAAGAATATTCTCACTTGCTCTTAAAAGAACATTACTTAGAATTGGTAGACCAGCTCTCGTACTGGCTGCTACTTTACTTACGTTATTTAGTGCTTTTGCTATTCTGCTTTGAGAAACTTCAACTTCCATAATACAAACTCCTTCCTTTTTTCTTTCTTATTATTTAAATGTAGTAATAGTAGTAATAGTTCTATGTGGAAAAAGTGGAAAACTCGGGATTTTAAGATAAGAATTAGAAAGCCCGCACGTGCAAATCTTGTTCAATTTATTTGTGAATATTTGTTTAAAAGTAGATAACTTGTGAGTTTTTGCACCGTTTGAGTTTTGGTTTTTAAACATTTTGCGCTTTTCCACAACTTTTTCGAACATAGTTTCAACAGACTTTTTAACAGGATTTTGCACAAGTTTTCCACAGGCCAAATAACTATCTAAAGGGGTAGAGAAAGAGAAAAGATTAGCCATAAATTTTATCCCTCAACTCAGTCATTTGTGAACGAAGATTAAAATCGGTTTTCAAATTTTCTTTTACAACCTTAATGCCATGCATGATAGTCGTGTGATCCTTGCTAAACTCTTGGCCGATACGAACCGTGCTGAGAGAAAGCTCCTCGTTCATGATATACATCGCAATCTGACGAGCGGTCTTAATATCTTTCAGACGACTCTTTCCGAGCAAATCATTGGCGTCAAGGCCATAGTATTTCGCGACTGTGTCGATTACGGTGCGAGGATTAATTGCGCGCTGTTTCATGGATGGAGCAAAAGTGTTCTCTGAAGGGGTATCCATGGAGTCGTCGACGAGTTCGCTAGGATCTACACCACGAACATCGGCAAGCAATAAAATCCTATTAAGGTTACCTTCAAGTTCGCGAATATTACTCTTGGCACTCTGTGCAATAAATTCTACCGTGCGGTTGTCTAGGCTATAGCCCTTAAGTTCGGCTTTTTGTTTGACAATTGCGCAGCGTGTTTCAAAATCTGGAAAACCAATGTCAATTGGCACGCCCATCATTAAGCGTGAAGCGAGCCTCTGGTCAACGGTTGCAATCTGGCTCGGCAAGCGGTCGCTACTAATAATGATCTGTTTATTATGGTTGTGTAGTTCATTAAAAGTATGGAAGAATTCTTCTTGGCTCTTTTCCTTACCGACGATAAACTGGAAATCATCGATAATTAGAACATCGACGCTGCGGTATTTTTCTGCGAAGCCGTCAATCTTTTTGCGCATCGACTCAACGAAGTCATGATAGAACTGCTCGATCGTAACAAAAAGAACCTTAAGCTCTGGATGCTTGATCTTGATCTCGTTGCCGATCGCCTGAATCAAGTGCGTCTTACCAGTACCAGCGCCACCATATATAAAATATGGATTAAAGCGGATGCCAGGGTTCTCGATCACTTGCTGCGCAGCGCTAACCGCAAGATCGTTATTACTGCCAATAACGTAAGTTGCAAGTCTATACTCGGCATTTAGACCGTCGTTGCTAGTATCAAAGCGTGGGTTTTTGCTGTGCGTAACATTGTTTGGAACGCTGTGGACTGGGGTATAAGCCTGAATTTTTGGCATCTTCATCGAAGCCTCTGTTTTTACAGGGGTAGAAGTAGGGGTAGGGAAGGCGACTGGTTTAGCTTCTGAAATATTGCTACCAAGCGGCTCGTTTGGCACAATCTCGACAGCGCGAGTTTTATTAACAGGTTCCGAGCTAGCAATTTCGACTTCGATAGTTTCGCATTCTAGGCCAAGTGATCGAACTGACGCAATAACTTCCATGCGGTACTTGCTCTCGATTTGCTGCTTAATAAAAGGGTTTGGAGCAGAGAGCTTCAAAACACCACCCTCTAAAGAAATGAACTTTAGGCGTGGGAAATAGGTGAGATAAGCCATGTCAGAAACGCGGCTTTTGATCTCGTCCAGAATGCTTTGCCAGTTGTTTGGCATCTCTCTACCTCCTTTACTCCCTATATTATACGACTTTTCCACAGTTTTTGGGCAACCTGTGGAATATTTTCTAATAATAATTATAGCTAACAGATTAGAGTTTTCCACAGGACTTTTATTACAGGGGAGGCGCTGTGTAAAAGTTCTTGATAAAAGTGGAAAAAATTAGTATAATAGACACAATTCATTAAATAAAACAATAATTAGAAAGTCAGGATAACACTTATGCCAAAACGTACTTATCAGCCGCACAAGCGTCAGCGCAAAGTTGAGCACGGCTTCCGCAAGCGCAATGCAACCGTTAATGGCCGCAAGGTTCTAGCTCGCCGCCGCATTAAAGGACGCGCTCGTCTAACAGCTTAATGTTAGCCAAGAAATACCGCTTTCATTCGCGGGGTGGTGTAAGATACACTTACCAGAATGGCAAATCCATAAGGGGATCTCGTATCTCCTTAGTTTTTGCTGAAAACGCTAGAGGTAAACAGCGCTTCGCTGTTGTTGTAAGCAAAAAAGTACTAAAATCCGCCGTCGGCAGGAATCGAATTCGTCGCCGTGTCTACGAAGCAATTCGTTCGCAGTTGTCAGAAATTAATAAGCCTGTAGATTGTATCTTTAATATCTATAACAGAGAAGTGCTGGATATGGATTTCGAGAAGCTACAAAGTCTGATTGCAGACTTGCTTAAAGAGGCGGAAATAGTATAAAATTAGAAAAGTTTAACGAAAGGATGTGTGATGTTTAGTTTGATCGATATGTTAGTCGTTCGCCCAATCGTCAACATTCTTTTTATTATCTATAACTTTGTTGGTGACTTTGGCCTCGCCATTATTATCTTTGTTGTTATCGTAAAACTTCTAACCTTGCCGCTTATTAAGCGCCAGCTTCATCAGACTCGCATGATGCGCGAGATGCAGCCGGAGCTAGCAGAAATCAAGAAGCGCTGCAAGGGCAACCGTCAGATGGAATCTCTCCAGATGATGGATCTTTATAAGCGCAAAAATATCAAGCCATTCCGTTCTTTCTTGTTGGTTTTGATTCAGCTTCCTATCTTCATGGCGCTCTTTACCGCAATCAACGTTACGGTTCGCCCATGTGAAGTTTCTGGCGACTATAATGTTGCTGTTTCTCGCTGTGCTAGCACAAAAGAGGGCAATGAGACTAAATATAATGTAAATCATTCTGCCTATCCATTTGTAAGAACAATGCCTCGCATTAACGAGATTATTGAGAAACAGAAAAATTACTTTGTTTCCTTCCAGGAAGCTTCCGACGAAGAGAAGGGTAGTGTTATCTATGACTTTGAGCCAAAGCTCTTTGGCCAGGTTCACTTGGATGTTACAGCTCTAGAATTTACGGGTCTCTTCGCTGAAGGCAAAAAGCGCAAAGCTATTAGCTCGATTGTAGTTCTTGTAATGGCTATCGCATCTGCCTTTGCTCAGTTTATTGTCGCTCGCCAGAATGATCCAAGTCGCAAGAAGGGCAAGAAACAGCGTTCTATGCGCCAGATTATGAAAGAGGCTGCAAAGGGCGGCAAAGAGCCAAGTCAGGAAGAGATGAACGCTATTGCGCAGCGTCAGACTACTATGATGATGCCATTCATGATGCTCTTTATCATGATCAACCTTCCAGGCGCTCTAGTCATGTATTACTTCTTGAACAACCTCGTAACAATTGTAACTAATAAGATCGCCTTGAACAGTAAGCTTTCCGAGATGGAAGCTGCTGCAGACAAGAAGATCTTGAAAGAGCTCAAGGCTCACGAAGCTGTCGAAGCGGAGATTGTTAAGGATGTCCTAATCGATAACTCCGATTCTAAAGATTCCAAATCAAGCCATTATGGCAATAAAAATAAAAAATCTAGCACCGATTCAGGTGTACATATTACCCGTATTTCCGCTTCTAATAAGAAAAGGAGGAAATAATTATTATGAACACTGATGAATCGATTCGCTTCGCAACGAAGTATCTAGAAGATCTGCTATCATTCTTCGGTATTAATGTTGCGGTTTATTCTACGATTGAGGATGATGTGATTCAGCTATCTATCCCAAGCACGAGCATGAACTCTTTGCTTATCGGTAAGAATGCAAATAATCTCAAGGCTTTGCAACACGTTGTCACGATGACCTTGATTGCTCGCAATGCAGAAGTAAAACGCGTAAATATCGATATTGCAGATTACAAACGTCAGCGTGCAGACAAGATTGAACAGCAGGCCGAACGCTGGATTCAGGAAGTCCGCCGCACTGGCCAAGAGAAAATCTTGAATCTAAACGCTGCTGATCGCCGTACGGTTCACAAATTCTCCGAAGATTATTCAGATATTGAAACCTTTAGTACTGGCGAAGGCAAAGAACGCGTCCTTCATATCAAGAAGAAAGAAGACTAAATAAAAGTAGCCCCGAAAGGGGTTATTTTTTGTTTAAAAAAGTATTGAGCTATAGCTTGCAAGGTAAAAGGCGGATATATATAATTCTTCGAATATGAAGGAGAAGAAACAGTTAGGGAACGTCTGGCTTTCTCGAAAAGTCATGACTAGAGTCTTGGGTGTGGATATAAGAAAAATTGAGCAAATAATCAAAAGAGAGCCAAAGCTGGGCAGGGGATATATGAAGCGAATTGGGAGTATGTGGCGCGGCAAGAATTACTATAATGCGAATCTAGTTCGGGAGATAGTTGGAATGCAAAACGAAAGACTAAAACAAATCCTGCAAGGGCATAATCAGCTACTAATTGTCTAAATAACAGAGGAGAGAAGGCACTTTTCCACATGGTGTAAAACTCTGACTATTGCAAAAAGGCAGGGAAATGTTGTAATATTTTCACACCTGTGGAAAAATAATTTATACAAGTGAATATATAACATAATAAAAATCTAAAAAAGCAAATCAATAACAACTAATAACACGACATAAAAATAAAAATTGTCAAAGCAACTCAAAACAGAAAGAGTAAATGTTGTCAAAAATGAAACAAGCTGGATGAGTGCTGATTATGGAAAATAAATACTAGCAACAGAACTTTAAAAGAAACTCGGCACGATATAGATAATTACAAAACCGCAACTACTAGCGCCCTACTAGAATAGGCAGCGAAAAAGTAACTACTTTTCACGCAAAACTTTTCACGGACGGAAGTGAAAATAGAGCAATAGAAAAAGCTAGTTCCGCTATAATCTGAGGACGACATCAAAAAAGAGGGTCCGTAGACCCTCTAAAACGCGCTCTAACTAGTTTGCGTATCCATTTCCTATAATGACTATGATATCTACATCTGCGTACTCTGAGAGGCTTTCAGGAACCTCAGAGGAAACAGTGGCGTTTGGATAGATTGCCTGAAGCTTCTTGATTGTTTCTGGTAAGTCTTCCCTATTTTGGTAAATAAATACGCCATCTTGTTCCTTAAGGTCGTCTGGAGCGTCGCCGACGCTATCTACGGTTAAGCCTTCATCTTCGATAGTTTGCTTATTACTCGATGCAAGCCCTGCTACTTCGGTGCCGTTTAATACGGCGATTGTAGCGTCTTCGGCGGCCGCACCATCGGCGTAGAGACGCTTCTGGATGAAGTTGTGGATTCTATCATAAGTCATACCGACCGGGAGGACGTAGCTAATACCATTTTCCATGCCAGTAGTCATGAGGGCGGCTTCTCCGTCATAATTCTCGATCGTAGAGAGCGTCTCCATGTTATTGATATTAATCTCCTTTGCGAGGCGCATAAGGGTCTTGATATCGGTATCTTTGAAGGTTGTGCGGAGATTGTCGCCTACGGCATTTAGAAGGCCTGTAGCGGCACCTAGATCGGTTACGAAGTTGGTAGTCCTAGCTTTCTGAACGAGGGCGGCGATTATTCTCTGCTGAAAATACTCGCGCGAGAAGTTGCCGCTAATAGCACCATAGCCACCATGGCCATTACGTGCCCTAGCTACACTAAGGGCGTCAGTTCCGTTTAGATGAATGACCTGTTGTGTAGGATAAGAGAAATAGACTGTGTATCCGTCTTGCTCTTGAAGACCGCGTTCGTCGGAGACTTCAATCGTGGTCTCTGGGCCGTCCCATGTCTGATCACCATATAAGAAGACTACGTCGATACCGCCAAGGGCATCTACGACTTGGAGCATGGCGCCCCAGTTTACGTGGACTTTATAGTGAATCTCTACGCCAAGAATATCTTCGAA
Organism: uncultured Candidatus Saccharibacteria bacterium; assembly: GCA_946530965.1. Taxonomy (GTDB): domain Bacteria; phylum Patescibacteriota; class Saccharimonadia; order Saccharimonadales; family Saccharimonadaceae; genus UBA2834. Next base: position 185,311 of record CAMNAK010000002.1, read on the forward strand.
TGCGCTAGCGAGATGGTCTTGGCCTTCGGTTTCGTAATGCTTGATACTCTCTTCGCTACCGTCGTTTTGGGAATAATGACAATAAAAGACCTCATTTAATTTACCTGTAGCGGTACAGGCATCTTTTTTGTAGTGAAGGTCGCGCGGAAGCGAGATTGCTTTGATATCGCCGGTATCCTGATTAATAGAGACCATCATCATGGAGTCGGTTAGAAGACCGCCGTCGTAATCGGAACCATCCATCGAGTATCCTTCTGTGCCGAAGATTAGGATATTGGTCCTACCTTTTTCGTCGGCTTGGAGTGGAGTTTTGTCGTCGGCAAAAAGAAGACCAAGGATTGAGCTATCGTCGCCAGTGATTTTCTTGTATTTTTCGTTGATGTAGTTGTAGGCCAAAACGCCGCAGCCGCCAAGAATAACTACGATAATCAACAAAACCCAAGGCCACTTACGATGCTTCTTCTGCTTGTATCGTCCAGCATCGCGGCGAGCTGCCTTCCTAGCTTGCTTTTGTTGCTTGTTCCAGGATTTGCGCTTTTCTTTGGCTGGAACTTCGTCAAAATCTGTCGCATCTACATCATGCATATCTGCTAAAAATTCCCTTGCTGCTGCGCTGCCGCTTTCTTCTCTTTCGAGACCAAGCTCTTCGGCTTTCTTTTTGCGCCCCAGGAAACCCTTCTTTTTCTTTGGTTTATCAATAACACCAAGTTCTCGATTAGAGGACTTGTTCATGATTTGCTCGCTATATTCAATCTGCTCTTGCTGTTGCTGGCGGCGACGAGCAAGCTTGCGTGCTTCGGCTTGTTGCTGAGCCTTAGCAAGTTCGGCATTCTTTTGAATTTGTTGCTGCTTGTGTTCTTCGAGCTCCTCGCGCGAGCTGCGGCGAACACTTGCTATTCTGCTACTGTCTGCTACGACAGGAGCTTTCTCGGTCTTGCGCACGGAAACAATAGTGCTTTTGCTGACCTTTTGTGGTGCTTGCGAACCAGCCCGGCGAAGCATAGCTGCCTGGCTTTTCGACACAGAATTATTACTTTTTTTGGATCCACTCCTCCGCTGAAGTCCGTCCACTGAACGACTATTCATATGTATTCTATTTTAACATATGGACTTTGAAGCGCCAAAATGACCACTCTTCTCTCAAGGAGTCAGAGATGAAGTCGGAAGTTGTATAATTAATTCTAAAGGCGGAGGCGTAATGAAAATAACCTATATTGTTAATCAGATAACGCAGCTTGGCGGAATCGAACGTGTTATATCGATGCTGTCGAACTATTTTGTCGAGAAATACGGCTACGAAGTCAGGATCGTGTCTTTGAATACCAAAGAAACTGACGAGTGTGGGTTCGATTTTAATCCTAAAATCACAATCAAGCATTGCGGCTACAGTCCAGAAGAATACACAAACCGACGACTTCTCAATAGTCGCATCCGCGAGATTTTGAAAGACGAAGAGGAGCGCGATACTAATGTTGTTGTTGCTTGTCACGGCAATATTGCGGATATGATTGCTCTTAACAAAAAACTCTTTAGTGGTAAAGTTGTCTTTACGGAACATTCGGCGTGGGAATACTATACGAAAGCGCGAAAGATAGCGCAACTTCTCTTCTATAGAAAGGCAGATAAACTTGTTGTTTTGACTGAAGCAGCGGCAAGTATTTATCGAAAATATGGTCTTAAAAATGTTGAAGTAATTCCTAATGCGGTTAGAGAAGCGCCGAAATTTAAAAATGCTGGCCACAAAACGCATGAACTAATAGCGATTGGTCGCCTTGAAGAGGTAAAAGGTTATGATAACTTAATTCATGCCGTGAATCTCATCAAAAACAAGCTAGGGGACTGGAAAATCGTGGTCTATGGCACTGGCTCGCAAGAAGAAGAGCTTAAGAAACAGATTAAAACTTTTGGTCTAGAGGAATATGTTAAACTGGCTGGCCCTACAAATGAAGTGTTTGAAAAATTACATGATGCTTCTGGATATCTTCTAACTTCGCGCAGTGAAGCCTTCCCTATGGTTGTGCTTGAATCTTTGGCCTGCGGAACACCGGTAGTCTCATATGCTTTCCCAGCGATTAAGGAAATAAATAAGAATGGCTCGATTCTGGAAGCAGAACCACGAAACGACTATGCGGCTTTTGGTGAGACTGTCCTAAGACTTATCGAGGATGAAAAACTAAGAGAGAATCTCTCCGAGAGGTCACTAGAAGAGGCTAAAAGGTATGATATTGGCGAAATTGCCGGTCAATGGAAAACGCTTTTTGAGGAGGACTGAAATGGCCTTGCTGGCGCGTTATAAGGGTAATCATGGTATAATAATCCTATGAATAAGATACTTATAACGGGTGGTACTGGATATATTGGCTCTCATACTGTTGTAGAGTTGCTTCAGACTGGCAACTATGAGGTTGATATTGTAGATAATCTTGCAAACAGCAAGGACACTGTCATAGACGACATCGAAAAGATAACAGGTGTTCGTCCTAATTTCTATCACTTTGATCTCCTAGACGAGACGAAACTTCGTGATTTGTTCCGCGAGAATGACTACAAAGCCGTAATTCATTTTGCTGGCCTTAAGGCTGTTGGTGAATCTGTCGAGCAGCCACTACGCTACTATGAAAATAACCTTTTGAGCACTCTAAATATTTTGAAGTGCATGAAAGAGTTTAATGTAAACGAGATTATCTTCTCTTCTAGCGCTACGGTTTATGGCGACAGAGACAATGTTGCTTTGACTGAGGATATGCAGACTGGTATTGGTATTACAAACCCTTATGGTCGCACCAAGTTCATGATCGAAGAAATCCTAAAAGATTTCTGCAAGGCAGACGAAACGAAGCAAGCTGTCATCTTGCGCTATTTCAACCCTATCGGTAATCACGAATCTGGCCTCATCGGCGAAGATCCAAATGGTATTCCAAACAACCTAATGCCAATCATTATGCGCGTTAGCCAGGGTCGCATTCCAGAGTTAAGCATCTACGGTGACGATTATGATACTCCAGACGGTACATGTATTCGCGACTATATCCATGTTGTAGATTTGGCAAAAGGCCATCTTGCAGCCCTAGAAAAGGTTACTAAACCTGGCATTTCTATCTATAACCTTGGTACCGGCAAGGGTACAAGCGTAAAAGAAATGGTCGCTGCCTTTGAAGAGGCCAGTGGTAAGAGCTTGCCGCATAAGGTTGCTGGTCGCCGTGCTGGTGATTTGCCAAGCATCTTTGCAAATGTAGACAAGGCAGAAAAAGAGCTCGACTGGAAAGCTACCCGAACAGTTGCTGACGCGATGCGCGATACGATGAAATTCTTGAACAAGGAGCAATAATATGGCAAAGGATACAAACTATAAGTTTACAATCAAGGACTTTTGTAAATATGTTCTTAAATGCTGGCCAATCATTGTAATTTGTGCCCTTCTAGGTGGCGCAGCGGCTGTTTATTCATATAAGCATCAGTCTACAAGTTTCTCGTCTTCTGCAACCATAATGGTTTATGAAAGCGACTACGAGTATGCGGGATCTATCTCTCCATATGCGCAAATCTCGTCGATTCTAACTAGTAAAGAAGCGTATAAGGCTGCCGGTATAACAGTAAAAGAAGGAAGCCTCGACGGTGTTACGATAGTAGAAAAGACTACTGGAATCTTAACCTTGAGTGACTCCAGTGCTGATGAAACGAAGGTAAAAGAGAATCTGGAATTTGTCATAGCTAACGCTGAAAAAGTAATCGCAAAAGCATATGATGACGAAAAACAATATCATGTTAAAGTTCTAAATGCAGCAGGCGAACCAGCGGCTGACTCTACTAAGAAAGATAAAGTATTCTCTTCTGGCCTCATCTTGGCTGCATCTCTAGTTGTCGCTATAGTAATAGACTTCATAGCATTCAATAAAAAAGCTGCCTAAAAAATACCCCCGAAAGGGGTATTTTTTTATTTTGCCAATAAATTGATCAGTTTGACGGGTAGGATGGGGCTAATAAAGCTCAGAAGGGCGATAATACGTTGCTTTTTAGGGGATTTTCCAGAGAAAAGAACGGTTTTTCTGTATTTCTTTATGATGCTCTTGCATTCAGATGCCTGGGCCGGGTATTCCTTAGTCTGTTTGTATCTATCAAGGATTTCTAATATAAAATAAGCTTCCATAAAAAGGCGAATGATTGATGCTCTGCTATATCCTTCGCTCTTCGCGATTATCTTGAGCGCTTCAAGCCCGTCCATTCGACTGGGTTTAAAATTAGACTTCGTAAGACTAGAACTGTTCTTTCTGTAGCCGTAGAGTTCTTCGTTGTTCAAAGAAATGGTGCCGCACTTCTTTAGGTAGTTGTAATTAAAATAGAGGTCTTCCGCCACCGAGAATTTCTCGAAACGCAAGTTTCCGATTAGTTCTCTTTTGTATAGTTTACAAACTGGACCCGCGAGCAGTTTCCCTAACAGGAGATCTTCGATTGCTTGATTTTCGGAGATTTTGCGAGAATTAGGCTGTTTTTTGAAAAACGATACTTTGCTCTCGAAGTTTACGTATTTGACGCAACTCAAATCTATATCCTCCACCATTCCCTCTAGAAGGCACTCCAAATAATTTGGCGATACAATATCATCACAGTCGATAAAAGCGATATATTGCCCTTTTGCGAGCTCTAATCCCTTATTCCTGGCGCCGCCAGCACCAGAATTCTTGATACTACAAACGTGAATTCTTTTATCTTTCTTCTCGAAACTTTTGCAAATACGTAGCGACCCGTCAGTCGAGCCGTCATCGATCAAGATTAGCTCGAAGTTCTTGTAGCTTTGAGAAAGAATACTCTCTAGACAGGCAGAGAGATATTTCTCGCTATTGTAGACCGGAACAATGACAGATATTAGTTCTTTGCTCATGATAGAAACCTAAATGGAATAATTTCACTATTTCCCATTACGAAATAAACAAGAATAAAATAGCAGGCGAGGGTTGTAACGTAGAGAACTCGCTTGAAGGCTGGATTGTCTTTGAATCTGTCGATTCCTAGCCAGATGCCAAAAGTTGCCATAGGCCAGAAATAGTCCGACATTCTTCCGATATATGCGGAATAGAAGCCGAGGCCAGCATAGAATAGATTACAAATAATAACGATAGTTGCGAAGTCGCTTAGCTTCTCTTCGCCTTGTTTGGTGAATTTTCTTGTAAGCAGTAACAAGGCGGAAAGTGCAAAGAAGATAATGAAATCAAAATTAACAAGGGTGCCGTCATAGGCAGCCAAAGTTTCAGCGTATTTAGAGGGCATTAGACCACTAGACAAAAGAAAACCGATAGCTTTTGGAAATACGAGAAGTGTAATTAATGAAAAAACAATTATGACTGTCGCGCACTTTTTTAGATCGAAATGCTTGACTAGTAATATGGCGATTAAAACTGGTACAAGAAGAACGGCAGTAAAATGCAGGGAGCAGGTCAATATGAGCAGCAGTGTATTTGCTAACAGGCTGCGAGGCTTTTGGAAGACGTTGACAAGAAGCACGGAGAAGACGGAGATAGCTGCTGCTTGTCTCATGCCATTGATACAATAAGGCGCCATAATCATAACAATAGAGCCAAATAGTAGCCACCAGTTGCTCGAATCGAGTTTTCTAGAAAAAACATACAAGAAACTAAAAGTCAGGAGTGAATAAGCGAAGAAATACGTAAAATATCCGTATGCGAAGTGATGAAGAATTTTGATTAAGAAAACCGCTGTTGGCTCCATGCTGAAAGTTTGGATCCTCTCTAGGCTTCTAGAGAAATCTTCGGTGGATATTTCGTCGAACATTTGAACGTAAGCTGCAGAATCTGTTCCAACGCCAAAGCGCAGAGCAATACTAATAGCTGGAACCAAAACGCATAGGAAGCCAAAGATTTTCTTGTCTGTCTTCTTTCTAAGGAATGCAAAAAAGAAAGTCAAACAGAAAATGACGAGATAGAAAACAATACTGGCTATTTTAGAAAGAATCATATATTTCCTCGAGTTTCTTTACACTGTTGCGAATGTCGTACTTATCTATTTTACTCCCTGAAGCGCTTCTCTTTTTCTGGACTTCTGTATTTACAAACTCTTTTACCCAATCTTCGCCTGAGTCAATCTTGAGAAACTTGGTATTATCTGAAATTTTGGTTTCTTTTGGAACAAAGACGCTGAAAAGACAAGGTAGCCCCGAAACTTGAGCTTCGATGCCAACGGTAGGGACACCTTCGAATTTTGAAGGCAGGGCGAAAATGTCGGCCATCGAATAATACTTATTGATATCTGGTTGAGAATCGAGGATGAAAATCTGTTTCTTGGAAGCTAATCCGTCGACCTTCTCTTTTAAAGATTCTTTAAGCGAGCCATCGCCCAAGATAAATAGGGCTGAATCTGGCTGCTCCTTGTAAACCTTATCAAAAACATCGATTAACCAAGCTTGGTTTTTGACTTCTTCTAATCTACCAACGTTAAGAATAATCTTTGTTTTGTCTCCGAGTTTGTACTTCTTTCTTAACTCTTTGCGAAAATCTGCATTAAAGAAGAATTTTTCGGTGGCTATGCCATTATTAATAACGGTATAATCCTGGTTTTCTCCATACAAGAATTTCCCTGCGTCAATGCCACAAGCGAGTTTTTTGGTAGCGAGCTTGTTGAGTTTACGGCGCAAAATTGCCGACACGGCTTTTTTGAATGGAGAATAAAGATTTGCATTGAAAGTATTATGCGAGTGAGAAACTAGATGTTTTGCTCCGCCCATCTTCGCGCCCTTTAGTGATAGTGCGGACATAAAATCAATGTGGCTATGGACGATTTCGTAATTGCCCTCTTTGACGATCTTTGCGACGTCTTTTTCGAACCTCCACGGGGCTTTAATGCGATTATCTTTGACGCGATAGATCTTTGCTCCGCCCTTGATAAGCTCATCTTCGAAAGCAAATTTCTTTCCGTCACGAGGCTGCATAAAAGTAAGAATATCGAACTGATATTTTTTATGATCAATATTTCTCCAGGTATTCATTAAGAATGATTCGGCACCGCCTCTATCTAGGCCGCCAATTATATGTAAGATTCGTTTCATTTTGAGATATCCAAATAAATTTTACGCATATCGGTTAGAGAAGAACGGAGAGAAAATGCTTCGTCAAAAGGAATATGGTAATCGTACTCTTTAAGATAGGCTTTCTCGACCTTTTCTGCAAACTCCTTAGGGTTTTTCAAATCATACGAAATCTGCTTGTTGTTCTTAAAGATTTCGCGATGACCACGGTTGTCTGAAATGATAATAGGGAGGCCGCAAAGCTGGGCTTCGACCACGCCAAGACCTAATCCCTCGCGGATAGATGCAGAAACTGCCAAATCGCAGCTTTGTAAAATTCTGTAGATATTATTTCTGTATCCCAAGAAATAGACCTGCTTATCAATGCCGAGCGTGTTGACTAATTCCTTTGTCTGCTCAAGAAGCTCGCCTTTTCCTAAGAAGAGAATCTTGATGCTAGGGTTTGAAAGAAGTAAGTCCTTTAGGCTTTCTAGGATAAAGCGATGGTTTTTGTTTGCCGTGAACTCGGCAGCATAAACAATCGCGAAATCGTCTTTCTTGAGCTTTAGTTCTGCTCTGACTTCGTCGCGTTCTTTCTTGCTAATCTTGGCGTTGAATTTTGTTGTATCTACGCCTACACCGTGAATCATCTTTGTCTTGGTCTTGAACTTTTTAGAGCGCAGGTAATCTTCCCTATTGATAGTGATTAGTAAATCTGTGTACTTTGCACACTTTTTCTCTATGGGATAGAAAAGGCACCAGAGCTTCAAAGGTGCGCCTTTGTAGAAATGAAAACCATGAGACGTATAGATAACCTTAGTCCCGTTCTTGCGGGTCTTACGAGCGGCGAGACGAGTAATGACTGAGCCAACCGGAGTATGAGTGTGGACTATATCGTAATGTTTTTTCTCGAGAATCTTCTTGATTTGCTTGTAAGCCTTTATGTGGCTACCAATTGCAAGAGGGCTACGGGCGAAATCTACTTTAAAGACATTGTCGGCATCAAAAACCTGCTCTTCGTTTGCGGATGCGTAGTCTACTTCCCAATTGCCAATGTTTAAGTCTGAATATTCTCCCTCGAGTTTTCCTCGAAGCATCTTCATGAGTGGACGGTTGAATTTATGGAAATTAGCAGTATGCGAAGTGAATAATATCTTCTTTTGACTCATAGAATACTACTGTTATTATAACAGACTAATGAGGGCGTTACGGTGCGGTATAATTAAGCTAATGAAAAGTAGCAAAAAACCGTTAATTTCAATAATTGTGCCGATCTATAATGTTGAGGATTGCGTTAAAAAATGCGTTGACAGTATTCTTGCTCAGTCGTATAAGAATATAGAAATAATTCTGGTTGATGATGGCTCTGAAGATAGAAGTGGAGTGATTTGCGATAACTACGCAAAGAAAGATAAGCGAGTAAAGGCTATTCATAAAAAGAATGGCGGTCTAAGTTCTGCAAGAAATGCTGGCATCGAAGAAATGAACGGTGAATATGTTAATTTTGTAGATGGTGACGATGCGTTAAGAGTGAATTGCCTGGAAAATCTTTATAAAGATATAATTCGAGAAAAAGCAGATATAAGCGCCTGTGGCTTTGTGCGTTTTGATGAAAACGGTGAATCGACGCAATCTGAGGCGAACTTTGCGGGTATTGCGTCTGGTCATGAAGCTATGACTCTTTTGCTTCAGAAAAAGATATATCCGTCTGCATGGGGCAAGCTATATAAGAGGAGTATTTTTGATACGCTTCGATACAATGAACAATGCAAATATGGTGAAGACCTAGATGCTATTATTAGGATTTTAGGCGGAGATATAAAAATCATCTTCTCTCAAGAAGACAAAAATTATCTATATCGAACAAGAGCAAATAGCATTATGGGCAAGGGGGTCTATCGTAGAAACTGCCGAGATTTATTTGTAGTCTGTGACAATATTGTAAAAAAAGAAAAAGGTGGGCCTAATGAGAAGCTCGCCTACGAGTTTTATGTTGAAAAAGTCCTTGGCTTCTGTATGGATTGCATAAAATACAATTACGATGACAAAGAAGAGCTTGAATTTTTGAGAAAACGACTAGTTAGATATAAAAAACAGCAGAGTATCTTTAGCGGCAGAACAGGCAAAGAGAAGCTTGTTTGCTTTCTTTTTGCGCGCAGGCGATTCGGGCTAATCAGGATTCTACTAAAAGCTAAATCGTAAAGCTTCTTAGCGCGAAAACTTTGAGCGGAAAAGGTTGTAAAAATACTTAAACTCGGGGGTTTTTGCTGTAGTGAGAAGTATTAGCAATGAGGGGACTAGGCATGAGATGGTGCCGTTTCTGATAAAACCAATAATGGGGCTGCTTTCCTCTGGCAAAAGATTAATAATGAAGAACGTTACGATTGCGCAAGCAAGGAACCCGATTAGTTTTTTTCCGAAGCTTGCCAGATACAGTGACCGAGGCTGTCTAAAGACTAGCTCGTAGGCATATTTTGGATAGTTGTAGAGATGCTGATATAGAGTGCTTATTATTGTGCCAATAAAAATACCAGGCACGCCAATTAGTTTTGCAAGAATAATCGATGTTGTCAGATTGATGATTGCTTCTGCCACGGGCACGAAGCGATTTTCATGTAATATGCCGGCCGCAGACAGTGCGCTATTAGCTGGCGCTCTGATGCCATTAAGGAAAAAGTTGATAGCTATGGCGGCTACTGTGATGTCCGACAAAAATAAATCGTCCCCAAGCCACAACCGTATAAAATAAGAAGCGCAGAAAAACAGGGCAATACTGATAGTGGTGTAAATCCAATAATTAAAAAGAGATAATCTTTTTGTGTTAATAAAGAGATAATCTCGTCCTTCTTTTGCAAGAATATTCCCCATGCCTGCAGAAACGGCATTTGAAAGATTGTTTGTTATTATATTGATAGCCGAGATTATCATGCTGTAATTTACGTATAGACCAGTTTGAAAAGAACCAAAAAAATACGTTAATAGTAAACTATCTGTGGAGTAGACCACATAGCTACTGACGTTGTGAGGAACGGAGGCTTTGATCTTTTTTGTAATGTCTGCTTTTGTGCTTTTGTCGAGCTGCTTCTTTTTATGGATGTAAGGATACTTTTTATCTACGATCTTCCAAATAATTAAATCTTCGATTATTTTTGCAATAATATTGCAAAGAATGAAGAGATAGAAGTTATTAAACTTGTAGAGCACGAATAGCTTTGCGGAATAGCTAACGAGAGAAACTACAGAAACTACTAAGTTTATTTTAGAACTTTTCTGATCGGCCTGAAGCAATACTCTCTTGTAGTTTAAGACATAAGAGAAAAGTGCGTTAAAAACAAAGAGCAAGAAGGTAAGGTGAATATTAATAGAAGGGGTTTCTTCTTTGATAATGAACGAAAGAAAAGGGAGCAATAAGAGGCCGCCGGCTAAAATTATTCCTCCGATGGCAAGACAGCATTTGTGATAGTACTGCATTAGGGCTGCTATCTTGTTTTCGTCTTTCTGGGCAAGCGGTTTATATAAATTGAAGACTATAGCGGTGCTGACGCCAAAATCCGCCATTGTAAGCACTGAAATAATATTAGTGAATACGCCATTAAGGCCAGAGACCTTTACGCCAAGAGTACTAATAAAAGCTTTTTGCACAAAAAAGCCGAAAACCGCAATAATGAGGCTTGATATTATGCCAGTAATCGCAATCTTTACCGCTGCAGTTTTTCTACTCATGATTCAATTTTATCACGAGAGGAACGTAGGAGGCATATAGAGAAGATATGCGATTGTTGCGTTAAGGGAGCCTATATTTGAGGGGCGTCGTTATTTGGCCTTGGTTGTTTAAAAACAATTCTTGATACTTGCTGACTAAAGAAAAATTAGCGATGAAAATTCTTTGAGTAGTCGTCGATTTGTTTAAGAATGTAATTTGGTTTCTCGTAGTCGTCTCTTATGTAATCAATATACTGCTCTGCTACCCAAATAGGTAATCTTTTGCCGCTTTCAGGATCGTCATAATAGTAAAAATCTTCAGCTGTACCATAGACAAGGATTGGCAGTTCTGATACCTCGACAATTTCTGTGCCGTTTTTGATTTGGTTCTTTACGTTTATGTCTCTTTGCTCGGCAAGGAGATGGCGTGCGGCAATTTTCTCGATATAAGGCGGAATGGTAATTGCGCCAAGAATAAGAACAAGAACGGTAGAAAGATAGAAACCGATTATTTGGAACTTTGGTGCTTTTTTTGAAAGCAACTTAGTTACGAAGGCGACTATGTAAATCATCGTGAGGGAGAAGCCGAAAGCGGTCACAGTAAGTGTTCTAGGAACCGCAAAGCCCTGCGCGTAGCAGATCACTAAGAAGGAACAAATAGTGGTAGCAATCAAAACAACTATACAAAGCAAGATACCGCGAATATTTAAGAAAGTGTCTTTGATATGTTTGGAAAAAGAGAAACCTGCAAGTAAAATAAGCGCATAAGCAATAAATGGCACATGAAGGAAGAAGGACGAAAAAGTTTTGATACTCTCTTTAATGGTTAATATACTGAAAGAGCTGTTACTATAAGAACTTCTAGCGATTCTTGCTGGGGAATAATAAAGAATAAGAAAACCTACAATTAAAGAAGCCAGGCACGGGAGGCAGATTTTAAGTAAAGTATAGAAATGACTTCCCTGTTTCCTTTTGACGAAAAAGATAAGACAAAAGAGACTTACGAATGCAATATTAAGTATATCTGTAAGTTCTGAGAAGAATTGTGCAATAAAACAGATTGCTAGTAAAAATACGAGACGAATGATGAAGTTTTTTCTTTTTATGACTTTTGAAAGAGTGATAATCTCGAGAAGTATAAGAAGCGAAAAGATGATAGAGGTAAAGTGAGCGAGATTGGAATCGAGCCAGAGGAAGCTGTCCAAAAAGCTTGGGCAAGTGCATAAATAAGCAGCACTAGCCAAAATCGAAAAGGCGATGGCTTTTTCGGTCTTCTTGATAAGACCTGAGCGAATAAAAATTAGGGCAAGAATAGAAACTAGAGCAACAAAAGAAATGAATGGGTAAATTCGAGTTAATGTCATTCCGAAGAGGCGAAAGCCAATCCAAATTAGTCCCCACTGACCAAAGCGTGCGGTATGAGCAACATAAGTTAAGTGAAGATAGGAGAAAAAACCTTTTCTAAAAGTGGTCGTATAAAATCCCCAGTCGTCTGCAATCGGAGAATTAAAAAATGACAAAAGGAAAACAATGAAAACCGTTAATAAGCAAATACTAGGCAAGATGTATTTTTGAATCGATTTGATTCCAGATTGTATTTTTTGCATAATACTCATAAGGAGATTATAGCAAAGCGATAATAAGGAGGCGGCAGTAAATGCAAAAAATAAAAAAAATAGCAGAAAATGTTTTGTGCTGGCTTTTTGTCGCAATGATGTCCTTTGTTGTTATAGCTGTTTTTGTCGAGCCCAAAAGTATTAACTGGGTCAAATCTTTAGGCACTTATTCTGCCTGGACAAAAATAATAATTGCAGTATCTGCGATTCTCTTACTACTTGCGAGGATTTGGCTATTTGGAAAAACGAAAAGTCTAAAGATTAAAACGCGAATGCCCTCATGGCTTAAAAAGGGAGTGGCTATAATGATTGCGCTCTTTGTTTGTTTTGCAATCGCCTACATTCTTACTCCTGACCCACATAATACTTTTGACTCTTCGCTTATTTATGACTGGGTGCAAAAGGCGTCAAGGGGCGAGGCGATGGGGAATGCGGCTTATTTTAATAGATATCCACACAATCTCGGTATAGTAATGTTCTACTTGTCTTTTGTTAAATTGGGTACATATGCAGGATTGCCGAATCCGCAAATAATCATGACGGCAGTCACTGCTATCTCTGTTGCTCTTACGGTATTAATCGTCGCCTATATGGCGGGTAAGTTCGTAAAGAGGGGATCGGCTTTGCGCGTGTTTGTATTGTCTCTGATCTGCCCTATTGCGCTATATGCAGCCGAAATGTATACGGATTCGATATCAGCTCTATTTGTTGCGCTAGAGCTATTCGTAATGCTTAGGATAAAGGAAAAATGTGAAAAAGATAACAGAGCTTTACTTTTTGCAATTTTAGCTGCGATCGCTGGTATTGGTGCGATAATCAAGATTACCGCTCTAATTCCGATTGTGGCAGCTTGTATTGTATCTCTAGTGAAGAAAAAACAAATAAAGTTCAATATGGTGCAGCTTGGCAAAAAAGCAGGCGTAGTGGCGCTTTGTTTGGGCTGCTTTCTGACAATTTTTCTCGGATATAAAACCATCGAAAAGAATGTGCTTCCTGATTCGAAAAACGAGGCCTTGCCGTACTCGCACTGGGTCATGATGGGTATGGGTGGAGACGGTATTTTTAGTGCGGAGGATCTCGAAGCTTCGTTGAGACATGCGCCCGAAACAACAAAATATAACATCGAGGCTATAAAAGACCGTCTTGATGAAATGGGGGTACTTGGTTATGTTGGGCTTTTGGCCAGAAAGGTCTCGGTTACCTGGGGGGATGGAACTTATGAGCTCTCGCGCGTTGTTGGGACTATGCCGCGAAAACCTCAGTCTATTGTTGTAAGAGTAATTGGGGTTTATGGTGATTATTTTAAATACTATAGATTCATAACTACAGTACTGCAACTTTCGTGGTTATTTGGACTACTAGGCATGGCTATCCTTACGCTTAAAAAGAATGACTCGAGGCTCATTGTGGCTAAGACTTCTTTGATTGGTATTTTTGCGTTTCTTTTAATCTGGGAAACTAACTCAAGATATCTGGTGAATTTCTTGCCGATTATAATAATTCTTCAAGAATACTCCTTGTATGCGATTTGGAAAAAACTAAAAGAAAAGCGAAAAGTAGCCAGAAAACGGAGCACTACTTAGATTGATGAACTTCTTCAATTATGTAGCGAGGCCTATTTTTGGTTTCCATATAAGTCTTACCAATGTATTCGCCGATAATTCCGATAGCGAATAGCTGGAGGCCGCCAATAATCCAGATGGAGCAAATTACGAATGTCCAGCCGCTTACAGTGTTGCCTAATATTTTTTGGATAACAGAATAAAGAATAACTGCGATGCTTACAAAAAGAATGAGAATACCAGTATTTAGAATTAGGCGAATTGGCTTAACGCTAAAAGAAGTAACGCCATCCCAAGCAAGGCTAAGCATCTTCTTGAGGGGGTATTTGCTTTCGCCGGCAATGCGTTCGTGGCGAGAGTATTCTACGGTCGCTGTTTTGAAACCCAAAGTTGGCGTAATGCCGCGAAGAAATAGGTTTGTCTCGGGGTATTTAGACAGCTCTTCTAGCGCGCGCTTGCTCATGCAGCGGTAGTCGGCCGAATTATAAACCACATCTACGCCCAAGGCGCTCAAAAACTTATAGTAGCTCTGTGCGGTTGTTCTCTTAAACCAAGTGTCCGTCTTTCTGTCGCTCCTGACGCCATAAACAATTTCTGCTCCGTTTGCGTATTCCGTGATCATTTTATCAATTGCGTCAGTGTCGTCTTGTAGATCCGCATCGATGCTAATGCAGATATCGGCATGGTCCTTTGCGTACATTAGGCCGGCAAGAAGCGCATTTTGGTGACCTCTATTCCGTGATAGTTTAATCCCAATAAAAGTATCTGGCAGCTTTTTAATAAGAGGCCAAGTCCTATCTTTTGACCCGTCATCAATAAAAACGACCTTGCTTTCTTTTGATATTTTTTCTTTCTTGATTAGACTAGAGAGCTTTTTGGATAGTTGGGATGAAGTAGTCTTAATGCATTCTTCCTCGTTATAGCATGGAACTACTATATATAGGGTTGGGGTCTTCATAGTTAAAACTATAATCTTAGATTACTCTATTGTCCACTTTTGATTGCTGTCGCCATGATAATCCCAAATACCTATGTTGGCGCCACTGCTAAAGTTGCCGCCAAAGATATCGAGCGCTCGGCCATTGCAGCTTTCTAGGATGCTGTAAGTGTTATCCTCGTTCTTTTGAACAACCCATCTTTGATTACAGTTGCCATTTTCGGTCCACATTATTACGTTGGCGCCATTTTTTGATACGCCTCCAGAAACATCAAGCGAGCGATTAGTATAAGTATCGGAAATACGATAGGTTTGCGAATTTGGATCAAAAGTAAAAGTGAATACTTGGGCTGCAGAGTTATTCTTTGACCAAAGCTCAATATTAGTTCCGTTTATGGAGGAAATTCCAGTGATATCAATAGCGAAATTATTTTTTACCGCACTAGTAATATGATGGGTGCCCGAAAGAATCTCGGTACTGTTGTTTTTATTCGATACATTATCTGGATTGGCGACATTGTTTCCTTCGGCCGTTTCTTCTACTGCGACTTCTAGGGTCCAAAGCTGGTTTTTGGTGCCGTGATATGGATAAATAATGAGATTCGCGCCATTTTTTGCGGTGCCCCCTTCGATGTCGAGAGATAAGCCAGAACAGCTACTGATAAGGCGGATTGTCTTGTCTTTAACTGTGTCGACTTGCCAATATTGAGCGCAAGTTGAGTTGTTGCTCCAGAGCTCAACGTTTGTAAGGCTCTTTGTTTTGGCTCCAGTAACATCAATACTATAATCCTCGGAATATTTAGGAGTTAAACGGTAATAGCCAGTTTCTGCGTCGTACTTAAAATAGAAAGTTTGGTTGTCGCCATTGTGGTTAGAATAGATTTCGACGTTCGCTCCGTTTTTGGCTATATTACCACCATGAATGTCGATTACTTTTTCTGTGTTTGCTTCTGAAACGATATGGTAGAAACCATCTTCGACTGGAGCTTCGGTATGAATTAACCTAAATTTTTGACCTTCGCTGTCATTGAACCAGCTCAGAGACAATGAATCTTCCTCGCTGTCATAGGAAATGACCAGACTAGGATTATTATAAACAGAAAGAGAATAGGTTCCGTCATTATTGCTTATAAGCTTAAATTTTTGAGCAACGCCTCTATGTGCTTCCCATTGACTAATCGTCGAACCAGCCGATAGTTTTCCGCCATAAACATCAAGTGCTAAGCCATTACTCTTATTAATGAACGAATAATTTCCGTCGCTTTGTCGCTCTAATCTAAAGACAGAAGAATCGTTGAGATCTCTTTGCTTTAGGGTGTATTTTGCGGCATTTTTGCTACTGCCATCTTCTGGCTGTAATGCCTCGTTTGGGTTTTGTGCCGAAACAATATAATAATCGCCGTCAGGGAAATAAGCTTCTTCCTTTGGTGTGCCCAAAGTACTCCCAAACCACTCTCTAAAATACATATAGAAGTTTCGGTTACCATAAGAGCCACACCAAGCGGTGCCAGGATAATTTGCTAGAGCTGCATCATTAGGCGTGTAAGGCGTGTAAATATACAAACCTGCCGTTGCATAGTTCTCGATATAAACACTCTTTGTGCCGCAACTATAATCTGGCGAATAATAAATATTCACGTTTCTGCCTGGGCGGTAGCGGTAATCGTTTGAATGCTCGCGATAATAATTCAACTGCCAAGCAGCAGTCATGACCTGGTTATAAAAACCGAAGTAATCCTGATCGCAGGCTGCATTATCTGGGCAGCCATAGCCCATAACAGTGTTGTATTCAAACTTTAGTGGCCAGTCGTCGCCCCAAGCGTAGCTCTCCTTCTTTAGCATTACGAGAAGAACTTGCGGATTCACATTATATTCATGCGCAGCATTGTAAATAATCTGACCAGCGGAAATCATGCCAGGTTCAACCTTGCCGCCCGTCTCAAAGTTGGTCTTATGGGTAGAAGGATTTTCGTAATAATCACGAATACAAATAAATGGCGCATCATGATACTGTGTATAACCAGCATTGCGCATATATTTCATGTATTCGGCACGAGTAGTATTGCTGCTAGCTTGGACGCCATAAAAACGAGTATTACCAATTGTTTGCGTGCCCCAAGTATCGCAGGCGCTAGTATGGCTATCAATAAAAGCATCAATCTCGGCTGCTGTCATGGTGTTAGGGTTATAGAAAACAGAGTCATCAATAATTCTGCCAGCTTTAAACTCTGTAGCAGAAAGAGCGCCAGAATCGTTACCTTTGTCAAGAAGTTGAATTAAAAATACGCCACCAAAAATCGCTAGAATCGCCAAGGCGCCGATTCGAATCTTAAAACCAGTACTATTAAATCGAGAACGTCTTCGCATCGCTAGTCCCTTCTGCGCTATTAGATTTGTATTTAAGAGTCACGCTCCACTCGCCTGGCGTAAACTCGGATTTATCCACATATAATTCTTGGCATTCGGTCATCATTTTTGGAGGATTAACTCCGGTCGTCTTTTCGAAGCTCTCACTACCGTTGCTAAAAACAAAAGTGCAGACACCTTCGGTGTTCGTGACGTTGGTGATGGTAGCAGAAATCTCTACCGTATTGTCTTCAAGATAAATATCGTCAATAACAGGTTTTGCAATCGTGAGTCCGGTTTCGGAATCTTTTTCCTGATTCTTTGTCCAATTGTCTTGTTCCTTTTCGCTCAAAGTTTTGGAAGCATTGCTGTCGGTTTCATCTTCGGATTGAGAATTAGAATTTTCTTGCCCGTCTTTTACTACGCTAGCAGTATTTCTATCTCTGATATCACTAGCCTGCGGCTCGTCTTTCTTGAAGAATTTTTGGTATGCAAAGTAGCCACCAACTCCTAAAGCAGCTACAAAAAATACCGCCAAAAGGGCACAAAAAACCCTATGTTCAGAGCTTCTGTGATAGTTGGAGCGATATTTTTTTCTCTCGTTTTTGTTTTTAGTCATATTTTTGACACTCCTTAAATCTATTCTTGCAGATAAGTACTAGAAAATCAATAGAAAAACTGTCAAGCTTATGTTAAAAAATAAAGCGCTTGTGCTACAATTAATATATAAATGGAAGGTGACGACGGCGATAAGCGCTATATGGGCCAGAATGACCCATACCAGGACTTGAAGGTGGCTATGAAGGCCGGTATCAAGCCGGATTTTTCTGGCGATTCAAAATCTTCCGATCGAGCAAACAAGATTTCTGGTGGCAAATCCTCAAAAGCGAATGAAACAAAGCAGAGAGCTATGGCAAATGCTCTTCAGAACGCTGAAAGTGCTGCTGGGCAAGCTGGAAGCACTAGTGATCTGGATGCTAAGAGCGGCGAAAACGACGTTTCTAGCGGCTTTACGAATAATGTCGGTAAGAACGGACAAGTCCCAGGCAAAGACGATTCCAAAGAGGACGGAAAAGGCGATAAAGACGGCAAGAGCGGAAAACAGGGCAGCGAAAAAGGCTCTGGTCCTGTTGGTCGCTTCATGAAGAAGTACATGCCGATTCTCTCTATTATTCTTACGATATCTGGCGGCGGTAGCTTTATGATGCTATCTCAGGCAACTTTACCATTTACCGCATTACAGGGTCTAAAAGATTGGTTTAATTCTATAGATATCTCGAATTTCAAGAGGCACTCGAGCATTACCGAGAACGCCGTAAAGAACGCTATACGTCCGCCGAGCGAGCTTTCGGATTTCAAGAACCCGGTAAAGGGTAAGAAATATAAAGTTAGTAAGAAGTTCTCAAAACGCCTTGCTGCTCAGAATATCGAAATTCCTACGAGTGGCGCCAATAAGGGCATGATGGTCTTTACGGACGCGAATGGTAATCAGAAAGCGATTGAAGCAAAGAACTTTAAGGCCGAATACGATTCGAACCCGGAGTTCCGAAAAGCATACTCTACCGCCTCACACCCTTTTAAAACAGCCTTTAACAACTTTAAAGATAAAATCTTCAAAAAGTTTAAATCAGCGTTCGGTGTAAGCGGGAATAAGTGGGGCAAAAACTACAATCCGGAAAGCGATACCGACGGAGAGAAAGCGAAAGGCTCCGTTCAGGATGGAATGGATCAAGATAATAATAAGGCTAGGACGAGCGAGGTAGCTGAAGGGAAAATACCTGATGGCCAAGGTGGTGAGACTACCGGTCCGGTGACTGAATCTGATGGCAGTGGTGGCGGAAAAATAAAATCAAAGCAGGGCACCACAGACCTACCGTCAGCTGGGGATGACACTAAGAAGATAAGCGACAAACTAGATGCCATCGGAAAGGTTGCTGGTTATGCTATGGCTGGTCTGTCTATGTATTGTGCCTTTTCAGCGATTGCTGGTACGCTCTCTTTGGTTGCTGCTGCTGAACAACTTTATCGCGTAGTTAATCTCGCGATGGACTATTTTACTGCCTTCGAGCAAGCGATAGCGGGCGAAGGTTCCACTTCGCCAATACATGCCTTGGGTAAAAGTTTGGTTCAGACCAGTGATATTTCTTACGAAAGAACTACCTCTACTGGCACAATGACTTCTGGTGACCAAAATGCAACTACTTCTACTACTACAGTAACAACAACGAGTAGTGCAGTGACCTCTCAGGGCTTTAATACTCTATTCTCTCATGAGCAAACCGATGGTCGCGATGATAGCGTAAGGACATTTAATACATTCGATCAAATCAAAGAAGGTACGAAGTCTATGATTGTTGACTTGTCGTCAGGTCTAAATAACTTCCGTCAATGCACCTATACAAGGCTCGCCCAGGCGGCAGTAGGCTTTGTTTCGGATATTGCCACAATAGCGGCGTGTATCTTTACTGCAGGCGGCGGTTGTGCGGTTAAGTTCTTTAAAGATCTCGCCTTTGGTGCAGCTAAGGCTACGGCTTTTGCCATCGCCCAAAAGATTGCTACGAGTGTCTTCTCTACTTGGTTTAAAAACTTCTTGAATAATCTCTTGACCAGAGAGCTTGCCGGTGCACCGTTAGGTGATGCGCTTGTGGCTGGCATGCATGCGGTGATGGCGGGTAACCATCGTGGGGGTGGTGGCGTTCTTGCGGATAAAGCTGGATATATTGAGACAGCTATTGTCCAATCTGAAGTGCTTGCAGATAAAGCGAAGACGGAGCGGATGACTAAGAGTCCGTTTGACTATACTTCTAGATATACTTTCTTAGGTAGTCTGGTGACGGCCATGATACCGCTGACTCTGCAATCTAAATCCGTGGTTGGAGCCTTTAATAAATTTGGTTCGATTTTGTCTAGCTCGACAACTAGCTTGTTCCCAGGGGCTAGCGCCGCCAATGCGGGCATAGATGCTGCAAATGCCATGGACTATACTGAGAAAAACTGTCCATACCTCTATGATATTGGTGTTGTAGGTGATGCTTATTGCCAACCTTATACGACGACGGATTTTGATACGATTAATATCAATAACGAAAGTATTAGTGACGCTGACGATCCAGCTGATGCTATTAATTCGCCGTACAATATCATGTCACAGGTTAATTATTACGGCGGTTTTGATCTAGAAGGGCAATCGCTTGATGATGTAGAAAACCCAAAGATCGACAAAGATAGCGATTTGGCGCAGTATATCATCTACTGCAATCAGAGACAATCGGCCTTTGGCATCGCTGATCAGAACATTGCGTCCGAAATTGATGGCACGAGCACTGGTAGTGGAATCGGTGACTTTGCTATAGGTCTTATTCCTGGCGTTGGTGATGGCGTAGATATCGTCGGTGCAACCAAGACTTTGAATAAGTTTGGTTATGTCGATGGCTCTGCTTGCGTGATGCATAATGAAGGAACTGGTGATAAGATTCCAGATTACAGCGAACGTCGCGCATATGCCCGTTATATTGAAGATCAGCGCTATCTTGAGAGTGCTGGTATGGTCGAGCAATCTGCTGTTGCAGTATTCCTTGATGAATACTATGAAGAACATCCGCTAGATAATTCTCATGAAGGTATTATTGCTAGGTTGTCTGGCTTGCCAAAAGATACAGTTATTGCAGCTTATGGTGCTGTTGACTTTATGAACTTCCTTGCCGAATACGATCCAACCGACTATTATCCAACTCCAGCAATCCACCCAGAAGAACCAGATTATACGATGGAAGATAACCGCATTATCAAAGATGAAACCTTTGTTGCGATTATTCAGACTGGCTATTTCTCGGAGTATCGCCAGCGGAACTTCGCCTCGGCATAATCCGAAAAATATGGTATAATATACGAATTATGGAGTTCTGGGGAAAGTTTAAACCTGGTTTTACTATTTTAGCGCCTATGGAAGGCGTAACTGATATTGCCTTTCGTCAGGTGGTCGCAAAAGCTTCCCGCCCAGATATTTTCTATACCGAATTTACGAACGTAAATAGCTATGTAAGCGAAAAAGGCAGAGCAAATGCTCTCGAACGTCTTCGTTATGAAGAATCTGAACGCCCGCTAGTGGCGCAGATTTGGGGCACTCAGCCAGAAATGTTCCTTGAGACTGCTCAGGCTCTCAAGAAACTTGGTTTTGCTGCTGTAGATATCAATATGGGCTGCCCAGATAGGCATGTTGTTGCTACTGGTGGCGGTTCTGGTCTCATTCGTACGCCTGCTCGTGCTATCGAGATTATTCGCTCTACCAAGATGGCTGGCCTTCCAGTATCTGTTAAAACTCGCCTTGGCTATACTTATGTTGACGAGTGGCATGATTGGCTCTCGACTCTTTTGAATGAGCATCCAGATGCTTTAACGGTTCACTTCCGCACCAAGAAAGAAATGTCCAAGGTTGCTGCGCATTATGAACTAGTTCCAGAAGTTATCAAGCTAAGGAACGAACTATCTCCAGAAACAAAACTTATTATCAATGGCGATATTGAACGTCCAGCTGACGGTGCTAAGTTTATTGAAATGGGCGCCGATGGCCTGATGCTCGGTCGTGCAGTTTTTCGTAATCCTTTCTGTTTCGAAAAAGAGCCTCGCGAGCATACTAGAGAAGAACTAATCGAGCTAATGCGCTATCACCTAGATTTGTATGAGAAATATAATCTTGCTCCATACGAGCCACTCAAACATTTCTACAAGATTTATATCAACAACTTCCCAGGCGCTTCCGAAATACGCGAGAAGCTCATGAATACGAAGACTATCGCCGAGGCTCGCGAAATTATCGATTCACTAGAGTGATACAATAAAGGTAATATGACAAAGCTTATTGTTTGTACGACTCCAAGTTGCGTATTCTGTCATGCGTTGATGGATTGGCTAGAGAAAAAAGACATCGATTTTGAAGAATATGACATGAGTGACGAAAAACTTCGTGCAAAAATCGAGAAAAAACTTGGCCGTACGGTTTCTTCTGTGCCGCTTACTTTAATTGGCGACGAAGCGATCGAGGGCTTTAACCGCCCAGCGATCAAGCGCGCTTTGAAAGGGCTTACAAAATGAAAAAGCCAGCAATTATCTTAATTCACGGTCTTCGTGGCGATCATCATGGCTTGCTTGAGTTAGCCGAATGTCTTCAAGATGCTGGCTACGAAACTTATGTTCCAGATTTGCCAGGCTATGGCATCGAACAGGCTTTAAGAGATCAAAGTCTCAAGGGCTATGCGAACTGGCTTCATGAATACGTAGAGAAACAGAAATTCGAAACGAAGCCTATCATCCTTGGCCATTCCATGGGTTCAATTATTGTTTCTCATTATCTTGAAGCTTACCCCGAAGATTGCTCAAAAACGGCAGTTTTCTTGGCACCAATTATTCGCACGGAGAAGGGGCAAAAACGAAGCAATCGTCTAGCTAAGATGTTCCTTCGTAGTCTAAAGCTTCTTTCTGGCCATTCTAGATATCGCCTCATGAAGAGTCGCTTTGTGTCGTTTTGGATCTCGCATATTTTGACTTACGACCGCACAAGGCAAAAATATATCGACGAGCAGCACTATATGTACTCTGGTGAGTTTACTTCAACTCGTTCACTAATGAATGATGTTCAGCTTTCGATGTCCGAGCAGACAATCTGCCCAAAGAATCGCAAAGTTTTGTATTGCATGGGCGATCATGACCGCCTAACGAAGGTTAAAAACGTCAAAAAGAATATTGCTAACTGTCCAAACGCTACCCTTAAGGTTATCAAGAAAACTGGTCACCTACTAAATTACGAATTCCCACAAAAAACTGCGCAAGTTATTACGCAGTTCTTGGATAAAAAGTCTTAAATCTTTCTATTGTCTAATACTTCTTGGTAGATTTCCTCGAAGCGCTGCAAAGTGTAGCTAATATCGTGCTTTTTGATGTGCTCGAGCGCGTTCTTGGACAGCTTGTCTCTTAGAGCTTCATTTCCTAAGACCTTCAAGATATTGCGAGCGACGGCATCGACATCGTCGGCATTGCAGAGATAGCCTGTCTTTCCGTTCTTGACGAGTTCTGGGATTGCGCCTGCGCGAACCGCTACGGCAGGAACGCCACTAGCGAGGGCTTCCATCAGAACAATACTCTGAGTTTCGGTCTTTGATGTAATGGCGAACACGGTTCCTGTGCGGTAAATCTGTGGCAAATCTTCGCCAATCACGCGACCAAGGAAGTGAACGTGGTTTTTGGTCCCTTCTTTTTCGGCAAGAAGTTCGAGGTCATTTCTGGAAGCGCCATCGCCAACCATTACGAGTTCTGCATTTGGATTCTTCTTGTGAACTTTTGTGAAAGCTTTAACAAGAACGTCTAGGCTCTTTTCTGGGTCGATACGGCCAACGTAAAGAACGATTGGTTTATTCTTTGGGATATCGAAGCGTTCATAAATATCATTCTTGGCTCTGCCGGTCCTAAAACGAGACAAATCAATGCCGTTACTGAGAGCTTCTACTGGCACCTTGAAGTGCTTTTTCTTGCGTGGAATCAAATCCGAAACGGCCTGCTCGGTAGGCATCGTGCCGTACTCGCTACGCTTCAAGAAGCTTACAAAATACTTGTTCATGACAGAATCGATTGGCTTCTTTGCGAAATGCGGCAGATGAAGCTGCTGTGTGAAGTTGTCTGGGTAGGCGTGATCGGTGGAAACTAGTGGGATATCGTGCTTCTTTGCATAGCGGAAGACGGATAGCGCAACTGGGCCAGGTGTCTGGTCGTGAATAATGTCTGGCTGGAAGCTATCAAGGAAGTTGCGGATTTCTGCCCCAGGTGTAAAGCTGACACGAAGGCCGTTTTTGTAGAAAATCTGAGGCATTTTGACACCCAAGAATTCCTTGGCTTCTGGAATATTATTAATCTGGTCTGGATAGAAAATAAGCTTTCTGGAGCTAAGGCGTACGACACGAAAACCATATTCTTCGTCGCGTTCAATTTCGTAGTCCCCAGTAATGCTTGGTGCTAGCACGACAACGTCGTGTCCGCGTTTTTGCAGACCGCCGGCAAGATTCCTAGAAAATTGCGCGACCCCGTTAATCATCGGATAGTATAGGTCTGTAGAGATAACAACTTTCATTAAGTTAATTTTACCACAGTCGCTTTACCCTTAAGCGTGCTAAACTTTAGATAGAATGTCGATTCCTAAAAAGATTCACTATGTCTGGCTTGGCGACGCGCCTTTGCCAGAGAGTGACCAGAAGTATATTGAGGGCTGGCAAAAGATGAACCCTGGTTTTGCGATTCATCATTGGTCCGAGAAAAATGTAGATATTACCAAATATCCTCTTGTCCAAAAAGCCTTGGACGAGAAACGTTGGGCGCTCGCTGCAGATGTAATTCGTATGATTGTTATGTATGACGAGGGTGGCATCTATCTTGATACGGATATCGAGCTATTGAAACCACTAGATACCGAGATTGCTTTGCCAGGCGGAGCAAAGAAGCTGACAGATTTTAACGCCTTCGCTTGTTGGGAATCGGATTTTTGGTTCACGACGGCTGCTTTTGGCGCCAAGGCACATTCGCCTTGGATCGAGAAGATTTTGAAGCGTTACGAGCTTGCAGACATAAAACAAAAGATTAGCACGGATACTTTTCTAAAAACCGTTCATAGTCCATCGGTCTATGCAAAAGATATTTTTGGTTTGGAGCTTGATGGCCAAACCAGGAATTATAACGACGATTTGCTAACTTTGGCTTCAGATTATTTTTGCCCTAAGCACTACATGACGGGCGAACTTCGTGTTACGGACAATACGATTGCGGTTCATCACTATGCTTCGACCTGGCATACAAAGGTAGAGAAGCTTAAAAACGAGCTCGCGAAAGAGAGTTACAAAACGCTTGGTGCAGAGAAGTATAAATTCTTTGAGAAGCGCTACAATGCAAGACTAGAGAAAGAGATTCGCAAGGAACTCCCTTAAATTGACTAAATAGCCATTTTGTGGTATAATATATTATATTTTTGGCACCTTCACAAAATATCGTTTTGGTCACTACAAGGAGGTAGATAATATGACCATCATCAGAACTCTTTCATCTCATCCGTATCTGCTGCTCGCATTGTATTGGCTTTTCTGGCCAGGTACGATGTTTGCAGTGGCAGCCGTCTTTGAATCCAGAAAGGTTCACCTTGGCAAAGGCCAGAGTCGCATGTTTATGCCTGGCGATTTTATGCTGGGTATTGCGGTTGTGGCTTTTATTCGTCTCCATGCGGATAATCCGGTCCACTTCGAGCATATCGATGTGTATGACGGCGCCTACTGGCTACTTACGGGAATCGTCTTTGCTGTTCTGGCATTTGTGATTCATCAGATTGATATCTCAAGATATCCTGTTGGTTCCAAGTATAGTCCGACAAAGATTGCGCACGATGTTTGCGGCTACTTCATTAGCTTCTGGCTGATTGCTGGACTTGGGTTGCCGCAGATCGTCTTCACGATTCAGCATCCGGAAACCTTCAAACCTAATCTGAATCTCTGGGAAGTATTCTTCTTTGCTGCTGGAATCTTTATCCTGATGACGATCTATGATCTGACTCATCCGGCTACGCAGGCAGATTTGCTTCTCATGCACCCCGATAAGTTTGAGCCTATCTGGAAGACAAGAAAAAACCGCGAGAGAAACGATATTTAATCTCATTTATCCCCGCGCCTTAGGCCGGGGATTTTTCCCTCTTAAATGTGCTAAAATATACCTTATGAAAAAGGTTAAGAAACCGGCTACGACCGTCGTAAACCGACGCGCCCATTTTGACTACCAACTCGGCGAGAAGCTCGAGGTGGGTATGGTTTTGACTGGCCCGCAGGTTCGCTTAGTTCGCGATCGTCATGCTCAGCTTAAGGGCACTTATGTTACGATTCGTAACCACGAGCTTTGGCTTCTTAATCTTACGCTTGGCTCGGATACTGTCGAGAGGATAAAGCTTCTTGCTACAAAGAAGCAGATTGCTAGCCTTGAGCGCGGAAAGAAAGAAGGTTCGACTATTGTTCCTGTCGAGCTTTATCCGTTCAAGCGCCACATTAAGCTAGCTATTGCTATTGGTAAGGGTAAAAAGGCTTTTGATAAGCGTCAGACCATCAAGGGTCGCGACCTCGACCGCGAAGGCAAACGCTTCTAAAGCTTAGTTTTTATAACATATTTTTCTTGATGCGGGAATAATACCCTATGTTTTTAGACTGTTCCTTGTCTAAAAACATAGGTGTATTACCCCTAAGAAAAATATGTTATAATATATGATTATGAGAACATTAGCGAAAGAATTAAACAGCAAATCCGGAAAAGTTAACTTGGCCGGCTGGGTAAATTCTCGCCGCGATCATGGCGGTCTTATTTTTATTGACCTTCGCGATCACACTGGCATTATCCAGCTCGTTATTGATCCGAATACCGCTAATGCGTTCAAACTTGCAGAAAGTCTTCGTGACGAATATGTCATCAAAGCTACAGGTACGGTTCGCAAACGCGGTGCCGGACTCGAAAATCCAAATATCCCAACTGGCGACATCGAGGTTGTTGTCGAAGATATGGAGCTCCTCAACAAGAGCGAAGCTCTCCCAGTAAACGTTCATGACGAGGGTGTTCAAGCGGGCGAAGATCTTCGCTTGAAGTATCGCTATCTTGACCTCCGTCGCCCAAGCATGCAGAAGCGCCTGACTCGCCGCTCCGAGTATTACCGCTTCATGCGCGAATATATGCATGAGCACGAATTTATTGAGGTTACGACTCCTATTCTTGCAAACTCTAGCCCAGAAGGCGCTCGCGACTTCCTAATCCCATCTCGCCTACATCCTGGCAAGTTCTATGCTTTGCCTCAGGCTCCACAGCAGTTTAAACAGCTTTTGATGGTTGGCGGCATTCCTCGCTACTATCAGATTGCGCCATGTTTCCGCGATGAGGATCCACGTGCTGATCGTCTCTATGGCGAGTTCTATCAGCTCGACTGTGAGATGTCCTTTGTTGACGATGGTGAAATCGTCCGTAAAGAAATGGAGCCACTTATCAAGGGTCTCGTCAAAGATTTTGCTGGCAAGAAGCTTCTATCTGAAGATATTCCGCGCATTCCATACCAGGAATCGATGGAGAAATATGGCGTAGATAAGCCTGACCTTCGCTACGGTATGGAACTTATCGAGCTTACCGAAGAGTTGAAGGGCACAGAATTCTCTGTCTTTGCTAAGGCTGAATGCGTTAAGGCTATCTGCGTTAAGGGTGGTGCCGATCTATCTCGCAAACAAATCGATAACTTTACTGAGCAGGCTCGTAAGCTTGGTGCTGGCGGCCTTGCCTATCTTACCTATACTGAAGATGGTATCAAGTCCCCAATCGCCAAGTTTATGAGTGAGAAAGAGCTTGATGCAATTACTAAGAAGATGGGCGCCAAGGCTGGCGACGCTGTCTTCTTCGGTGCAGACAAGCGCGCTAAAGTTAACAAGGTTCTTGGTCAGCTTCGTATTGCCTTCGCAAAGCACTTCGGTCTCGAAGATCATAGTGTTGTTGCGCTTTGTTGGATTGTGGACTTCCCGTTCTATGAGTGGGACGAGAAGAACAAGAAGCTCGACTTTGGTCATAACCCATTCTCGATGCCAAAGGGCGGTCTCGAAGCTCTCCGTGCCGCTAAGACTGACGAAGAACGTCTTGCAATTGTCGCTGATCAGTATGATATGGTTGCTAACGGTCTTGAAATCTGTTCTGGCGCAGTCCGCAACCATAACCCAGACATCATGTACGAAGTCTTTGGTATTCTTGGCTATGATAAGAAATATGTCGAATCTCGCTTCGGTGGCATGCTAAACGCCTTCAAGTTTGGCGCTCCGCCACACGCAGGTTGTGCTTATGGTATCGATCGCCTCTTCATGGAACTCGAGAACTTCGATAACATTCGCGAAATCGTCGCCTTCCCAAAGAACGGCTCTGGTATGGACCTAATGATGGATTCTCCATCAACTGTCGACGATTATCAGCTCAAAGAATTGAACATCGAAATCGCCAAAGAAGAAATTGATCTAAACTAAAAACAAATCCCCTCAAAAACGAGGGGATTTTTGTGTGCTCTATAAAATCATGAGTCTTAGCATGATAAAATAAACATTATGAAAGCACGCAGATGGCTACTAGTTTTTATGGCGTTTTTGGCAGTATCTTCGCTCGCCTCTTTTAGCTATCAATTTACAGCTTTTGCAACTAACGAATCAGTAGAAGAGAAGCCAGATGAAAACTCTAAGAATAATTCGGCTACCGGTGAAGGCAATCAAGTCTCTGAGGAGCTTGAAATAGAAGAAATCTATAACCGTATCTCCCAGAACTGCTCTAGCATCAAGCTTCAGCTCGAACGCGTGCAGAAAGAGGATTCCAGAAACCGTGTTTATCTTGGTGCGCAGTTTGAAATCGTTTCTACAAACTTGATGCAGAATCTAAATCTACGTCTCGTCAAAAACAATATGGCCAAGGCTGAACTTAGTGAACAGCAGACCAGCTTTGCTAGTGAGCGCGAACACTTCAAAAACGAATTTATTGCTTATTCAAAAGAACTAGAAAAACTAATCGCAATCGATTGTAAGGAAAAGCCAGAAGATTTCTATAACCAACTAGTCTATGTTCGCGAAAAGCGCGCCGAAGTGAACAAGAGCGTGCAACGCCTACGTGCTACTATTGACGAGCATCGCAAATCTGTCGAATCTTATCTAAAGGAGCTCTATGATACTAAAAAATAGAGAAAAGAAAGAAAAAGACGAAGAGCCGTTTTTAAAAAGCGGTGGTCGCAATCTTCTGATTCTTACAGGCGTCTGCGTAGTAGCTGCAATTGTGACTACATCGATCAGCTTGTATATCTACCGAAAAACTGGCGACGTCTATCTTGATCGCTCTCGTCCTGGCTACATTTCCGAAGATGAAGGAAACGGTGAAGATAGAACTGCAAAGCCAGAATTTGATGATGACGGACCTATCAATGAAGAACAGCTTGACCTGTATCTAAAAGATCTAGATACTACCAAAAAACATATCGACGAGTCAAAGGATGGTTTCTCGTCAAACGCTTTGTCTAATAGTTCGCTAGGTATTGGAAAATAAAAAGACGCTCTTTACGGAGCGCCTTTTGTTTATTCTGCGAATACTCTTCTTAGCCAAGTATCAGCTGGTCCTGCCGTTAGTAGGATAATTAGCCAATTATCTCTATGGAGCTGCTTTAGTTTTTCTGCTAGCTCGTCGTTAGCTTCGGCGGCTTCGGCAACCTCTGGGTTTTGGAGCTCGGAAATCAAATCTTCTGGTGTTAGGACGACAAGGTCTGGATTTTCGCGGACAAGATAGGTAGGAAGCCAGAATACTTTATCTGCGGCCAAGAAAGCGTCCCTATATTCGTGCTTAATCTCGTGTTGGCGAACGTTCTGATGTGGTTGGTAAACCGCTGCAACGCCGGCGAGCTTGTCTCTTTCGCAGAGTTCTTTTGCCATCTCGAGAGTTGCCTTGATTTCTTGTGGGTGGTGGCCATAGTCGGTATAAACGCCATCTGTAATTCTTTCAAATCGTCTACCTGTGCCAGGAAAGCGATTAAGAGCCGCAATTAAATCCTCTTCCGAAACGCTTGGCAAAGCTTTTAGAACCGTCTCCATAGCAATGCTTGCGTCTTTTCTGCGGAGCTCGCCAATAAGATTAATTCTAGAATCAACCGTTGTGTTTTCTACAACATTTGCACTTTGTGAGCGGAATTGATCAAAGGCATCTAAATAATCTTCGCGAGTAGGATAGATATCTGGGTGGTCGTAGTCTACGGTAGTAATCGCGGCGACATAAGGATGGTAGGCTAGGAAGTTCCTATCGTATTCGTCTGCTTCGTAAATAAAGAATTCGGAATCGTTATCAAAATGGCCACTATTAGCCCAAGGAAGGGTTGTGCCGACAAGGTAGGAAACAGGGATGCCAAGCTGAGAAAAAGCCCAAATTAGCATAGAGACTGTTGTGGTCTTGCCGTGCGTGCCAGCAACGGCAATCATCTTAAGATTTTTCTGCTCGACTAAATCTGCCAAAAATGCATCGCGCTTGCTAGTCTTTATTCTAAGATCGCGCGCTAGAACTAATTCTGGATGATCTTTTGGGAGTGCCGACGTATAGACGAACCAATCAATTGGCGCCTCGTCCTGGCATTGCTTCAAAAAACTGCCATCCTGGTTGTAAGAAACGGGAATCTTGCGCTCTTCGAGCTCCTTTGCGACGGCGCCTGCCTGTAAATCCGAACCGCAGACTTCATAACCTGCATCTTGTGCAAGCTCGGCGAGCGGACCAATGCCTGTACCGCTAATACCGGAAAAATAAACCTTCATACCCTAATTGTATCATCGAGAGAGACGGGCTTTAAAATAGAATTTTTGCTTATGATATAATTTATATAGCTATGGGTGGCGTCAAAAGAAGCAAGGTGAAACAACTCCTTGCTAAGATGTTCCGTTTGAGCAATTGGAAATTAGCAATAATTGCCATTTTGCTTTGTTTTTGGTCGGCCACTCTTCTACGCCTCGATCATATTAAGATGTCGCAACTTCGAAACGCGGTTCTAGCTGCTGATGAATCTGGCGACGAGGCAGAAATCGCCCGTACTCTGAACGAGCTTAAAAACTTTACTAGAAAACATATTGTTGTAAACATCGTTTCAAAAAACGGACAAGACAAATTAGTTTTTGGTACTGGTCCAATTTATCTTGAGCAACAGTACCTTCGTGCTGCAAATAAGGCAATTGCCGCAGCAAAAGAGCAAATCAACCAGGGCTCGACCGAGAATCCAAATGGAAATGTCTATGCCAAAGTCGAGGCGACCTGTAATGCGCTTGGTTATGCCTACGGTTATAGTACTTATGCGGAATGTTGGATGCGTGAGCTCGAAAAATATCCAACTCTAGAAACTCTCGGAACAGAAGACGAAGCAAAGATTCCGCCAACAGAACTATATCGCTATGATTTTGCTTCTCCGTTGTGGTATCCGTGCTTATCTGGCTTCGTTATAATAATTGCGCTACTTCTATTTGTAATTGTTTTGATTCGCGCCATCATTTGGATAGTGCTTAGAATCGCAATTGCCGTTTCGCACGGATAAAAAACAAACAAAAGCGCTTTCACCCCTTGACATCGCATTGCAAGGGGTCATAAGATAGAGTTACAAACTAATGGAGGAAAGCTAATAATGGCTTACAAACATACTAATTCTAAGGGCGTAACCTACTATCTTCACAAGTCTGAAGTTACTCTACGCGGTGGCAAGCCACAGACTATCTATTTCTTCACTAAGGTTGAGAAGAACGATAAGGGCACTCCATGTGACCTTCCAGAAGATCGTGTTGTCAACGAAAACCCACGCAATGGTTTCTTGACAGTTTCCCGCAAGAAATAATTGTAACCATAGTTTTGTATAAGAATCCCCTAGTCTAACTGGGGGATTTTTGTGGGCAAGAAAAATCCCCCGGAAGCTCCGAGGGAGGACTCCATTAGAGGAAAGAATCCACAGTCAGACCAAAGAGGTCGGCGTTGATATATCTCGTAGGCATCGCATCATTGCCGAAGCCGATTGCGATGATTGGGCAGTTAGCGGTCGAAGGCGGCTCTAAGAAGAACTGAGGGCTAGCCGAACGAGAGACTAACTTGTTGGCGTCGCGCAGCTTTTGAGCCTTGGCGCTATCGTTTACGACAAAGACGGCGTCATTGTAAAAGCGCTCAATGAACTGGAAGATTGCGAAATCTCCAGGTCGAGCATCTTTGGTGTCGCTTTTCTTGTCTGCAAAGATTGTTGGCGTTACGACCTTTCGGCTGTTAGTGCTACCAACGACGATTGTGGTGTCTGCTTTAATTCCGGCAAGATATAACTTGGCATTGTTATGCATGCAATGCTTTGCGGCGAGTTCTCTATCTTCCTGAGTAAGCGTAGACCACGAATCGGCATTGCTAACAATAATGTCGAAGCTGCGGCTAAAGGCGTAGTAGAGCAGGCTAGAGACCTGCGTTACGGGATTGTTGGTACCAATGATAAGAATGCTCATTGCTGTATTCCTCCTTTGTGTGGAAAGCTCTCTAATGAAGAACAAAAACATTAAAGAGCGATCAAAGATGAAGCATAGTATACGAGCAAAGTAGGTTATCGTCAAGCATAAGCGTAAGGGGGTGATATAATCAGAATATGGCAGCACCGACTAAGAAACAACAGATCATGTTAGATTTTATTGAGAAGTTCTCGGACGAGAATAATTTCTCGCCATCTTATCGTGAAATCGCGGCTGCTTTGGATTTAAACTCGGTCGCCTCTGTTGCTCAGCATATCGACAACTGTGTCGCTGCTGGCTTCTTGATAAAAGTGCCTCGCGCCGCTCGCTCGCTAAGAGTGATAAGAGGGGAGCAGTATCAAGAGACGCAGAGGTTGTTTAAAC
This sequence comes from uncultured Candidatus Saccharibacteria bacterium, assembly GCA_946530965.1. GTDB lineage: Bacteria > Patescibacteriota > Saccharimonadia > Saccharimonadales > Saccharimonadaceae > UBA2834. Next base: position 217,935 of record CAMNAK010000002.1, read on the forward strand.
AGCATATCAATGCTATCGAGGAGCGCCTAGATCTTGCCAAGAATGGCGAGGATGATGGCGAGACAGATATGGAGACTCTCGGGGACGATTTAATGACCCTTAGAGCTGCCGCAAAAATACTTAAGCTCGAAATATAAGCGTTTTTATATTATAATAAGCATCAAATGAAAAAAGAACCTGGCTTTATCTATCGGGTGTTTCTAGTTGTGGGCGACGCATTGGCAATTGTGGCGTCCTTTACTTTTGCTTACTATTTTCGCATTCATTTTGATCCTCGCCCTTATGTCTTTGAAGGCGATACGATGGACTTCCTTTTCTCTAATTTCGTTCTTTTGCCAATCTGGCTCGTAATTCTATCTAGCCTTGGTCTCTATAGGAGAACGGTTATTGATCGTCGTGCTCGCGAAACGGGAAGGCTTTTCCTTGCTTCTGTTCTTGGTACGATGTCGATTATTTCTTATGACTTTTTTGCTACTGCTATCTCTCCACACGATAGCCTCTTCCCGGTCAAGATTATCGCTCTCTATGCAATCGTAGTTTGCTTTATTGCACTAGTTTTGGAACGCGCTCTTATTCGCGGAATTTTCCTTCTAACCAGGAAGCATAGCAAGGGTCTAATCCGTACAGTTGTTGCTGGTGACGGCGAGAACGTTCGTCAGCTTCTTGTTGGTACTCCGCCAGATTCTGGCTTTAAGATTTGTGGCGTAGTTGCAGATTCTAAATACATTCCAACCGAGTGGAATCGTCGTCGCTATCCTAGCCTAAGCGAAGCAATTAAGCGTCTTCATCCAGATGCCGTTATTTATGCTGCTGAGGATGGTCTAGAAGAAGCAAATAAGCTTGCGATCGATGCTCATGCCTTGTTCTACTATTCTCCGCCAGAGAACTCAGTGATTGCCCTGTCAAAGGATACAGAGTTTATTTCTGCGGTTCCAGTAATCCGCGTTCGTGTAACTCCATTAACGGGCGCCGCAAGAGTATTCAAGCGTGCTGTAGATATCGTCTCGAGTTTGATTTTGATTATTCTTTCTTCGCCAATTTTGCTTGTCGTTTATATTATCCAGAAGTGTATCGATTTTAAGGCTCCGGCGATCTATAAAGACATTCGTTTGACTCGCTTTAATAAGGAATTTCCGCTTTTGAAGTTCCGCTCGATTCGTCAGGAATATAGTGGCCTAACTCCAGAGCAGGCCTTCAAAAAGATGGGTAAACCAGAGCTTGCAAAGAAATATCGTGAACATGGTGACTATATCAAGAACGATCCTCGCTATACGAAGTTTGGTAAGTTCTTGCGCGCCAGCTCAATCGACGAATTGCCTCAGCTATTCAACGTGTTGATTGGTCAAATCTCTCTTATTGGCCCACGTGCGCTTCAGCCATGCGAGCTTAAAGATTATGGCGATAGAGGTCTACTCTTGTCTATTAAATCTGGCCTGACTGGTCTTGCGCAGGTTTCTGGCCGCCGCGACATCTCGTTCAACGAGCGTCGTGCGCTGGATATCTACTACATTCAAAACTGGACACCAATGATGGATGTCTCTATCTTCTTCCGCACCGTTGCGGGCGTATTTAAACGATCTGGGGCAAAATAATTAAACTATGACAGCTGAAAAAGAAAAACGCCATAAGATAATTGTAAAAACTGGCGTTGTAGGTTTGTTGACTAATCTTATTCTTGCGGCCGCAAAAGCTTTTGTAGGCATTATGTCGCACTCTATTGCGATTGTTGTTGATGCTGCAAATAGCTTGAGTGACTGTCTTAGCTCGATTGCTACAATTATTGTTTCTCATCTTGCAAACAAAGCGCCAGACAAAAAGCATCCACTAGGCCATGGCCGCAGTGAATATATGGGCACGCTTATTGTTGGCGCAATTATTGGCTATATTGGCCTTACTGCTGGCTTTGAGGCGATTAAGAAGATCTTTAATCCCAGTGAGCTAGATTATACTCCTGTCACGACTATCGTGGTCTCGATTGCCGTCGTAACTAAAGTAATTCTTAGCGCCTATACTCTTGCGATGGGTAAAAAGGCGGATTCGGATACTTTGCGCGCTACGGCAAAAGACGCTTTCTTTGATGCTCTTATATCCTCTTCGATGCTTATTGCGATAGCTACTTATTCTTTCGCGCATGTCAATATCGAGCCTTACCTTGCTATCGTTATTTGTATCTTTATTCTTCGCTCGAGTCTAGAGATTCTTCGTGGCGCAGCTAGTATTTTGCTTGGCGAAAGGACCGATAAAGCCCTTGGCCGCCGCATTCGCAATACTATTAGCAAGATTGAGGGTGTTGAAGGTGCTTATGATTTGCTTCTTCATGATTACGGCCCAAGCATGACAGTGGCCTCAGTTAATATCGAGGTCGCAAGTACTATGACTGCTCCGCAGATCGATAGTCTTACCCGCAAGATTCGCAAAACTGTCTATAAACGCTATCAGATTGCGCTAGCTGCAGTTGGTGTCTACTCCATCAATACTAAGGACGAGGAAACTCGCAGTCTCTATCATAAGCTTCAGGATATGCTAGAAGATTATCCAGAAGTTATTGAACTTCACGGTTTCCATGTAGACAAAGAAGAGAAGATTATTAGTTTTGATATTATTATAGATTTCGCGATCAAAAAGCGCGCTGAATATTTCGAAAAAGTCAAAAAAGCCAGCAAAAATCTTTTCCCAGAATACAACCTCGAGATTACGCTCGACTCGGATTTACTAGATTAGTCACTTCGTTTACAAGAAATAGTGTTTTCGCTCATCTCAAAGCTAAGCTTTTTGCTTGAATTGTTAAGCCTAAAATAAAGACCAATGTCGTCGTCTACATTGGACGTGCTACTTTTGCCTTCGCTATTTTTTGTTCTAATCTTTGAGAACTTTACGATATATACCGTATCGTCGCCATCGATGAACTTTTTGAGGAACTCATAGTCTATGTCCGTTGTGACTGAATAGTTGTATAGGCTTGTCGTTTGAGTAAGTTTCATGCCGTCCTCTTCGAGGTCTAGATCGAAATCGAAGGAGACCCCTTCCATGGAATGCCTTCCGCAATCCCACTTGCCAACAATCTCTTCGATTCCTGGTTTTGGTATGAGTGTGTAGGCAATCATATAGAGAATAAAAGAAACGGCCGTAATAACGCCTAAAACAGCCAAAGCTTTACCGAAATTCGAACCGTCGCCTGGCTTTACGATAGGGATGTTAGGTGCGGCTTGGACTGGCGGCACTGAAACAGGTTGAGCCGGCGCTGCAGGAGGGGTGCCTACTGGGGCTACATTTGGCTGCGGTGCTGCTGGATTAAGATTAGAATTGTCCATGTTTATATTTATAAAATCTAAGAAAATTATAACATAATAAAGATAAGCGCTATAAAAACGGATTACATCTTTGCTACAATAGCTATATGGTGTCAAAGAAAAAGCTCTCAGACAAAAAAGTCCAGGAAATCCGTACCGAGGAATGGGATAGGCATGATTCTACAGAATTAATCGTAGAGCGTGGAGATAACTGGCTAAATGACGAGCGCTTTCAGGATCTTGACTATTCTGACGATGATGAAACTCTCCTTTGTCGCGGCGATGATTATTGCGAGCGAAGCTTGGAAGATCAAGACGAAGATAAAGATATAGAAGATTTCGTAGAGTAACAGGGGTGTGTTATAGTTTTTTCAAGCAAAGCCTTGCTTTGCGCTTTTTGTGAGTTTATTTCTCACGAACCTTAAAAGTATTTCTTAGAGGAGGTGTCTCATGAGCTGGCTACCAGAAGAAGCGCGCGAAATGCTAGACGCTCTTGTGGCTTTTATGAAACGTCTCGGTCGCGACCCGACTTTCATGGAAGCAAAAGCAGAACCTAGCCTACCTGAGCCAAACGACTATGCGTACTATTTTGGTAGCTTCACAGAGGCGGTCAAAGACGCGCATAGAAAAGCGTTTGTTTGCAAAGATCGACCAAAAATAGCAAAGGCAACATCCGTAATCCGTATTTTTACCGAAGAGGAGGAAGAATTAATGTCCAGAAGAGCTATTACTGATGAAGAATATGTTGTGAGTGCGCTGCGCCTACAAAAAGAACTTGGCCATTTTCCGAACATCAGCGAGCTTCGAAACGATTTTCGTGCGCCAAGTCCTCAGAGTTACGAGAGACGTTTTGGTGGCGACTGGAACATGGTTAGAGCATGTATTAGAAAAAGAGCGACTGAACTGGGTATTACTGAAGATAACTTCGAAACCGTTATCGAGGAACATCCCGAGCTCTTTGCGCCCAAGAAAGAAAAGGTTGTCACAAAACCCGTAGAAGAGGAAAAAAGTCAGCTTGCGCCGAGCGAAGAGGATCGGTCTGAACATGCGACTGAGGCTGTTCCCGAAACAGAGCAAATTCCTGAATCAGAACCGGCACCTGAAACGAAGTCATCCACGGTTATTCAGCCCGACGAACTTTTGGACATGTCGCTCGATTCCGAACCGTTGCTGCCTGAGGAGATTGACTTGCAGAAGGTAAAGTTAATCTCGCTACTTCCGAAGACTCGGATTGCAAACCTGAAGATTGGCGGATATGGTCTGGCGCTCAAGATGCAGGGCTCCATTCCGCTGCCGAAATCTATTTCTGGCATCCCGATATCCAAGAAGCACATTACGCTTCAGTTTATCCAGAGTGGTCAGGTAAAAGAATTTCCTGCAATTCGCGACGACGTGTTCTATATTGTTGATCGTGGAACCGCGCTGGCAGCGCGCGAGACGGGTAGAGAGGTTTACGATTTGCTTATCCCTGAGAAATACGACAAAGATGGCGACATGATGACAATTTATGAATTCTCGATCATCTAACAAAGAGCCCTGCTAATTGCGGGGCCTTTTTCTGCAAAACAAACTTATTGACATAAGCGCAAAAGTATGATATTTTAATCTTATGATTAAACACAGTATCAAGTTTACTACCCCTGTCGTAGAAGCCGCCCGTAACAACGGTTATCTTCCTATGCCTTGGGAAAATAAACTTGAAACTGTCTAAATTCTTGCAATTCTAGATAAGTTTCAAAAGTACTTATCTAGAAAGAATCGACAAAAATATAAAGCAAAGATTGGCGCTTTTGAGACTTATCTAGCCGTACAATAAAACGACGGCTAGTATTTTATAACTTCGGACAAGAAAAAGAAGGAGGAATTCTTATGCCCAAAAGAATCAAAAGTTGGTCTTCGCCGAGAGCAAACCGTTTTCTGGTAATGCTCGAATCTGTGCTGACGGCCGGAATCATTAGCATCCCGTTCATGACCATTCTCTACGAGAATGAGATTGGTCTCACGCACGAGCAGATTGCGCTCACTCAGGCCGCCTACACGGTAGTAGCTATGCTTCTGAACGTTCCGCTTGGCTGGGTTGCTGATCGCTTTAGTCGCAAGTTTGCAAATATTGCTGGCGATTTGCTGTGCTTTGCTGGCTTGCTGCTTTATGCGAGAGCTCAGACGATGCTCGACTGTGTGCTTTGTGAGACTTTCTTTGGTGTTGGTATGGCATTCTCTCAGGGCGTCGATTCGAGCTTGCTTCAGCATTTCGCAGACAAAGAGGATGCGTCGCACGACCACAAACTGTTCAAGGATAGCTTTGGCCTGATGTCTTCGCTTTGTCAGCTCGCCTGCTTTGCGTACTACCTGATTGGCTTCGCAATTGGCGATATGGATGTGCGTCAGATTATTACAATCTCGAGCGTCTCGTTCATAATGGCAGCTATCGCGGCCTTATTCATTAAGGATGATAGCGAGAAGCTTGAGAAGTCTGAGAGGTCTCCCTTTGCTGACATGAAGAAAATCGCGGCATCGAGCATCAAGAATCCGGCAATTAATATCCGTATTGCGGCTTTTATGATCTCTAGAGAGATGACGCACGGCATTACGTGGGTGTTTACGCCTTTGCTGCAGCTCGTTGGTATTGATGGCAAATGGATTGTGCTCGGTTGGGCGGCAAACTCGCTGATGTCTTACCTTGGTACAAAGATTGCTAGAAAGTATAGTGCAAGGCTGCCGGAATGGGTATGCTTTGCTGCGCCGATTGTGGTCGTAACTATGGCATCGTGCGTGATGTTCTTTGGGTTATCGGCTCTGACGCTCGGTCTTTATGCTTTCTTTGGAATGGCGCAGGGCTGGACAAGAACTACGATGATGCCTAATCTTAAGACGCACGTCAAAAAGACTCAGCGGGTTACAGTCGAATCGTTTGCGAAGGTTTGCTCGCAGCTCTACTACATTGTCTCTGTTTGGGTAATTGGAAAAGCTGCAGATGTCGACCTTAGATACGCTATCCTGGCGACGATTCTGCTCTTTGTGCCGTTCGCTATTCCGACGGCGCTTCGCCTGAAAAACCAGGAGGAAGCAGAAAAGAACGAATCTGAGCAGATTGCTTCTAATAGTGTTGCGATGACCTAACATGAATACTCCCCTGTGGAAACAGGGGATATTTTTTGTATAAAAATATAGACCTTGCGGTCTATCTTTTTTCTCTTCAAATGGCTCCTCGGGCCAGACTCGAACTGGCAACCTCGAAGTTAACAGCTTCTTGCTCCACCATTGAGCTACCGAGGATTATAGATACAATTCTATCAAAGAGAATTATATCTGTCAATAAACTAGAATCTAAAATAGATAAACGGATTATAGGAGCTACTAATCAAGAAAACGACAGTTAGCCCAAACATGCCCAAATAGATTAAGTACTTTACGGGTATTAACCAAATCCATTTTTGCTCGAGCTTGCAAAATGCTTTGCGAAGGTATGGGGATACAAATAGAATGCCAATTAAGATATAAGGTAGCGAAGTGATCAGAGTGTAATTACTATAGAATACTTCGGATAGAGAAAAGCTTGCATTGATGCCGAGCATCTTGCCAAGTGTTGCTGCAAGTGTGCTCAAATGCTCTACGCGGAAAATTGTCCACCCAATAACAACTATGAACATTGTTAAGATATAGCGTATCCAAGTCGGTAGTTTACTTAGAGGCTTCGCGAGTATAGTTCCTTCTAGAAGCAGAAGTACGCCATAGAATAAACCCCACAGAATGAAGTTCCAGTTCGCGCCATGCCAGAGGCCGGTAAGCATCCAGACGATCATGATATTGCGAACCCATTTCAGCTTGGAGACGCGGTTGCCACCGAGTGGAATATAGATATAATCGCGGAACCATTTAGATAGTGAGATATGCCAACGGCGCCAAAAATCTTTGATGCTTGTCGCAATGTATGGATAGTTGAAGTTCTCCAAAAAGTTGAAGCCAAACATTTTGCCGAGGCCGATTGCCATATCGCTATATCCGGAAAAGTCGAAGTAAATTTGTAATGTATAAGCTATCGCCGCTAGCCAAAGTCCAATAGTGGAGACCTCTGCAATCGGCTGTGCGTAAAGCGTGTCTGCAATATAGGCGACATTATTTGCGATAATAACTTTCTTTGCAAGGCCCAGCACAAAACGTTTTACGCCCTCGATAAACAAATCTAAGCTTTCCTTGCGATCCTTGAGTTGCTTCTCGACATCCGAGTACTGTACGATTGGGCCAGCAATTAGCTGCGGGAAGAGCGCAATGTATGTCGCAAGGGTAACGATGTTCTTCTGAACCTTAACTTTACCCCTATAAACATCGACTACGTATGACAAAATCTGGAAAGTATAAAAACTAATACCAATCGGAAGCTCGATTAGTGGCAGATTGAGCTGCTTGCCTGTTACGCTTTCGAAAATAGATATTCCAAAATTGAAATATTTAAAGAAGCCAAGCAGGGCGATATTGAAAAAAATCGAAAGAATCAAAAGTGGCTTTTTGGAACGTTTCTTGGCTTTGCTAATCCATAATGCGAAGAAATAGTTTGCCACGATAGATACGAGCATCAAAACAATAAACTTCGGCTCGCCCCATGCGTAGAATAGTAGAGAAGCTAAACATAGAATTGCGTTACGAAATCGCTTGTCTGCAATATAATACAAAAACAAAACTATCGGTAAGAATGCGGTCAAGAATGTTAGGCTACTGAATAGCATTATTCGTATCCTTTCGGATTGTCGACGGGTTTAGGGATATATCTTCCTCCTGAGCCATTTGGAACAAGAAGCAGGTAATCTATCTTGTTTTCGGAGACAATTTTATTAAAGGTAGCTAAGCTACAAAAACGAGTGTCTATCACCCAGGTTTTATTGAAGTGGGAAGCGACGAGAGTATTGATGGCATTCGTGTCGCTGTATCCTATCATTATCAAATTGCCCTTCTTTTTATTACTAAAATCATATTCTACAACCGATACATCGGGGCCATAAAAATAACCGTAGTATAAATCACCCGAACCATTTCTTAGTTCTGGGTCCTCGAAATAGCCCTCCTGGTAGCCATACTCGACTTGGTAGCTATCAACAAAGGATTTGTGCTTTGGGTATTCGAAACGATATACCGTGAATTTTTCCTCGGATGGGAAGGGATATGCTGATCGTTTCTTTGAGCCGAGCGTATCGTAGTTAAAAGTTACTTTTTCGATCGGCTTAAGAACCTTCTCTTTTTCTCCTAAAATCAAGGAAATGATATCCTTATATCCCTGATATGATCCCTCGTAGTTCCAGTGATGATCGTTTTTATAAAAGTACTTTTCGTAATCCAGATAATTGTCTATCTTGAGACTGCTAATCTTAAAATCTGGAAAATAAGATGAGTATTTATTGATAAAATCGTTAGTTTTGCTTGGGTTATCAAAATCTACGGTTCCGTCGGTTGTAATGAAATAAATGTATTTGTTTTTAATTGGCAGACTGGAATAAAAATCATTACTATCTAGAATTTCTGATTCTATTTCATTAAGATCGTCTGAAAATTTGCGAACAAGATAATCGCCGTCAGCGTAGATGAATAAATCGTCGGCAACCAATGTGTAATTGCTTTTAGGAGCAATAAAGGGGCTGACTAAATTGAAAACCTTATTTTTTGCTAAAAGATATTCCGTCTTAAGGGTTTCGCTTGCTGGCATCTGGTCGGCAAGCGACTTTTCTAACTGATTCTGGTAGTCTCCAGACAAAAAGCTATCTGTAGTGAAGGTAGGCGGCTGAGTAGTTTTCCTTCCTTCGAGCCAAAGTGCCTTGTCTTTCGGTCCAAAGAAGAATAGCTTGATAGGAGTAATAGTAATAACCAAAAAGAATGCTAGCAAAAAGACGATACGACATTTGTCTTCTAACCTCCTTGCGCGCCTCTTCATTAAATTTAGGATAAGATAATGAGCTTCTATTTGTCAAAGATAGAGCTCCAAAACTCTCTTTCCCGCTCCGCTAAAATATTTGCTAAAATAGGCTTATATATTAGGAGGTATTATTATGTGTGGAATTGTGGGCTATGTCGGTAAGCGTCCGGCACAAGATGTACTAATTAGCGGTCTTCGCCGCTTGGAATATCGTGGCTACGATTCGGCCGGTATCGCTACTCTAGATAGCGAGAATAAGCCTCATCTCGCCCGCTCTGTTGGTAAGATTGCTGAGCTCGAAAAAGTTCTAGCTCTTAAGCCACACACTGGCACGCTTGGTATTGGTCATACGCGCTGGGCGACCCATGGTGGCGTAACTGTAAATAACGCTCATCCGCACAATGTTGGTGATGTCTTTTTGGTTCATAACGGCATCATCGAGAATTTCCGTGAGCTAAAGGCTGCCCTCAAGGATGTCGAATTTAAGTCTGATACGGATACAGAGGTTCTTGCTGCTCTTATTAACTCCAAATATGACGAGAAGACTTCTCTAAAAGACGCAGTTGCTAAGGCGCTCAAGGAAGTTCGTGGTACTTATGGTATCGTCGCTTTTTCTCCGCGTGAGCCAGAGACTCTCGTTGTTGCTCGTCTTGGCAGTCCATTAATCATCGGTCTTGGCGAAGATGAAACTCTTATTGCTTCTGATGCTTCCGCTTTGCTTGGTTACACTAGGAACGCTATCTATCTAAACGATGGCGAGCTTGCTGTTTGCAACAAAGAAGGCGCAAAGGTTTACAACCTCGATCTCAAGCCTATCGCAAGCACTCCAGAAGAAATCCAGGGCGAGCTCGAGCAAATCCAGAAGGGCGGCTACGATCACTTCCTTCTAAAAGAAATCATGGAGCAGGGTACGGCTCTTAAGAATACGCTTTCTGGTCGTGTTGATGCTAAGAATGGTACGATGCGTCTTGGTGGGCTTAATCTAACTCCAAAGGAGCTCAAGAATCTCCGTCACCTCGTTATCGTTGGTTGTGGTACGGCATATTATGCCGGTCTTCTTGCTAGCTACTACTTCGAGAAGCTTGTCCCAGATCTAACTACCGAAGTCGTAATCGCGAGCGAATATCGCTATCGTAGCTTTCATCTACCAGAGAATTCTGCTGCTCTAATTATTTCTCAGTCTGGCGAAACGGCAGATACTCTTGCATGTCTACGTGAAATCAAACGCCGTGGTGCAAAGGTTCTAGGCATCGTAAACGTCATTGGCTCCACGATTGCTCGCGAAGTTGATGGTGGTACTTATGTCTATGCTGGTCCAGAAATCTCCGTTGCAAGTACTAAGGCTTTCACGGCTCAGGTTACAACCATGCTTATCTTTGCTGGTATGCTTGCCGAAAGCCATGGTGGCAACATGGATACGGTTCGCCAGCTCGCAAGCGAACTCGTAGCTTTGCCAGAGAATATCGAGAAGACGCTCAAGACCTACGAAAAGGACATGAAGAAACTTGCCGAGAAATATGCCAAGTATGATAATGCTCTATATCTTGGCCGCGATACGGCTTATCCGCTAGCACTAGAGGGCGCCTTGAAACTCAAGGAAGTTTCCTATGTTCACGCCGAAGCTTATGCTGCTGGTGAGTTAAAGCATGGCCCAATCGCACTAGTCGACGATCGCTTCTTCGAGCTCGTTGATGTTCTAGACGGCCCACTATTCGAGAAGACTCTTGGTGGTTTGCAAGAGGTCCGCGCTCGCGGTGGTCATACCATCGTCCTTACCGACTCCAAGAAAGACATTGATTGCGATGATATTGTTCGTATTGATACCGACGCAAAGCTAACTGTTCCGCTACTTCTAAACACGCTGCAGCAGCTCTTTGCATACTATGTTGCTGTCGCTCGCGGTAACGATGTTGATCAGCCAAGAAACCTTGCAAAATCTGTAACCGTAGAATAAAAAATCGAGAAAAGTGGTGGCGAAAAAATCTAAAGAAGAAGAAAGCAAAAAAGTAGATTTGCGGGTAGCGTTGCGTGGTGTCATGTATGCCCGCAAAATCTACAACAAAGCGGCCGGCAAGCGCCGCTTCCTTTCCATGCTTGAGCGTCTTTATGGCGCTATCAGCCCATCCATTCTTGCCGTCCTAGGCGGTACCGCAGTTAACCAGATTGTTCAGGCGGCTCAGACGGGTGTTATCTATCCGTTCTTGATTACGATTGCTGTTATTTCTGGCGTCCAGTTTGTTGGTATTTTCCTTGGTCGCATCGTTTCTTTGATGGATATGGAAATCCGCAGGGATGTCTTCTCTGAGGTTACACGCCAAATCTCGCTAAAATATATCGAGATTCCGCTCGAGATTCGCGAAACTAAAGAGTTTGCCGATCGTTTTGAGCGTGTTCAGGATTTTGGCTCTGATGTGAATCAGGTAATAAGTAATACCTTCTCGATCGCGAGCGCTACTATCTCTCTAATATCTATCTTGATTACAACCTTAGCGACTTCGCCAATTATTACGCTAGTAATTATTATTAGCTCTATCCCATACTCTGTTTTAAGTTTGAAACTATCCAGAAAGACCCAGGAAAACTGGAGAAAGAGTAGTAGCTTTTGGCGCATCGCTTACGGCATTGGCGACAAGATGACTCAATCTAGCTCTGCGCTAGAGATTAAAATTAATAATCTTCAAGAGTATCTTTGTGACAAAATGATTGAGAATCGCCAGCGCGGCTCAATCGAAAACATCAAGAACTTCCGCAAGACTTTTACAGTCGGAAACTGGATGCGCTTTGTTGAAACGGTAGTAAACTTTGCCTCGTTAGCTTTCGTTGCGTTAAAAATCGTTGCGGGCGAGCTCGCAATTGGTCAATTCGCTACAGTAAGAAGCCTTTTGCAGCAGCTTAGTGGCAATATTACGGCGCTTTTCTCGAGCATTGGCAATGCAAACGAAGGCCTCATGAATGCTGAGGATTATCTTAACTATATCCAGACCCCAATTCCGAAGAATGGCGACGTTGTAGTTGAGGGTACTCCTACAATCGAATTTAAGAAGGTATGCTTTACTTATCCTCATGCAACCGAACCGGCTCTGCAAGATGTTAGCTTTGTTTTGAAACCTGGCGACAGTCTTGCGATTGTTGGCGAGAATGGTGCAGGAAAAACAACTCTTATGAAGCTTCTACTTGGTGCTTACACGCCTAGCTCTGGCGAGATTTTAATCAATGGCACTCCTATCAAAGAGATTGAGCGCGGCAGTTATGATCGTCAGCTTGGTGTTTTACTTCAGGAATATACGCGCTTCCCGTTTGCAGATTTCAAAGACAATATCTGGTATGGAGATATTTCTAAAGAACTAGATAAGGAGCGCCTAGAGCTTGCTATCAAGGATGCTGGTCTAGAAAAGCTAGTAAAGACTTTGCCAAAAGGTCTCGATCAGGTGCTTTCCAAAGATTACTTCTTTGAAAATGCTACAGATCTTTCTGGCGGTCAGTGGCAAAGGGTTTGTATTGCTCGTACCTTCTATCGCAATCCGAATGTCTTGCTCTTAGACGAGCCTACCTCTGCGGTTGATGCAAAGGCGGAATATGAAATCTTTAAAAATATTCTTCGCCGCCAAAAGGGCAAATCTACTGTTATTATTTCTCATCGCTTCTCGACTGTCCGTAAAGCCAATCGCATTATCGTGATGGACCATGGCAAGATGGTAGAGCAGGGTACACATGAAGAGCTAATTGCAAAAGACGGCCTATACAAAGAGATGTTTACGCTCCAGGCCGAAGGCTATGCCTAAAATAAGCATAACTGATATAATAAACATAAGAACAAAAACCGAGAGAGGTAAATGCAAATCGAATTAGCTAGTTTTTATGCGCGACTAGGCTCAATCGCCTTGATTATGTTGCTTGGCTTTTTCTTGGGCAAAAAGAAAATCATCGACACGCATACAAACAAAGCAATCGTAAATCTCTTGCTAATGGTTTTTATGCCTGCATCGCTATTCGCGGCTTTTCCGAACGAATATGATCAACAAACATCTAGTCTATTCGTCTCTGGCCTGGTGGCTGGCTTTGTTGTAATGTTTGCTCTCATAATTCTCTCCAGGATTATTTTTAACAAGTATATCTATAAGGGCGAACTTCGCTTTGAGTCACAATTTGCTCTCATTTTTAACAATGCTACATTTCTCGGATATCCAATCATCTCGAGCACTTTTGGCGAAGAGGGGATTGTTCCTTACTGTGGTTTCATCATTGCTTTTAATATCGCTTTGTTCTCTTATGGCGTTTTCTTGTTTGAGCGCAAGCTTAGTAAGAAGCTATTCCTTGGTATCGTGACGAATCCAAACATCATTGCCGTTATTCTTGGCATGTTGGTCTTCTTGTTCGGCCTCAAACTTCCAGATTCAATCACAAGTGCTGTTGGCTTTACTGGTAACGCAACGACCGCATTATCGCTTATTTGTATTGGTTTCATGCTCTCGCACGCAGACTTCAAGAAGCTTATTAAAAAGTGGCGCCTTATTCTTACGGCGGCAATCCAGCTAATTATCGGCCCACTCGTTACCTATTTCTTGCTCTTGGCGCTTCATTTTCCTAAGGAAGTTATTATTGTATGTACGCTCATTCAGGCTTTGCCAACCGCTACGAGTCTTGGTCTCTTTGCGGCGAAATACGGCGGCAACGATATTGAATCATCTGAACTAGTTACAATTTCAACAATTTTGTCTATCGTAACAATGCCAGTGATGGTGGGAATATTATTAGCTTAGAGGTAAGATATGGCAGGTAAAGAGGTTATATCAAAACCAGTAGACAAAAAAATCGAAAAAGCTTCAAGAACGAGAAGTGAAGTCGGCGAACGCAGCTATTCTCCAGAGGAACGAGAAAAACATGAAGCGCTAGAATATCTAAAAAAAGTTGGCTTTTTGCGCTCTGTTAACGATGAAGAGATGCTTCATGGCCGTTCGAGACCTGACGACAAATCCGTGTTTACGGTTGATGCCGAACATGATAATGGTGGCAATAAGGGCGGCAACGGCAAGGATGATAAGCATTCGAACTGGAATAAGGTGTCTGCATTGTCGACGGGCAATCGCTTTGTGGCAGAGCAGTATGCTAAGGTTCGCTCTGGTGGCGATAAATCAAAAGAAGAGATTTATCGCATTACCTCAAACGATCCTGAGGCGAGCGTAATTGACACAAATTACAGAGCAAAAGACAAGAAAGAAGAAAAGAGGGTAAACGAAGCTTTGCATAAGCTTCAGATGCCAATTTCGGAGGCTTCTCCCTTTGATTTTGAAGATCGTAGTAAAATTCCGTTTAGTAAGTTAAAACTAAGGCTTTCGTCATTCGCAAGAAAGAAGGCTGGTTTCTTTGATAAGGTCATACCAGATACAGACATCCCGCTTTTGTCTGCAGCGCTTGGTGATTCTGGCATAGCAAAACATATTGCTTCCGCATCGAACAGTAGGCTCATGGTTCGAGATTATAGGAGCGTTCAGAGGTTTGCCCATAAACTCCTGAAGAACGATATGCATTTTGACGGCGCCAGCTATGACGCGGAATATATGACGTCCTGGATGCGCAATGCGCATATTGTGGGTCTTCGTGAACGTCTAAACTCTACTAGAGTAAGAGACGAAAATGGCAAGCGTGTAGATTTTAATAATAATTTCATGCTTGATCTCGAAAGAGTTGATACGGAAGAGAAAAACGAGCGTGCGCGCAGAAAGCGCATGCAGACTTTTGGTCGTCTTGCTTTGAAAGTTGATAGTCTATTAACCGCTACGTCGGGAAAACGGTCAGATTTGCTAGTTGCTAGCCTTGAAGAGGATAGTTTTATCAGGCCAGAACAGATTATAGATCTAGCAAAAAAGGTTCCTGGTTACAAAGACATATTTGAGGCCGACTCTGGTGTTTGGGAAAAGTTCACCCTAGAGGAACATACCGGCACAATGCTTCGTCTATTTGATGAAAACTTTGCTGATAAAATACCTGCCAAACTTCTTCCAATTACGCGCCTTTCAATGCTTATTCACGATATCGGAAAATCAGAGGCTGCAAAACTTCCGGAATATAAGAATGCTAAGACTCGTGCTGAGCGCGATCTCATTCAGAGCGCTTATAACGAGAGCTATGCGATCGACTTCTTGGATAAAATTGGTATCAGTCCAGAGAATCAGGAGCTTATATTGGGTATGATTGGTGAAGGTAAGGAGTTGATGGCCGAAGCACGCATTATTCCTGGTGTACCGAAAGAAAAACGCAAGAAAGCTAGCGATGCGCTGAACTCTCTTTGTTTGAGATTGGCGAAAGATTGTCTTGGTGGCGGTGAAGAGGAAGCAAAGGGTATTCGTCAGCTTTGCTATGTTATTCAGATGTGTGATAGTGGTGCCTATACGACTATTGCGAAGACAAGGGATGCTTCCTCTGGTATTTTCTATCGAAATAGCTCAAAATCTTCATTTAATAAGACCTTCAAATCATCGGTGAACATCTTTAATGGTGGTGGCCGTCGTCTTCATATTGCAGAGGGGAGCAAGTAATCGGTCGTGATTTGGCTCGAAAAACTTAAAGTGATAAGATAGGCTTTATGGAAATATTATTACAGATTATTCTTCTTATTGTCGGCTTCGTGCTTCTTATTAAAGGTGCAGATGTATTTGTTGATGGCTCAAGTGGCGTTGCGACTCGTTTTGGTATGCCGAAAATTCTTATTGGCCTTACTATTGTTGCTTTTGGTACTTCCGCTCCAGAGTTCGCGGTTAGCGTAAAATCTCTCCTTGCTGGTACTGGGGACATGATGCTCGGCAACATTGTTGGCTCAAACATCTTGAACATTCTTCTTATTCTTGGTGCTGCGTCGCTAATTCGCCCGCTCCCTGTAAAGAACAGCACGCTAAAGAAAGAAATTCCTATCATGATTTTGCTAACTGTTATGTTGGCAATCCTAATGTGTGATGTCTTGCTTCAGGCTGGCGATCATAATTCCTTCACAAGGCAGGATGGCGCTGTTTTGGTGGTCGCATTTAGCATTTTTATGTACTATCTTATCGCTACGACTCGCCGCCGTATTCGCAAGAACAAGGAAGAGGCTGCCGAGAAGAAAGAAAATAAAGCGCTCGAAGCTGAAACCGAATCTGCTAAAGAAGACTCCGAAGAAAAGCCTCCAATGAAGCTCTGGAAGGCGGTTCTATTTGTCGTAATCGGTATTGCGGGCATTATTATTGGCAGTAACTGTGTTGTCGATTCTGCTAGCAAAATCGCCTCAATCATCGGCATTTCTGATGCGATTATCGCTTTGACGGTTGTTGCTCTTGGTACGTCTTTACCAGAGCTTGTTACCTCTATCGTTGCTGCACGAAAGAACGAGTGCGATATTGCAATCGGTAACGTTGTGGGTTCAAATATCTTCAATATTGGTATTGTTGCTGGTGTTCCAGCATTTGCTATTGGTGGTATTCCTAGCTTTTCGTTCTCCTACATTGACGTTGCAGCGATGCTTCTGAGCACTGTTTTACTATTCTTCTTTACCTGGAAAGACAGGCGCATTGGTCGCAAAGAAGGCGCAATTTTTCTCGCTGTCTTCATTGCGTACTATAGCTACGTAATTATTAACGGACTTAACTAGGAACAAAATGGGACTCGATGCAAAAGGTAGGAACTTCTCGGCGCCACGCCTAACGCCTGGTAAGACGTCAGAATTTCTTTGCTATGGCTCCCCAGAAATGATTGCGAAGCAGAACCGTGAGATTGCTATCATGGAAGCTCGCGCTAGGCGCTATGGTTTTGGCGGTATGCGCTCGGTTAATACAAATATGATGGGCGACTCTAGCTCGATAGTGACGGGTTTATCTCGCGTGCCATACGGGACGACAACTGATCAAAATGAGTTTGCCGTTACGGCCAGACCAATTACGGATGTTACAAATCCGAATCATCGTTCTACGATGACAAACTCTGCGGCCGCATCAAAAACGGCTCAAAAAACTGCCGGAACTATAGCTGTAGTTATAATTCTGCTAGCCTGTTTTGCGCCGTTTATTATCGGAATACTAGTAGCTATTATGGAGATAGCTGGGGAATTCTAAGCCACTTGTTGTGTGGCTCGCTCTATTCTCCAATCTTTTTGTGTGCTGGGTTATCGTAGTATTGCTTCATGAGTTTGTCGTCGAAATGCTTATCTAGGAATAGCTCGATTCCGTTGCTTGCTGCTTGGCCTTCTGCTCTGGTTCCGTAGCGAAATAGTGCGGTATAAGACACGATGTGACTTAATGCTACGAACACTAGAAAACTAGGCATGATTACGTTGCCGATTCGTTTTGGTAGTAACTCAATAAACTTAGATAAAGCTGGATAAACGAGCTTTACGAAGATTAATCCGCCTGCGCCCCAGAAGAGCATGTACGGAATCGTGGTGCGTCCCCAAAGATTCAAGAATTTATCTGAATAATCCCAGGCATTAGCCTTGAAGATATATTCTCCAATCAGGCTCGAGATGACCTCGGTTAGTCCGCCAATTAGACAAGAATAGATATAGGTAAGGTACCATTTGCGTTTTGGGTTGGTAAAGTGGAGAAAAGTAAAGATTAGAAAACCGAAGCCGTAAACTGGGTTAAGGGGCCCATATATTAATCCCTGCCTAGACAGCCACTGACCTGATCGGCAGAAGGTAAGAATTTCTTCGTAATAAGTGCCAATCATGCATCCGATGATATAAACCAAGAAGAACTTATAGAAGCAAAAACCTTCGGCAAACTTTTCTTCTTTGTTCTGCCTGGTTTTGACGGCATAAATAACTAGAAAAACTAGGCCAAGATACAAAATCCAGCGCGTGTTATAAACGCCCAGAAAATGATGCGCGATAAAATATGCCGTAAAGTATATAGCTAAGCCAACCTGAATCCAGACATCGGAAGCCTTGGTGGTTTTTGTTGTAACTTTTACAACCTTTTGTTTAGAAGTGGTCTTTTTAGTAGTTGTTTTTGAAGATTTTGTATTTGCCATGTTTATTTTATTTTGTTAACTACTTTTAATATATCACAATGCGCCCTTCAGGAAAAAGAGCCCCCGAAGGGACTCTGAAAGAAAGAAGAATGTTATGGCTCACTCCATGTCAGGGCGAACGTCCTTCTGGAGGAAGAAGAAAGAAATCTCGTCAGGGCCAACATGACAACCCACGGAAGGGCTGGTCTGTGCCATGATGACCTTGACTTCAGGGTAGTTCTCGGTAAGCATCTTGCGCAGCTCCTCGGCCTTTTTGTAGGCGATGGAGTCGATTCTTGTCGGGCCAGAGTAGTCGATTTCTACGGTTCCGTGCTCGGGGTCGATGGCAGTATCTGCATAGATGTCGATAAAAGCCTTGAGCAGAGCTCTTTCTCCGCGAACCTTTTTCCAGGTAGGCTGGAGCGGACCGTTTCTAGGCGAAAGCATAATAGGGAATATCTTCATCGTCTTTGCGAGAGCAATCTTGAGCTGATCTTTTGTGCTCGCAAAGCGTCCGCTACGCTTCATGTAGTCGTAGCTAAACAATGTGAAAATATGTGCCGTGTGGTTGCCAAAGAAATCGACCTTTTCCTTGAGCTCGTTCAATGTCCTCGGCTTTTCGTCGAGCCAAGCGCGAAGCAGTCTAAGACTGAGACCGAGTCCACCAGCAATGCAGTGTGTTGGCCAGATAAGAATGTTTTTGCTTGCATTCAAATCTGGTTCGTCATCGCAGATCATCTGTCGAGCTGTCAGGGCGGCATTACGCATGCCTGCTGAAAGCGAATCTGTAACACCAAGATAGATAACCAACTTTCCTTCTTTAAGACGATCCTTGAAGATGGAAACGAAGTCTTCGATGCTGCTGCCAGTCTTCGCATCAGTAGTCTTCTCGTTTGCGAGTTCAGCATAGAACTCATCGGACTGCTCATTGCCGTCCTTGTACTCGATAACCTTTCCGTCGTTTTTGTAGCTAACGGAGAAGTTGACGAGGTCGAAGCCATATTTCTTTGCCTTGGCTTTCGAGAAACCACTTGTGAGGTCTGTAACAAGAGCAAGGTTTTCTTTGTTGAGGACGGTGCCGCCCTCGAAGCGTATAGTCTTTTTCATGGATACATTACACCTCTTTCTAATAAAAAACTTGGTGGCCCCATGCCACCACTCGTGCCGATATTATATCATAAATAGTAGAAAAATCTACCACAGGTAAGCCGTAGAGGAGAGCGAGATGACACTTATGAAAAATATAGAAGTATTTAAAGCTATTGGCCGTTTCGGTTGTTTTCTACCTGGTTTTCAGGGCGTGCTTCTTGGAGCGCTGAGCTCGTGGCTACTAGTTGCGCTTGTGCCTTATTTATTTTGCCGACAATTATGAGTGAAGCAATGATCAACCAAAACTCGAGAAGGTATAGGATGAATGCTGTGGTGCCAGTGGCGGTATTAATTAAAACATATTTTCCACAGCTATCTATACATATATTTTTGGATGAATCCCATAATATAAAAAAGGATAAGATGATGTGTGATATTAGGTAGATTACCTGAATCGCTTTGCTCTTTTCTGATACGCAAATGTTTAGCATTGAGAAAAATGCAAAGATTGCCGAAGCTATAAGGTAAGCAAACATCCCCATTTCGTATCCGTTAACGTAAGTACGCCCAAATCCGTAATCGAACGGTTGATAAATGTAGCCTTGCGGTGTAAGAAGTAATAATGGAATAATTACTTGGATTACAAGAAGTATTACTTGCAGAATAATGAATGCATTAAGCTTGTTATGAGAAACGATTGGAGCTGGCTGCTGCGGATTCATACTGACAATTATTATACCACAAGCATAAACCTCCAGAGCTTGTGGTTATATGAACAATAATAAAAGCGCCTATAATAAGAATTAATAAAGATTCTACCTACGGTTTGTGGTCTTTTTGTAGGAAACGACTAAAATAGAACCCAAAATAATACAAAGGAGCCTAATGGACTTAAAGAAAATCGGAAAATTTATCGCGAAAAAGCGACAAGAAAAGGGCTATACGCAGGAGAGTCTTGCGGAAGAGCTGGATATTTCGAATCGCTCTATCTCGAAATGGGAACGCGGCATTTGTCTTCCGGAAACGGCAAAGATGCCAGCGCTCTGCGAATTATTTGATATTACAATTAACGATCTATTTAGTGGAGAAATCGTAGATATGAAAAACAATGAGAAAATGCTCGAGAAGAATCTTCTAGAGCTTGCTAAGCAAAAAGAACAGAAAGATAAACAACTGCTTGCGCTCGAATGGGTGCTTGGCGGAATTGGTTTAGTAGCCTTCTTTGCTTTTCTGTTCTTAGCTATTCCAATTACCGAAACAAACTTTGCTCTTGCGACTGCCATGTTTATTACTGGCTTTGTTATATTTATGGTCGCCATGTTCTTTAGTCTAAAAATCGAACAAATCGCTGGCTATTACAAATGTGCCGAATGTGGCCACAAGCATGTTCCAACTTTCGGGGCTGTATTCGTAGCGATGCATATGGGTCGCACGCGCCATCTTCGCTGTCCAAAATGTGGCAAAAAATCTTGGCAGAAAAAGGTTTTGTAAACCAATAAAACATAACAAAAAAATACCTTGCAGGTATTTTCTGTTATGCTTGGTGGGGGCAACTGGGTTTGAACCAGTGACCAATCGGTTATGAGCCGACTGCTCTAACCGCTGAGCTATGCCCCCAACGGATATCTATTATTGTAGCATATCTGTTATAGTTGTTGGTCCTATTTGGCACTCTTCTTTATGAGATAAGAAATCAAAAAGCATAGAAAAGTAATGCCGAAAATAATCGCAAGCGGTATGTGGATTATAGTCATAAAACCAACGGCCCAGCCAACTCCTTGGTTGCTTGTACCATAAAGAGCTACTTCGTATATGTAGAATGCGATGGGAGTTAGGACGGTGATGCCGAATAAGATGCCGCTAACCTTTGCGCCTTTCTTTGCGTGCCATATGGCGTCTAGTCTCGCTGCTTCTGCTGGAGTAATTTGGGAATTAGGATCTTGGGCTGTTGTTACTATAGTTGGCTTACTGTCGGTAATTATTTTAACGAGTAAGATTATAAAAATTATAACTAGTATTGGCATGGCTTATTCTTGTTGTTGCTGGCCTTGGCTTTGGTTCTGATTTTGTTCTTGCTTTTGCTTTTGCTCTTGATTCTGGTCGGTTGTTTGTTTTTGGTTCTGTTCAGGTTCCGGCATATCTGTTTTCGCTGCAGTAATAATCGCAGAAACAAGAAAGCCAATGAAGGCAATTATTCCAGCAACTACTAGTATTGGAAAAACGCCCAAGGCAAAACCCATTGCAAGGGGTGCACCTGGCGTTCTGTCCGTAAAAGCAATCAAAAAACCAAAACCAGTGAGGATTAGAATTGTTAAGAGGATACCTCCACTAATCTTTAGGGGCGTTGAGGTCTTAGATAAAGGCGGCACTACTGATGTATTATCTGGTGGAAACTGTGCGACTAAGTTTTGTGACTCGTCTGTCTTCTTGTTTCTTTTGCTTCTAATTAGTAATGCTAGCGGAATCAGGAGCACAAACACGCTAAACATTACGATGATTAAGCTGTCCATGCTTATATTATAACGAACTGAAGACAATAAACCTTATTTTTGCCTTTATGTAGGACGGTGAACTCTTTAGCGCTTGACAAAAATAAATAAATGCCCTAATATATAAAACATATCGCGGGGTAGAGCAGCCTGGTAGCTCGTCTGGCCCATAACCAGAAGGTCGTTGGTTCAAATCCAACCCCCGCCACCATGTTTAAGAAGGCCAAGTGACCTATTTTTTATTTCTCAATATTCTTGACGTAATATTCTTCGTAGCTAAGGCCAGAATCAGCGACTTTCTTTGCTAGATCTTTGCCAAGATAGCGAAAATGCCAAGCCTCATAGCTATAGCGCGTGATGTTTTCTTTGTCTTCTGGATAGCGCAAAATAAAGCCATAATCTGCTGCATGCTCGACTACCCAGTTAAACTCCTTGGAGTGTTCAAAAACGGCGCTATGTCTGGATTTGATATCTAATGCTAGACCTGTATGATGCTCTGAGAAACCTGGTGTAGCGACATGAGATTTGCAATAATCGTCCCCGTAAGTCCTACACTGGTTGTCCATAATAGCCTCCTGTTCTGAAACGCTTCTGTATGCAGAATTAATTTCAATTTCTAAACCTTCCGATCTTGCCGCTGATTGCATTTCTGTGAATGTCTCGAACGCTTCCTTATTCAGATAAAAACCATTGCCTGCATCGACTAAATCTTTTGGTTCGAAATCTTTGCTAACGGAGAAATTCTTGTTAACGAGCATATCTACGGAAAAGTCGGTGTTCTCGTAATCTGTTTCGTATTCTCCTAGATCTAGATTAAGCGAAACGTCTAAAACTGTTTGCTCGTAGTCTTTGTTAGTTTTTTCTTTGTAGCTTATATATCTATCTAGGTCTCTGAGTTTTGCGTAGCCTATGGAGTAGTATTTTTGTAACTCGGCAAAATAATCCCGTTCGGAAAGATTAATAATATCTTCATGTTCGAAACGTTTAAAGATGAAATTTATATCATCAGTAGAATAATTTTTGTCTAGAAAAGTATTAGTAAGCGCTAGAAAATCTTCGGAATCGACATAATTAATCTGGGTGTAATTATCTAGATAATTCGTCTTATAGTCGCTCTGCAAAAGAATATGATTTAGAGTTTCGCTGTAACCAATCTCGGTAAACTTCTCGTAGTAGTCATTAGTAAGAACATAATCGGCAACCTCTCGGCTGTAACCTAGCCCTACTAGCTCATTTCTTTTGGCGCATTTTATTCCGAAAGGAATTCCGAAGCCTGCTCCGAGTGCAAGAAGAACAACAAAAAAGATAACAAGAAAAACCTTCAACTTAGATTTCTTCATAGATAAGTTAATTATAACATCGCAGCACAAAACGCTCGTGGCTATAAATGCTATAATAGTTATGTATGCACAAGCTTGAGACTAATCTCAGGAGATTTTTCTATCACTTGCAACATGACTTTTTGACGGCCAATAATATTGTAAATGCTGTCGCAATTATTACCTGTCTTTGGTTTACGATTGGTGCTGTTAGCTCAATGTCTAGGAACTGGGAGCTCAAGCAAAAGCTTCAAGAAAAATACGTTCAGCTCGCAAAGGTGAAACTAGAAGTCGAAAAACTTCAGCTCGAACAGGAGTATTATAAAACCGACGAATATAAGGAGTTACTAGCTCGTTCCAAGGGCGGAAAAATGGCCGAAGGTGAGACGATGGTAGTCTTGCCAAGGAACTCGAATGAAGCCAAGAACGCCCATAAAGATACGGGCCTCTATACTCAGGAAGAGAAGTCAAACTTCGAGCAATGGATGGACTTACTATTTAAATAAAAAAACACCCGCTAATAATTGGCGGATGTTTTTATTCTTAAGACTTTAGTAGATCTGAGCAGCAGTTTTGGATAATCATGGACCACTCGCTTTCTGGATGTGGCACCTGGAAAATCTCAAAGATACTCATATTGTATTTGAGTGCCATAGCTAGCTCTTGTGCGATTAGACCAGCATTTGGGGCCATGATAGTTGCGCCCATGAAGATGCCGTTCTTGCTGCAAATCATCTTGATGAAGCCAGAGCGGAAATTGGTTGTAATAGATGCGTTACAATAAATTGGCTTAATGACTTTCTTAATCTTGCGATCACGCTTAATGCAATCGTCCTCGGTCATGCCAACGCTAGCGATTTCTGGATAAATCTTTGTAACGTGGACTAGACCGGTGTAATCTACGGTTTCCTTGGACTTGCCAATAATATGAAGGGCTGCAATGCGAGCTTCCATCTTAGCTTTTGCGCTACTACTATAGCCGCCAATTATATCACCACAAGCATAAATGCCCTTAACATTAGTCTGCATAGAAGCGTCCACTTTAACGCCTTCGCTCGAGAACTTGACCTTTGCATTTTCTAGGCCCAAATCAACGTTTGGCGCATAGCCAGTGCAAAGAAGAACTTCTTCAGCCTTGATGGTCTTTTCTTCGCCACCACGTAGGATAACAATACGCTTGCCGGCAGAACCATCCTTTTCTAGGGCGATTGCTCTGGACTGGGTTAGAACGCGAATTCCGTCCTTTGTAAACAATTCTTCAATGACTTGACCAGCTTCCTCGTCCTCACGAGGCAAAACACGAACAGCAAGATCGACAAGGGTAACTTCGGTGCCGAGGCTAGCAAAATATTGAGCCATTTCGCAACCAGTTGCACCGGCGCCAACGATACAAATGCTCTTCGGTGGTCTTAGAATATATGGAACATTTTCTGGTAGTAGATAATCAACGTTCTGTGGAATTTTGATGCCAGTATCAAGCGTAGAAGCCCCAGTAGCTAGCAAAATCTTTTTGACGCGGATTGTTTCTTCGCCGACGCTAATTTCGTGAGCAGAAAGAAGGCGAGCCTCGCCGCGCTTGCAATCAATCTTGTCTTCGGTATAAACTGTCTCGTCGTCTGCGCCAGCGCGCTTCATGGCGAAGTTTTTCCAGTTATTCATCGTAGGGTAGTTATAGCGAAGGTTTGCGCTAGAAAGACCAAGTTTTGCGCCTTTTCTGGCATTATAGAGAAGCTGAGAAGTGTAGCGAAGTGCCCCCATTGGGATGTCGCTATAGTTCAAGCTAGAGCCGCCCCACTTGTCATTCTCGATAATTACGACACTAAGACCTGCTTCGTTTGCCAAAAATGCGGCCTCGCTACCAGCGTCGCCACTTCCTAGAACTGCTAAATCGTAATCAAATCTTGCCATAACTTTTCTCTATATTATTTTATCATGATTTTCATAAGCATAAGCAATGTCTGCATTGTAGGTCGTCAGCTCATTTACTATATGTTTTCTAATGTCCGTCTCTGTAACGACGTCTTTGGTGCTTGCCCATTCGTCCATCGCCTGTGCAACTTTTTCGGCAATGAGCTCAACCCATCCTTCAGCTAATCCGAGGCCGAGACCGCAGTTTAAAACACTCTGTCTAATACCCTCGTGGGTATAATCGTAAAACTCTCTTTCCTCGTCCATTTTAGATTACCCAAAAGCTAAAAATTGTTGCGGCCAAGGTAATAAAACCAATACCAGAAATGATCTTTAGGAACGCTTTATTTTGCACGCGCCAACGCTGAGCATCTACGACATTACGACCGGTCTTCATACGAATCTTAAGAACGACTAGCGGCAAGATTGCGAGCGCTGCAAATACGATAAGCCCAGCAACCTGTAGCGAACCATTAAGCTGCAAAATCGCGTTTGCAGATGTGATATACAGCGCAAGACTAATCGGCATCTCGGCAAAGGAGCTGACTACGCCAAGCGAGAATGCTTCGATTGGATCGTTGGTTTTTCTGGCTCTTCCGGAGATAAATCTAGCAAACGAACGTGGAAGCCAAAGCTCGGTGCGATCGCCTTTTCTGAAATAGAAGAACCACATGATAAGCGCGCTTGCGAGCAATGCTCCGATTAGAACAATCAGTGTCTGCGTGCTCATGGCACCTTGGTTAAGAACCGAGATTAGAAAAGCGGTGCAGCCTACGGCTAGGAAACTCATGACTCCGCAGCCGATAACATAACTCCTAGAAAGCCTGCGCGTGGTCTTTTTGTAGTGCTTCGAAATGCTGGAATGGTAAAGCAAAATTAGAGCGCCAAAACTAAGCTGGAGAGAAGATTGTATAAGACCAGCCAGAAAGATGATCGCGATATTCATTAAATCGCTCATGATTATATTCTAGCATAAGATAGAAACATTGTGCTAAAGCTTGTCAAAAATGTGCCTTATTAATACGATGTCGGCATGAAAGATTTTTGGAAAAATTTTAAGCAATTAGTATCAAAAATAATGGCCGTGATTGTGCTGGCGGCGGCGAGCTTTTTGCCAGCATTTGCGGACGAGTTGTCAGAAAAATCCGACCCTCCCAGTCTCTATTTCTATGCCATGAATGTGGGCTACAAGAATGATAACTCTTCACAGAATTACGACTTTTTCGAGCTCAGGAAAAGTGACGACTCCGAGCTTCGCCTATTAGGCTATGAGATTGTCTATACGAACAGCAATGGCAATGAAGCGGGCAGGATTTCTTTTGCAGATTCCGAATCAATGGTCGAGGAATCGCTGGTTTTTGGCTTCGCAAAAAGCCCTCAATACGAGAATAGTGATGGTAAATATCTCTATGCTTTCTCGTCTTCTGGCCTAGCATCTACGGCTGGCAAATTGAGTCTCTATCAATCGGGCGAACTGATTGACGAGATTTGCTGGGGTAAGCTCACTTGCGATAAAGCTCTGCCCAAATTCTCAGCTACTGAAGAAGATAACTATTCCGCGAAGTTCGTGGACGGTGAATTCGTATCCGAGAAATACTATCCAGAAATAGCCGAAAATGCCATCAAGGAAGACGAGCCTGAAGCTGTAGAATTAACCTGTCATGACCTAGAATTAACTGAGCTTTATAGCTACTACGAAACTTCTTCTAGCGAGCAGTTTATTGAGCTAAAGAACACGAGTGACGAGATAAACGATATTTCGGGCTGCTTACTCCGCTACAAAAACAAGAACTATACTCTGGAGGGCGAAGTTTTGCCAGGCGCGTATTTTGTCTACAAAAACGATAATCTAGTCCTAACTAAAAATCCAACTACTAGCAACCTGATTGAACTTATGGATGCCGAGGGTACGCTAATAGATAGCGTGGATTATCCTCATGGCCAAAAGGCTGGCCTAAGCTATGCGAAAATAGGCGACGAATGGAAGCTTAGCTACAATAGGACGCCCGGTGCAGAGAATATTTATCAGGAGTTCCAGAGTTGTCCAGAAGGTAAAGTTATTAATCCAGATACTGGTAACTGTGTCAATGTGGAAGAAGAAGCTGAGACGACTTGTCCTGAAGGAAAATATCTAAATCCCGAAACTGGCCGCTGTAAAAATATTGAGACGACCACTACTAAAACTTGCGCCGAGGGTTATTTCCTAAACCCCGAGACAAATCGATGCAAGAAAGAAGAGCAAGAAACTACGCTCGCTGAATGTGCTGATGGCTACGAGCGCAATCCGGAGACTAATCGCTGTCGAAAGATTCAAACTACGGACGCAAGCGAATATGCTCCAGCAACCAGCGTTAGCAAAGAAAGTTACTCGGCCCCAAAAAGATTCATCGCTTACGGAATGGTAATAATCGCGATTGTTGCTGGGCTGATATATGTAATCTTTCAATACCGTAAAGAAATCCTGAAGCTAATCAAGAAAATCTTAGTTAAGTTTCAAAGAAGGAAAACCTCGTCAGAAGAAACTTCAAACAGATATAGTCTATAATTAAAGCATGTCGACCAAACGAATCTTAGGTATTGATCCAGGAACGGGCATCTGTGGTTTTGGCGTTGTGTCTTTTACAACACATAAAAAGCCTAGGATGGTGACTGCCGGCGTTATTGCTACGCCGCCACATACTCCTCTTGGAGACAGGCTTCTGGATATCTATGATTCGCTTAATCAGATTATCGAAGAGACGAAGCCAGATGAAGTCTCGATCGAGAAACTCTACTTTAATCAAAACATTACAACTGGTATTAGTGTTGCTGAAGCTCGCGGCGTAGTTCTTTTAGTTATGAAACAGCATAACTTGCCAACCTTTGAATATACTCCGCTTCAGATTAAGCAGACCATGACTGGCTATGGAAGGGCAAACAAGAAGCAGATGCAGGAAATGGTGCGCCAATTCTTAAACATGAAAGATATTGTTCGTCCAGATGATGCAGCTGATGCTTTGGCGGCCGCAATTACTCATGCAATGATGACCCGCGCTGGCTATCTCTAGTGTAGAATAAAACTATGATTGCACACATTAAAGGAAGCGTTGCAGAGAAGTTTGCAAACTCGGTAATTATTGACGTTCATGGTGTTGGCTATGAAGTTACTCTAACTGTTCCAGATTTTGATTCTTTGCTTCTAAATGACGAAGTAAAACTCTATACTTATCACCATGTTCGCGAGCAGTCCGAAGAATTGTTCGGTTTTACGGCGCTAGCTGGAAAGAAGCTTTTTGAACTTCTAATAACCGTCCAGGGTATTGGTCCAAAAGCTGCCATGGCGATTCTGTCTCTCGGTAGCTACGAAGAAGTTCGTAATGCTATTGCGAATCAAGACGCGGGATATATCTCTAAGGCAAGCGGCGTAGGTAAGAAATCCGCCGAACGTGTCATTGTCGATCTAAAGGAGAAGGTTGGTTTGCCTACCTATTACGGCAGAAAGAGTGATCCAGAGACTAATACTCTTCCAGCTAATGACGAGGCTCTAGAAGCTCTTATGGCGCTCGGCTTTCAGCTCGCAGATGCTACTAAGGCCCTTGAAGGAATTGACCAGAATTTGCCTGTCGAAGAGCGTATTCGTTTGGCTTTGAAAAATCGCTAAAAATTGCCAAAAAATCGTCAAAAATCACCCCAAAACAAAGCAAAAGCATATTACGACATAACAGGGGTGAAAATGCTATAAATAAGCATAAGTATTGACAAAAAATCAAATCTTTGATATACTCTTAGTTATGCTCGTTTCCGAATATCGGAATTAAGGGGACAAAGGTCGTTTTAGAGCATACATTAATAAGGAGAATGAACCATGAAGAAGCGTAGCCGTAAGGGGACGCTGCGAGTGGAGGACGCACTTCGCTGGAACGAATACATCGAAATGTAGTCCAAAGAGCTCATTCGAGCTCTTTTTTGTTGTTCTAAAAAATGACCAACAAAAAGCACCGAACGTTTTGCCCGGTGTTTTTAAGAATTATTCTTCGCTGGTCTCTTTAATAGCTTCTTCGCTGGTTTTTGCTAGCTTTTCTTCAATAAGCTGACCGGTTGCATCTTCAACATCATCAAAAGTCATGCCGCTCGTAAGTTCTACGAGCTCGCCGTTGACATAAATGGAAGGCGTTGCGCTAACCTTGTCGATTTCTTTGCCTAGATTGTAGTCGAAATCAATCTTTTTCTTGATGTTCTCATTGGATAGGTCATTGCGGAATTTTTCGACGTCGCCATCTTTTGCGATGCCTGCAAATAGCTCTACGAATGCGCTTGTGCGAGCTTCGCTAGTCTTTTCGCCCCAAGAGTTTTGGTTAGTAAACAAAGTTTCGTACATTTCCCAGTAATAACCCTGGAAACCTGCGGCTTCTGCTGCTGCGGATGCTGCGCGAGCGTTTGTATGCATAGTAAGAGGGAAGTTTCTAAATACGAATGCGACGCGATCGCCATATTTCTTGTAAAGATTGTCGACATGAGGCATCATTCCGGCGCATCCTGGACACTGGAAATCTGCGTATTCTATAACTACGACCTTGGAATCTTCCTTGCCGCGAACGTGGTCTGCGATCCCACCGTTACCGTTCTCGTCATCGTTGCCAGCAATAAGCTTGCTCGTATCATAGATGCTATAGTCCGGAGCTGTATTTTTCTGAGCGTTAATGGTTGACCAAGCTACAAATCCACCAAATGCGCCTAGTACAAGAATGATGATGAGTGCAGTAAACTTATTCATGCTAAAATTATAGCAAATGCCGCCACTGTTTTATAGGATAATGTCTAAGCTTGTTCGCGCGCTTGATCCCAAGTTGGAAAGGTTCCGTGCGCCAAAAAAGACGATCCCTTATACTCCTAAAAACAAGCGCGATCTCGAATCTATCTTAAAGCGTACCCCAGATAATATTCTTAATGAACAGCAGCAGCTAATCTTTCTAACGATTCTATCTTTCAAGGATTTTACGGCGCGTGATTTGATGCAGCCAAAGGCAAAAATGACTATCCTGCACGAGACTGATGAGCTTAGTCTCTTTACCCTAAATCATCTCTTTTTGACTGGCGCAAAAACTTTCCCGGTGCTTCTAAAAACTGGCGAGATCGACGGCCTAATTCATTCGAACGTCTTTGACATCGAGAAGGTGGCAGAGAATAGTACTATCGACCCGTATCTCGACAAAGACATCTTGTTTATTCGCGATGATTATTCTGTCGAAGAAATCTTCTCGGCCTTCCTACGAAGCGAAAAGAATTATGCGCTCGTAATAGATAGCAAGAAGAAACTTGTTGGCTGTTTGTCGCTAGAGAGGCTATTTGCTCAGCTATTCGATTTTAAGGCAAGCACGGACTTTTGCGATGATTTTAATCCTGACGCGGTTGCTCGGGGTAAATAGTCCTTCCTGGCAAAACTGGTAGCGCTTATGCTAAAATATTCTTATGCTGTGGGTACTTTTGCCAGTTGTGGCAGCTATCTTCTACGGAATTGGTAGTTATGTCGAAAACCATGTCGTAGATAATGAATTTCAGCGTAAAAAGGCGGGCGCGTTTATTTTGTCGCGCATTCCAATTTTCTGTATTTCGCTAATCGTGCTCCTTCTGATTTTTGGCCGCTCCGTCTTTATGGTTACTCCAATGGATGCTCTTGGCTTGATGCTAGCGGGCGTAATAAATGTCATTGGTAGTGTCTTTTATCTTAAAGCTCTAAGAGAAGGCGATACGGTTGATATTACGATATTTAGTCAGGTTGGGCCTCTAATTTCGCTTGGTCTTGGCGTTGTAATGTTGAATGAAAAGATTAATTCTAGTCAGTCGCTCGGCTTTCTCTTTATTATGGCTGGCGCCTGTGTTGTGGCTCTAATGAGTGACGGCAAGAAGAAGCATACTCCAGATTTTAGAGTGGCAGGAATCACGTTAATCTCCGTTTTCTTCTCGATGCTTTCTGATGTTGTCTACGTCTACTTCTTAAATCGTGGCGGCACAACAAACCTTGTTTTGTTTGGCCAAACTTTCTTCTTCTTCCAGATTGGTAGCTTGGTCGCTATGATTGTTGCCGCGGTATTGTTTGAAGGTTGGCGCAGTGCACTAGGCAGGGTGTTTATTCATGGCAAGAAAAAGAAGGTAAACTATGGTCTTGCGATGATAGAGAATATTACCTGGGGTATAGCCGATTCCTTGGCAAAACTCGGCCTAATCTTGACGCCAGTAGTTGCACTCTTTAGCGCTGTTGGCCGCGCCTCTGGTCTGTTTGTGTCGCTCTTTATTACCTTCGCGATTTCAAAGATGTTCCCAAGACTCATCAAGATTAAAAAGATGTCGAAGCAAGCTGTTTTTAGATATATGCTGTCGGCGATTCTGATCGTCGTCGGTATTATTGTGATGGTCTAAAGTGGTAGCTTGTCGAACATTAGCACTCTTGCACCATAGAGTGCTAAATGCTATAATCTGTTGATATGAGTAAGAGAGATTACTACGAGGTTCTTGGTGTTTCGAAAGGCGCTTCTGACGATGAAATTAAGAAGGCGTTTCGTAAACTTGCCGTAAAATATCATCCAGACAAAAACCCTGGCAATAAAGAAGCTGAAGAAAAATTCAAAGAGGCAAACGAGGCCTATTCTGTCCTTAGCGATAAGCAAAAACGTGCTCGCTATGATCAATTTGGTCATGCTGGTATGGGCGGTGCAGGTTCCGCTGGCGGTAATCCTTTCGAAGGCTTTAATTATGGCGGACAAAGCTTCAACTTTGACTTTGGCGGCGGCGGCTTCGAAGATATCCTTGGTTCTCTCTTTGGTATGGGTGGTGGTTTCCGTGGTGCTCGTCGTGGTCGCGATTATAGAACCACTTGCACAATCGACTTCGATGAAGCAATCTTTGGCGTTACGAAGAAAGTCAGCATTGATGGTAAAGAAATCTCTCTTAAAATCCCTGCCGGTATCTATGACGGTCAGAGTATTCGCTTGAACGGTCGTGGTGGCCCAGCTCCACAAGAAGGTGGTCAGCGTGGTGATCTTTATGTCGAGATTCGCGTTCGTGCGCATAAGACTTTGACTCGCGAAGGTAACCTTATTCTATCTGAAGTTACAATTCCTATGGTTGATGCAGTTCTTGGTACAGAAGTTGATGTTGAGACTGTTGATGGTACGGTTACGATGAAAGTCCCAGCTGGTACTCAGCCAGGCACAAACTTCAAGCTTAATGGCCATGGCGCCCCTCGCGTTGGTTCCGAAGAACGTGGTCCTCAGATTGTTACAATTAATATCGAGATCCCAAAGAAGCTTTCGAAGAAGCAAAAAGATCTTATGGAACAATTCCGAGATAGCAAAAAGCGCGGTCTATTCGCCTAAAAAAATATCCCCTTGATTAGGGGATATTTTTAACTTCTCAAGATAAAATCTTTTGCGGCCTGCGTTACGACGCGACCTTTTGGCGTGCGCTGAATAAAACCAAGCTGCATAAGATAAGGCTCGTAGAAATCTTCGATTGTGCTGGCTTCGTCACCTGTAAGGGCAGCGATTGTATTGAGACCGACCGGCTTGTCGCCATATTTCTCAATCATGAGCTTGAGCATGTTTCTGTCGCCTGGATCTAGGCCTAATTCGTCGACTTCTAGCATCTTTAATGCGGCCGTCGCGGTAGCAGTGTCGATAATTCCATCAGAGTTGACGTCGGCGTAGTCACGTACGCGTTTTAGTAATCTGTTTGCAATGCGTGGCGTTAAGCGAGAACGGGTCGAAAGCATCTTGGAAGCATCTGGCTCAATCTTGGTTTCTAGAAGCCCTGCAGAGCGCTCGATAATCTTCTGGATGTCTTTTTCTTGGTAGTATTCCAACCTAAACTGATGACCGAAGCGATCGCGAAGCGGGGCAGCAAGCGCGCCAGTTCTAGTTGTAGCGCCAATAATAGTAAACTTCGGCAAATCTAGACGTACGCTTCTGGCGGCAGGGCCTTTACCAATCACAATATCCAGCTTGTAATCTTCCATTGCGGAATACAAGATTTCTTCTACAGCGCGGCGAAGGCGGTGAATTTCATCAATAAACAAAACATCGCCATCGGCAAGGTTAGTAAGAATACTTGCCAAATCTCCGGCTTTCTCAATACTAGGGCCAGAAGTAACACGGAGGTTCGCGTTCATCTCGTGTGCAATGACGCCTGCCATCGTAGTCTTGCCAAGACCTGGAGGGCCAAACAATAGAACGTGATCCAGAACGTCACCACGTTTCTTGGCGGCATCAATGGCGAGTTTAAGATTAGTTTTGAGCCTGGTCTGACCAATGTATTCGTCGAAAGTAGTCGGACGGAGAGAAAACTCTACAGCTTTTTCCTCTGGATCATCCTCATGAATACTGGTATCTATTACCCTCTCAATTCCCATATCACTAGTATAACAGAGTATAACGCTTATGCTGGAAGTCTTAAGCTAATAGCGTGATAAAATAGAGGAATAAACATGGAGGTGATATGAATTTGAGCGGAACTAAAACCGAGGCTAACTTGAATGCTGCTTTTGCTGGCGAATGTCAGGCACGTGTAAAATACGGCTACTTTGCAAGCAAGGCCAAGAAAGAGGGCTACGAACAGCTAGCTGCTATCTTTGAAGAAACTAGTGACAACGAAAAAGAGCATGCCAAAATCTGGTACAAATTGCTCAAAGGTGGCGAGGTAAAGGATACGATTTCTAACCTTAACGAGGCTATCGAGGGTGAGAACTACGAAGAAACCGAGATGTATGTAAAGTTCGCAGCCGAAGCTCGCGAAGAAGGTTTTGACGAGATTGCAGAACTCTTCGAAAAGGTTGGCAAGATCGAGGCTAATCACGAAGAGCGCTATCGCCGTGTACTAGAAAAGATAGAGAAGGGCATCGTCTTTGAAAGTGATGGCGTTGCTGTCTGGAAGTGCCGCAACTGCGGATATATCCATATTGGTAAAGAAGCTCCAAAAGAATGCCCAGTTTGCAAGCATCCTCAGGCTTACTTCGAAATTAGCGCCGAGAATTACTAGTCCATGGCAAGCAAGACCAAGAGGAGACTTAGGCGAGTTTTGGCGGTTGTAGGCGGCTTGGCTGCCTTTGTGGCGTATCTGGTTATGAATCCAGATATGTACAAGAATTTTATCCCGGGCGAAAACTACAACTTTTTTGGCGCCTCTCAAGTAGATTTGCCGGAAATGAAAGAGTTTCAGACGACCGCCGATTCCTTTTTGGCGCGCGATGTTCTAGAGGATTTGGCTGTAAAGGAAAAGAACACGACCGAGAAATACTATCGTAAACTCTTTTACGATAACTGGGGTATGACTGCCTCTGGTTGCAATACGCGCGAGGCGATTCTGGCTCGAGATTTAAAGAATGTTGTCTCAAAGGGCTGCAAGGTTCAATCTGGAACACTCGAGGATCCGTATACCGGCAAAACAATCGAATTTACGCGTGGTCAGGAAACGTCTAGCGAAGTCCAGATTGACCATGTTGTTGCTCTAAGCAATGCCTGGTCGACCGGTGCATATTTAATGGACGAAGAAACTCGCTATGAAATTAGCCAGGATCCATTGAATCTTCTTGCAGTGGATGGCCCGGCAAACCAAGAAAAATCTGACGGCGATGCAGCTATGTGGCTTCCGTCAAACGAAAGCTTCCGATGCGAATATGTCGCGCGTCAGATATCTGTAAAATATAAGTATCAACTTTGGGTAACCCCAGAAGAAAAGCATGCCATGCAGGCTGTGCTCGTAAATTGTCCGACCGAGCCGACGGTTGGCCTAGAAGATTAGTCTAGGATTACGAACTTTGTAATTCTAAAGTTATCGCCAGAGACTTCGGCGGCAGCCAGTTTTACCTGGCATTTAAGTGTGCTCGAAGCAACGTAGGCTTCGGCTGAAAAACGCATCTGTTCAAGCTTTTTATCATCTATGCGGTCCAAACCGCTAGATTTTGCTGTATTTCTACAATACTTCACCTCTGTAAAATAAACAGTATTGTTGTAAGAGCTAACGATATCAATCTCGCAGAACTTCGTGCGCCAGTTACGCGCAATAATATTATGGCCACGCCTACGCAAAGCTTCCGCCACGATATCTTCGGCATGCTTGCCAGCCTCG
This sequence comes from uncultured Candidatus Saccharibacteria bacterium, assembly GCA_946530965.1. GTDB lineage: Bacteria > Patescibacteriota > Saccharimonadia > Saccharimonadales > Saccharimonadaceae > UBA2834. The sequence continues at coordinate 253,006 of CAMNAK010000002.1, forward strand.
GCGGCTTTTTCTTTGTGTTTCTTCTGGACTTTTGGATCTTTCTCTAGCTTAGCGAACTGCGCGATTGGTCTAAAACTTCTGCGATGCTCTGGGCAAAGGCCAAAATCCTCAATTGCCTTTTTATGAGCGGCGGTGCCATAGCCCACGTGTTTTTCGAAGCCATAGTTAGGATATTTCTCGGCGAGCTCATACATGTAATGGTCTCGTGAGACCTTAGCAATAATAGAAGCCGCGGAAACCTCAGGCACGAGCAAATCTGCCTTTGGCTTTATTTGGCAAATATTCTCATATTCTGTGCCGCGCAAAAAGTTTATCGTGCCGTCAATAATAACCTCGTCAAACTCGGCATTAATCTGACTGACGGCGTCTCTGGCGGCCTTACATAAAGCTTCGGTAAGACCAAGACTATCCAGTTCCTCGGCAGGGACCCAGCCAAGCCCAAAAATAGCCTTCTCGCGAATTTCTTCTGCGAGCTCCTCGCGTTTCTTGATGCTTAGTTTTTTACTGTCGGTTAAACCTTCAATTGGGGTTGGCAAAAAGCACGCGCCAACAACAAGAGGCCCTGCCCAAGGACCTCTTCCAACTTCATCTATTCCAAGAATAGCCAATTAGGCTTCTGCCTTTGCTTCTTCAGCTTTTTCTTCAGCAGCTTCTTCTACTGGTAGAGCGTTAACTGCTTTGCGGTCAAAATCTTTACCGATCAAGCGAGCGGACTTACCAGAGCGTTCGCGTAGGTAGCGCAAGTTGTTGCGGCGAACCTTACCACGGCGAACGATTTCAATTTTTTCTACGAGTGGGCTGTGAATCAAGAAAGATTTCTCAACGCCAACACCACTAGTAACTTTGCGAACAACAAAGCGCTCAGTATGAGAAGCTTTGCGATCTACACGGATAACAGTACCTTCAAAAACCTGAATACGGAACTTGTCACCTTCCTTAATTTTCTGTGACACACGCACTGTGTCGCCAGAACGCACATCAACAACGGCGTTCTTCTTTTGGGCATCTCCCACCATTTTTAGTAGTTCAAACGACATATTCTTACCTTTTAATAATTAAAACTTGTCTTATTTTAGCATATTTTTGCGGGATTGAAAAGGGGTAAATAAGATAAGCGCCGTTTAGATAACTCTTCCGACCTCTTCGATAGTTGTGTCGCCTCGAAGCGCGGCCAAAACGCCCTTTTGTTCGAGGGTTAGCATGCCGTTTGCGCGAGCGGTTTTCTCGATAGCTTTGGTATCAAAGCTCTCTTTTTCGCCACGTAGGAAAGCCTGAATTGGCTCAGAAACAATCATCTGTTCCATGATGGCTGTACGACCATTGAAGCCAAATGGATGTTCCTGATTTGGGACGGCTTTGTAGAGAGTAATATCGTCAAGATTGTAATCGGTCTGAACGCCATCAAGAACTCTTTTGATGTAGTTAACCGTGGTCTGGTCTGGCTTGTAAGCCTGCTTGTGACTATCGAGCTTTCTGACAAGACGCTGAGCAATCAAAAGGCGAACCGAAGTCGAGAAGATAGGGTTTACGCCAATCAAATCAATCATACGAGCAAAAGCGGCGCTCGTAGAGTTGGCGTGGAAAGATGAAAGCACTAAGTGACCAGTGATAGATGCTTGAATTGCGGTCTTTGCAGTGTCGGCATCGCGAATCTCGCCAACCATAACTACGTCAGGGTCGAGACGAAGCACGGAGCGAAGGCCTTCAGCAAACGAGCCGCCGTCATTTGTAACAATCGGAATCTGAGAAATACCACCAATGCCGTACTCGATTGGATCCTCAAGGGTAATAATCTTGCGGTCGGTAGTGTTGAGCGCGTTAAGGATAGAATAAAGCGTTGTAGACTTACCAGAACCTGTAGGACCAACCATCAAGAGCAAACCGCGTGGGTGGGAAACGACCTCTGAAATTGCGGCGCGTTCTTCTTTGGTGATACCAAGAAGGTCAAGATTCAAAAGGCTTTCGTCGAAGTTGAAGAGACGGAGAACGGCATCCTGGCCATACATAGTAGGGACCATCTCGACGCGGAGGTTTAGAAGGTGAGTTGCGCCATTTCTTGTAATATCTTTCTGCATGTGGCCAGATTGTGGCTTGTTGCTTGCGGTAGAGATATTGGCACGACTACTAAGCTCGCCCATGAAAATGCGGTAACGATCGCGAGAAATCTCTGCGACTGGGTGCAAAATACCATCGACGCGCATACGAATGCGAATCTCTTTGCGCATATTTTCGATGTGGATATCGCTGGCGCCAAGCTTATCCGCCTGATCAAGAAGGTAATCAAAAACCTTATCTGTTGCGACAGTATTCAAAAGCTCGGAAACCTGCTGGATCGTCTCGCTGTCGCCTTCTTTTGCGATTTCGATATCGTCATAAGTGACCTGTACTGGTGGGTCATAGCGAAGCATCAAGACACGAAAAGCAGACTCGGAGATAAGATAGAACTCGATACGCTGACCTTGCTCGTTGTAGCTGTTGCCCAAACGATTAATGGCGCTGCGTGGTGTCTGGCTGGTAACCAAAAACTGGTAAGGGCTACCGTTCTCGCCTGCGCGCAAAGGAACCATATGATCCTGATGCATCTCTTCTTTAGAGAGCAAGTTAGGAACCAATGGGGTCGTCTCTTCGAAATCACGAGTATCTAGATATGGAAGACCAAGAATCCTCGATCTTCGTTCAGTATTTTCTTCTTCATTCTGCCTGCGCTTGCGCTGTATCTCACCTTCGTCCATAATCTAATTGTAGCATGAAAAAGCTTATCATTATTCTCTATAATATCCGCTCAACCTACAATGTTGGCGCAATTCTTCGCACCTGCGACTGTTTGGGTGTTGGCGAAGCAGTTTTTGCTGGCTATACGCCTTTTATAGATAAAGGTCTGCCGCATGAGCAAGAGAAGTTACGAAAGCAGATTCATAAAACTGCTCTTGGTGCCGAAGAAACGATAAAATACCATCGCTGTGCAGATATTTTTGAAGAAATCGAAAGCCTCAAAAAAGCAGGCTATAGCGTCTGTGCTTTGGAGCAGGGCGAGAAATCTCTAAACCTTGCAGAGCCTCAGGATTTCAATAAAGACATCGCTCTGATCTTAGGCGAAGAAGTCCACGGCATTCCAAAAGAAATTCTCGACCAGTGTGATAATCTGCTCGAGATTCCGATGTGTGGCTCAAAAGAATCGTTCAATGTTTCGGTCGCGACCGGTATTGCTCTCTGGGAGCTTAGAAAGACGGACCTGAACGATAAAAGAAAACATCTACGTACGCAAATATAACGCCACCAACCATCAGAATTCCCTTAATGCCGTTAATCCAATCGGCTAGCTTGACGGTCATAGAATCGTAGTTAAAGATTGTTGCAGCGAGGCCAGATAACAAAATCGTGAGCATTAGGGCAAAAATTGCCGACTCTACGATGCGGAGAATCCCAAATAGTCCACTCCTGCCGACGCGGAAATAGAGAACAATTGGAATAATTGCGACGAACAATCCATAAAGCACCTGTTGTGCAATCCAGGTATCGATAGCTGGAATCCAGGTATGGATTGCCTCAGCAAAAGAAGCACCAAAGGCATCGTAAACTGTAACACCGGCAATCATGGCAAGAAAAGGGATGCCAACATGGTGTCTAAAAATCAGAAAACAAAGCAGCAACGCAGCTAATATCATTGCTAAAGCCATAAGCGTATTATAAAACAATTTTTGATTTGCATCAAAATACCCCGCGCTTGTTGGCGGGGTATCTATTTAAGCTTCTTTTGCTTCTTCAGAAGCCATCTCTTTTGCGACCTCTGCAGCGGCCTTTGCTTCTTCGCGAGCCTTGCGATGGTGGCTGGCCTTGACTAGCTCGGAAATCCTTTCGACCTCATCGTGTGGAGTATCGAGCATTGTAAAGGTGTAAGTTGTCTCGTCGCCGACCGTAGACATCCTTAGTGTACCAATATTGAAAAGAGTATCTAGAAGGCCGTTCTTATGGAAAGAAACATCCTCGATTTTCTGCAATTCAATAATATTTGTAGATGTATTAAAGAGAGAAGTGCGAACAACCTGAATTGCGCGCTGATTTGTGATCAGCATGGTATTCGACTTGTAGACCATATGAAGAATAAATGGAATTAATAGAGCCAAGATATATAGAATCGCGATAATGATATAGAGGCAATTGCGGGCGTTATCTTGAAGCTTGTTCATCATATCTTTTACGTTTTGATCGCTAAAGACAATAATAAGAATAGTAGTAATCGCAACGATAAGGATGGCAGAAATAAGCCAAATGGCAATAATGCCAAGCATGGAGCGCCTCATCGAAAGCTCAACATGCTCATCATCGTTGAGTTTGATATTTGGAAAATCTTTTGCACTACGAGCGTGGCGTAGTTTCTCGAGGTCGGCTTTCATACTGCTATTATATCATGAGGACTCTTACCTGTTAAATTTGGTCATTTCGGTGATTTAACCATTGACATTTTCGCACTTTTTTGGTATAATAAGCCTGTATTTTTTTAGAAGTATTTTTGTTATGAAAAAGCTAATCATAGGTCGCGAAGCCAAGGTAGATATCGAAGGTTACGCCATAGGTGTTCCTGCGAAGATTGACACCGGCGCCGACGGCTCTGCAATATGGGCAAGCAATATTCATGTCAATAAAGATAACGAACTCTGCTTCTGTCTTTTTGATAAAAAATCCGATTTTTATACCGGTGAAGAAATCCGCACAAAAGATTTCTCTGTGGCCGAGGTAAAAAGCGCATCTGGACACCTTAAACTGAAGTTCTGTCCGCGCTTCTCGATAACCATAGCGGGTGTCGCAATGAAGGTAAGATTCGGTCTATGCGATCGTTCGACTCATAAATACCCAATATTAATCGGAAGACGTACGCTATCGGAAAAGTTTCTAGTAGATGTTAGTAAAGATGAAGGACTTATTGTATCTAGACACGAAAGAAGCAGAAACTTACGCAAGAAATTAAAAGAAAATCCATACAAATTTTATAAAGAATATTATCTAAAAGAGGACGAGTAAAATGAAAATCGCTATTCTATCCAACGGAGACAAGAACTATTCTACTCAGCGATTAGTAGAAGAGGCCAAGGCTCGTGGTCACGAAGTAGAAATCGTAAAGTACAAGAACTGTTATGTATCTATCGCTAAGGGTCAAAATGCCGTTTTCTATAAGGGCAAACCACTAGATAAATACGATGCAGTTATTCCTCGTATTGCTAGTTACATGACAAAATATGGTACGACAATCGTACGTCAGCTAGAAATGCAGGGTGATTATGTACTTTCTAGGTCTATCGCAATTACTCGCGCTAGAAACAAGCTTCGCTCTATGCAGCTTCTAGCTAAGGCTAATATCGATATTCCAAAGACTGTCGTATCTCGTAACACTGCGGATATTGATGAGCTTCTTGATCAGCTAGGCGAAATGCCAGTTATTATCAAGCTTGCAAGCGGTACCCACGGTAACGGCGTTGTTCTAGCAGAAACCAAGAAAGCTGCTAAGTCCGTTCTTCAGGCTTTCTATCTTACAAATGATGATGGTGTTAACATTCTCTTGCAGGAATTCGTAAAGGAATCCGCAGGTACAGATATTCGCGCTTTCGTCGTTGGTCAGAAAGTTGTTGCTAGTATGAAGCGCCAGAGTCTTGATGATGATTTCCGTTCCAATCTTCACAAGGGTGGTACTGGTACCCCAATCAAGCTAACTCCAGAAGAGGAAAAGGTTGCCGTAAAGGCCGCCAAGGCTATGGGTCTAAGCGTTGCTGGTGTAGATATTATGCGTTCCTCACGTGGTCCACTCGTACTCGAAGTTAATGCTTCCCCTGGATTTGGTATCGAGAAAGTTACTGGCCGCAACGTTGCTGGCAAGATTATCGAGTATGTCGAGCGTAATGCAAAGCATACTATCCGCCGCGACAAAGTTGGTGCTTAAAACAGTAAAAATAAGTCAGGTTTCATCCTGGCTTATTTTTTCTCTAATTAGTTGCGATTAGTTTTGACGTAATCTTCTTCTTTTTCCATTACGGCGCGAAGCTTGTATTTCTTGCAGTGATTATCTTCGTCGCAGTTCTCGGCCTCGTAGCTATAATCGCCACCTTCTACCCAGAGGTTAATGCCGTTTGGGTCAGTGAAGAGGTTTGGATCAATCCAAGGAAGCTCTTCGGCGGTCGTGATTGATTCTGGATAATAGCCGTTGTCTTTGTAATATCCTTCTTCAAGAGCGTAATAGATTGCATTGATAGCGATTTTGCGCTGTTTGTCGCGGTCCATCTTGGCGACGTCTTGCTTTTGTAGGAAAAATAGCACTACAAAAATGCCAGCAATTACGATACAAATAATAATTTCTAAAACAGTAAAGCCACGCTTATTCTTCATTCTGTAGTTATTTTAACATATTTTCTAGGCTGAGCTACTGACACTAAAAATCCCCAAATCTCTCGACTTGGGGCTTAAATTCGATAATGGTAGCACCAACTGGGATCGAACCAGTGACCTTAGGCTTATGAGTCCTACGCTCTAACCAGCTGAGCTATGGTGCCATACTAAATGTTAAATTATCTCACGCTCAGCTGGTTAGAGCGAACGCTTGATAATGATTTCTCGGCGCCTTCGCGCCTCGACACCGCAGCTGAGCTATGGTGCCATACGGGTATTTTACCAAAAAACGCTTTGCTTTTCTAGCACAAGCATAAATGGCGGAAGGAGTGAGATTCGAACTCACGGAGCTTTTTACACTCGCTGGTTTTCAAGACCAGTACCATAAACCACTCGGTCATCCTTCCACTCCGCTATCTTATCATAATTTTACCCCTCTGGCAAAACATGTCATAATATAAGCATTCGAGAGAAAATGCGCCATATTAGATCCGAGGTATAATTTAAGAAAAGGAGTGTAATGAAGGTTAGAATCAAGAAAATTGCTGAAGATGTAATATTGCCACAATACGAGACGCCAGGTGCGGCTGGTTTTGATTTTCATGCCTATATCAAAGAGCCTTATGTCTTGAAGGTTAACAAGCGCTACGCTGTGCCAACTGGTCTAATTTTTGAGATTCCAGAGGGCTACGAATTGCAGATTCGCGCTCGCTCAGGTCTTGCTGCTCGCAATGGCATCACTATGATGAACGGCGTCGGCACGATTGATTCGGATTATAGGGGCGAAGTTCACGTTTTGCTTACAAACCGTGGCGAAGAAGATTTTGTAATTGAGCCTGGTATGCGCATTGCTCAGGGCTTATTCGAAAGAGTCGATCAGGCAGAGTTTGAACTAACTGACGAAGAATTTTCTGAAACAAAAAGAGGTAAAAAAGGCTTCGGTTCTACCGGAGTCTAGAAAAAATAGGGCGTGGAAAAGGCGGGTCGCGATGACCCGCCTTTATGAGCATTAGTCCAGATTGTGGGAGCAGGATGTGCCGTCGGAGTAGTGAACGCAATTGCTTCCACCAGCGAGGATAGTTCCGAGTCTTGACACTATGCGTGCTACGGCGATTTTCCAGGCGTTGATGCGATTTTCGTCCAGCAGGGCGGGAGAATCGAAGTCGATCTTGATAGCCGGGCGGCCACAGCAGCGTGCGTTGGTAACGGTTGCATAAATCATCTCGCCGCCAATAAGCTCGAGGATTATGTCCTCAATGCCCTTCAGGTCCGGCTGGCCTTCGTATTCGAAGTCGCCGCACATGATGCTGATTGTGGTAAAAGCCCACATTCTGTTTTTTGTAAAAAGTTCTGAGTTACCCATAATAACCTCCGAATAAAAGTGAAGCGATGTACTTTAAGCGGTATTCCGCAACTCCACTTTTGCCTCTGCTCAATGAGACAATATATATTATAGCATAAGCGTATTAAAAAGTCAATATAGCTACACCAAAACGGTAAAAAGTCAAGAAAAAGCGGACTCAGAAGAGCCCGCTGTTTTTTAGAGAGTAACAAGATATCCTAAGTCATCAAGGACAACGACCGCCTCGTTTTCGGCATTGAACTCTTTCAGAAGAAAGATTACGACTTCTTCGAAAGCCTGAAACCACTGAGTATAATCATTGTCTTCGACAACAGTAGCGGAAAAAGTTGAACTAATCGTAATTGCGGCGCTCTCGTTGCAGGAAGCGGCTACTTTTCTGCTGTCTGAGACTACGATTTCGATGCCGGACTGAATACAAGCGTTATTGGCACGCATAAAAATGCCCAGTTCGATGCCGACCATGCCTGCACTATAGTCCTTATTTACGCTACTCGGGGTGCGAAGGCTTGCAGTGGCGACGTGAACATGATCTAAGAACGTATTCATGCTATCTCCTCTTCTAGAGCTGTAAGAATTTGAGCGGTTTTCCGCACTCTAGGATAGTAAAGAACGATATGTATATTATGCTATAAAAAGCTAGAAACGTCAAAAAAGACCCTGGTTATAGGGTCTCTTTTGGGATTAGGCTGCGTTTGTATGAACTGCGACAACGTCGTCTAGGTCGTCGATAGCATCGAGAATCTTCTCGACCTTTTCGGCGGTTTCGCCTTCGACAGCAACTTCGTTGTTTGGAATATACTTGAGTTCGGCTTCCTTAATCTCGTAGCCGGCAGCAATCAATGCTTCACGAACCTTTGCTAGGTCGCCAGATGCAGTGTAGATAGTTGTGCCATCTTCTTCGTCAAGGACGTCTTCTGCGCCAGCGTCTAGGGCTGCCATCATGATTTCGTCACCCTTGCTCTCGGTAAAGATTACGCCTTTGCGAGAGAACTGGAACATGACTGAGCCTGGATCTGCCATACGGCCACCATTCTTTTCTAGGGTGTGGCGTACTTCTGGCATTGTACGGTTCTTGTTATCTGTTGCTACTTCGATAATGATTCCGATACCTCCCGGACCGTAAGCCTCGTATGTTTCTTCGATAAGAGCAGCTGCGCTCTTGTCTGCGACACGTGCAATTGCACGTTCAATATTGGCTTTCGGCATGTTTGCCAGGCGAGCCTTTTCGAGGACCATGGCTAGGGAAGGGTTCATGGCAGGATCTGTGCCGCCGCGTGCAGCGATTGCGATTTGGTTGCCAATCTTTGTAAACAAGGCACCGCGCTTCGCATCGACGACCGCTTTTTGGCGTTTTGTGGTTGCCCACTTTGAGTGTCCGCTCATCTCTTCTCCTTAGTTATTTATATCTGTTAATATCTTAACATATTATCCCCTAAAATTAAAAAAATGCAAAAAACATTAGACTAACGCTTTTTTATTTTGGACATGAATGTTATTTTAAGCACACAAATAAAAAAGGAGGTAAAAATATGAAAATTTTTCGAAGAATGCAGCTATCTGCAACGGAGCTAGAACGCATTCGTGCGGAGCTTGATGATTATATTTGGCTCGCGCTGGATCTTCGCCGTTGTATTTTGAGTGCCGGAGATATTTATATTGGGGATTTGCGCGATGCTATTCTAGCTCGTCGCGGCCGCGTTGACGATGTTTATTGTGCTGGACTAAATATGCGAACGGGCGAGGTAAATTATCTAAAGACATTTAACCGTCGTAATCCAAAGGTTGGCTTCAATGGAGAAATAAGTTCGGACACAAAGAATAAGATAATGAAACAGATTGAGTATTTCTTTGGTAACTTGCCAATCTTTAGCGCAGAGGCGGCGCTGCCGAAATATTCGCGTAAGCATTTAATTTCGGCTTTATCGGTCGACTAGATTTTAGAGATGCTATCGGTTAAAATATAGCTATTAACAGGAGGTAATTGTGGCTAAGAAAAGTCAGGAAAATGCAGAAGTGGCTGGGGCGGCAGAGCAGACTTCTAAAACTACAAACAAAAAAGCAGAAAAACCAGCAATGGACGAAGGTAAAAAGCAGGCTCTAAGTCTAGCTCTATCTCAGATTACGAAGCAGTTTGGTGATGGCTCTATTATGAAGCTTGGCGAAAAGTCCAAGATTGATGTTGAGCTATTCTCGAGCGGTTCCTTGTCTCTAGATTTGGCTCTTGGCGGTGGTTATCCAAAAGGCCGCATCATTGAGATTTATGGTCCAGAATCTTCTGGTAAGACTACTCTTGCCCTTCATGCTATTTCTGAGATTCAGAAACAGGGCGGCCAGGCGGCATTCATCGATGCTGAGCACGCTCTGGATCCAGCTTACGCAAGAAGGATTGGTGTAGATACTGGCAACTTGCTTATTTCTCAGCCAGACAACGGTGAGCAGGCGCTAGAAATCTGCGAAACCTTGGTTCGTAGTGGCGCTGTCGACTTGATCGTTGTCGACTCTGTTGCAGCGCTTGTCCCACAGGCCGAAATTGATGGCGACATGGGTGATGCTCAGATGGGCCTTCAGGCTCGTCTTATGAGTCAGGCTATGCGCAAGCTAACCGGTATTATCAGTAAGACAAAGGCTACAGTTATCTTTATTAACCAGATTCGCATGAAGATTGGTGTTATGTTTGGTAACCCAGAGACTACGACTGGTGGTAACGCTTTGAAGTTCTATGCTTCTGTTCGTATGGATATTCGCCGCATTGGTCAGATCAAGAACGGCGAAGATATTTCTGGTAACCGCACTAAGATTAAGATTGTGAAGAACAAGATTGCTGCTCCATTCCGCACTGCTGAGTTCGATATCATGTATAACGAAGGTATCAGTAAGGTTGGCGATGTTTTGGATTTGGCTGTTAAATATGGCGTCATGGACAAGGCTGGCGCATTCTTGAAATACAATGGCGAGACTTTGGGCCAGGGCCGCGAAGCTGTAAAGAAGCTCTTCAAAGAAAAACCAGAGCTTATGGAAGAAATCGAAGCTAAGGTTCGCGAAGCTGCTAAGCAAGCTGAAGAATTGTAATAACAAATGCTCGAAATAAACACGATTTTTGATGATCTCGGACCAGCGAAAAAGCCTGGAGATAAGCCGGCTCCAAAGCGGAGTATTACGGATATAAAACAGGCGGTCCGAGACGAGAATCGTGTGAATATCTATATAGATAACAAGTTTTTCTGCTCCTTGGATATTTCTCAGGTTGTAGATTACCATCTGAAGATCGGTAAGGTTTTAACTGAGGAAGAGTTGCAGGATATTCGACGTGCCTCGGATTTTGGCAAGTTCTATTCTAGGGCTCTTGAGTATGTATTGTCTCGACCGCATTCTGCAAAAGAAATTCGGGACTACCTCAAGAAAAAGACGCTTGATCGCACGGTTCGCGTCAAGAATCGTAAGACTGGTGAGTATCAAACGAAGCAAAAAGAAGGCTATGATGCGAGTTTGGTCCCACTAGTTTTTGAGCGCCTAGAAAATCATGGCTATGTCGATGACGAGCGCTTTGCGAGGTTGTGGGTCGAGAATCGTAATGTCTCTAAAGGTATAAGTGAAAAGAAGCTGAAGCTAGAGCTGCAACAAAAGGGGATTTCTAGTAGTATTATTGAGCAGGTTCTAGAAGATAATTCTCGAGACGAACGCGAAGAACTTAGAAAAGTAATCGCAAAAAAGGCGAACCGGTATCAGGATAAACAGAAGTTTACGCAATATCTAGTTCGCCAAGGCTTTAATTATTCGGATGTCTTGGAAGAGCTTCTGGATTTCTTCTCGTCAGAATAGCTTGGCTTTCTGAACGGATTGACGTAATTTGGTACGAAATCTTTTCCGCTATTCTTTTTTGGTAGCTTGATTTGCTGCTTGCTGTGTTTGACGGTAATTTTTTCGTCGTCAATTTCGGTAATCTGTGAACGATTGATTGTAAGCTCTGGATCGACGAAAGCTTCAAAGAATGGGCGCTGAACGATTAGCTGGTAGATAGAGAAAGATCCGGAGTCGATTGTGTAATCGATAACCTTGCCAAGCTTCTTGCCATCTTTGGTAACTACTTTGAGACCAATAAGTTTGAAGCCTAAATCCATAGTTTCGTCTAGATGGACGACGTCTTCGCGGTTAACTAATCTGTCAGCTGAATCAATAATTAGACCGTCTTCGCTAAACTCGCGTACGTCGCGAATCATCAAGATGTTGCCGTTTTCTGGATCTTTGGTCGCGGCGCCATCTAGTTCGTAGGCAATCACGCTTAGATCTTCTGGGTCAATGACTGGAGAGTCAGTAAAAGCAATCTCGCCACCAACATGGAGGCTGAGTACAGGGAAATTAATTAGGTTAGAACCGACCACTAGCATTTTTCTTTAAACTCCGCTTATGGAATAATTATAGCATATGAAGAAGGTCTTAGCGGTGTCGGGAGGCATCGACTCGGTTTGTTTGCTCCATCTTTTTCGAAACGACCCAGATGTTGTGGTCGCGCATTTTGACCACGGTATTAGGGGTAGCTCTGCTGACGACTGTGCTTTTGTCGAGAAACTGGCTAGGGATTACGGATTAGAGTTTGCCTCGAAGCGTGTCGAGCTCGGCGAAGATTGTTCTGAGGAACACGCACGCGAGATGCGTTACGACTTTCTTGAATCTTTGCTAGAGAGTTCTGAAGATAAAATTTATACCGCTCATCATGCTGACGACATGCTAGAATCTGCCGTTATTAATCTTCTTCGCGGTACGGGCTGGAGAGGACTAGCGCCACTTCGTTCTAAGAAGCTAGAGCGCCCGCTACTATCTTGGACCAAGTCGGACATTTATCGCTATGCTGCAGAAAACCGATTAGTTTTTCGTCTCGACCAAACCAATAACGAAGATAAATATCTAAGGAATCGTGTTAGAAGAGCTTTGAGGGAGCAAAATACCGAGAATCTCGACAAGCTAAAAGAGATTATTATTAAGCAGCGCCAGATTGCTGACGAGATTGATGATGTTCTTGAGATGGCTTTTAAGAAAGATAATAGATATAGTCGTGTAATGTTTAAGGATATGGACGATTTGCTTGCACTGGAGATTTTAAAATATCTTTTGTCGGATTTTGCAAGCCTTACCAGGCCGCAATTATCGCGTGCTTTGGAGGCAATTCGAAGCTTCGTACCGGGGAAACGCTTTAGTTTGACGACCGGAAAGTTCCTAAAAATCGAGCGTTATTATTTTGGTTTTGAATCTGAATAACAGGGGTAGTTTTTACAAATTAAAGAAATTATGTTAAAATGGACAGATATGAGAATACGTAACAAGCGGGTAAAAACCTCGCTATTACTACTCGGACTGGTCTTGGCTCTACTGGCACTAGGATTTATCGCTAAAGATCATTCTATTTTTGCTGACTCTGAAAAAGCTAACAGTACTGACCACTATATTAATATCTATGATGGTGGCGAGCATATTACTATTCGTAGTGATGCTGATACTGTTGCTGACGCGCTTTCTCGCGCTGGTGTAAAATACGATAACGCAGATATCGTTGAGCCTGGCCTTGCGGAGAAGATTGATGGTCGTGACTACAATATTAATATTTATCGCTCTCGCCAGGTCTTGGTTGTCGATGAAGGCAAAAAGAAATATATCGATACGGCTGCGATGAGTCCAGAAGCAGTTGCTGAAGCTGCTGGTATTAAGCTAAAAGATAAAGATTTGGTCAAGCTTGTGAAATATGATGACCTTCTAGAGAGTGGCTCGATGAACGCCTACTACATTAAGCGTGCCAAAGAGGTCAGCTTCGACTATTATGGTAAGAAGCTAACGGTTCGCACACAGACTAATACAATCGGCGAATTTTTGGCCGAACAGGGTATTTCTGTCGATGAAGAAGAAAACTGGATTTCTATGCCGCTCGATACTGAGCTAGCCAAGGCCAATAATCTTTCGATTTATCGCCAGGGTAAGCAAACTATCTCGGTTGACGAAACTATCGCCTATACTACGCGCGAAGATTACGACTATGACCTAGATTATGGTACCGAGAAGATTTCTCAGGTTGGTAAGAACGGTAAAAAGACTGTTACTTACGAGATCGATATGCATAATGGCCAAGAGGTTTCTCGTGAGAAGCTATCTGAGATTGTAACCGAAGAACCTGTCGAACAAGTTAAGATTATTGGTAGAAAAGTTAATCTTCCTGCTGGCTCTCATGAGGACTGGATGGCTCAGGCTGGTATTGCAGCTAGCGACTATGGTTACGTAAATTTCATTATTGAGCACGAATCTCACTGGCGCTATAACGCACAGAACGCATATAGCGGCGCTTATGGTCTCTGTCAGGCTTTGCCGGGTACGAAGATGGCAAGCGCTGGCGATGACTGGCAGATCAACCCAATTACTCAGCTAAGATGGTGCAATGGCTACGCTGTTGGCCGCTATGGTAGCTGGGCTGGCGCTTATGAATTCTGGCAGAGTCATCGTTGGTGGTAATTTGGAAAAGATTAAATGAAGAATAGAAAATCACTTGGTCAGCACTGGCTCAAAGATAGGGATATCTTGCTAGATATCGCGGATTCTGCGAGCGTCGAAGGTGTTAGTGAAGTTTTGGAAATCGGTCCAGGCCTTGGAACACTAACTTCTGCGCTCTTCCAGTTTTTTGATAAAGTTACCGCAATTGAGCTTGACGATAATCTTGCGAACAATCTTCCAAAATCTTTCCCAGGCAAAAACTTGCAGGTTATCCATGAAGATGTTCTAAAATTGGACCTCGACACTCTAGATTTGCCAGAAAAATATGTTGTAGCAGGAAATATTCCGTACTATATTACATCTCCAATTATTCAGAAATTCTTGCATGCTGAGCATCGCCCAGAGAAGATTGTTATCTTGATCCAGAAAGAGGTTGCAGAACGTCTAGCCGCAGAACCTGGTGATTATTCTATTCTTGGCCTTTCGGCTCAGATTTATGCCAAGGTGACTCTTGGTCCGCTTGTAAAGAAAGAATTCTTTACTCCGCCGCCAAAGGTAGATTCTCAGGTCGTAATCCTCGAACCTCTCGAAACGCCTCTTGCTAGCGAAACGACAATGTCTCTTATTAAGCTTGGCTTTATTGCGCCGCGCAAGAAACTTATTGCTAACTTGGCTATCGGTCTTCATAAATCTCGTGACGAGATTAAGGCTATTTTTGCTAAACTAAATCTCAACGAAAACGCGCGCCCAGCAGATCTAACAATCGAAAACTGGTGTGCTATTGAAAAAGAACTCAAAGCTTAAGCATTGACAAAACTCGGGCTACGATTTCGATGCTAGCGAGGCTATGATTTTGATGGTATAATATACGCATGAAAAAATACTATATCACTACAGCAATCCCCTATGTAAACGGTAACCCGCACCTAGGCCATGCTATGGATTATCTCCTGGCTGATGTGCTGAGGCGATATATGATGATGCGCGGCAAAGATGTTCGTGTTCAGGCTGGTACTGATGAGCACGGTAGCAAGATTTACAAGAAAGCTGCCGAGCAGAACATTCCTGTTCAGAAATTTGTCGACAAAAATGCAAAGAGCTTCCAGGATTTTATTCATTCTCTAGATGCAGAATATACAGATTATGTCAGGACTACCGACGAGGATCACGTCCGCCGCTGCCAATTGATTTGGGAAAAACTCAGTGATCATATCTATAAAGATAGCTATGAGGGCTGGTACTGTGAAGGCTGCGAACGTTTCGTAACAGATAAAGAATACGACGAAAATGGCGGCAACTGCCCAGATCACAACAAGCCATACCAGAAGCTAAGCGAAGAAAACTATTATCTTCGCATTGCAGATTTCAAGGATCAGATTCGTGAGGTAATCGAAAAGGACGAATTGAATATTTGCCCAGCTTTCCGCAAGAAAGAATTCTTGAATCTTCTCGACGATATGCCAGATGTTTCTATCTCTCGTCCAAAAGAGCAGGTTATCTGGGGCATTCCAGTTCCTGGCGACGAATCTCAGGTTATGTATGTCTGGATTGATGCGCTAGCAAACTATATTACGGTTCTTGGCTATCCAGAAAAAGATATTACAGATAGCTGGCCAGCAGATGTTGAGGTTGTTGGTAAAGATATCTTGCGCTTCCACGCCGGTATTTGGCCAGCAATGCTATTTGCGCTTGATCTTCCGATGCCAAAGAATATCCTGGTTCACGGCTTTGTTACTGTTGGTGGTCAGAAGATGGGCAAGAGCCTTGGTAATGCTATTCCACCAGAAGAAATTATTGAGAAACATGGCCTAATCCCATTCCGTTATTACTTCCTACGCCATGGTTCAACCACTGACGATGTAGATTTTACCTGGGAAAAGTACGAAGCTGCATATAACGAGCTTGCAAACGACCTAGGTAACCTTGTTCAGAGGCTTGCAACTCTCTGCGGTAAAAATGGTGTTAATGGTATCAAAGTCGAAGAAACAGAGAACAAAGAATTTGACGAACGCATGGAGAAGTTCGAGTTTAACTTTGGCTTCGATATCCTTTGGGGCCAAATCCAGGATTTGAACAAGCGTATTGATGAAGAAAAACCTTGGTCAGTCGCAAAAGAAGACCCAGAGAAAGCTAAAGAAATCCTTCGCTCTCTAGTTCAGGATCTTGTAAATATTTGCCCACGTCTCGAAATCTTTATTCCTGACACGGCAAAGAAGATTGTCGAAATCTTTACCGCCGAAGAAATTAGTGCGCCAAAAACGCCACTCTTCCCAAAGAACTAATAAAAATAGGCCTCGAATAGGAGGTCTATTTTTTGGGTTTCGAAACGTTTGCTTCGCGACCGTAGTTTGGCATGATGACTTTGTGCTTCTCGCCATTTTGGTCGAACAGAGGAATATTTAGCTGTTCTGCAAGAGCATTAACTACGCAGGCGCCAATTCTTAGTCCAGTAAAGCTACCTGGTCCAGAGAAGAAGCGAATCTCGGTCAAATCTTTCCAGTCGGCATTGTTCTCTTCGAGCTTGTCGTGAATGTATTTTAGGAGGTCTCGTGCTAGGTCGCGGCCAGATTCCCAAACATATTCTTTGTCGTCGAGGCGCATTATCGTGGTTCTGTCTGAGGTATCTAGGTATAGTTTCATAGTTCGTTGACCTCTCTAGTATTCTCGTCGATGTATTTTACTTCGATCTTGCGGTGCGATTCTGGCAGAAGTTCGGCAACACTTTGTCCCCACTCGACAATTACGACCGTATCTGGCGCATTGATTTCTTCGGCCAAATCGTCTGCCATGATTCCAGGATCCTCTAGACGATAAAAGTCAAAGTGGACTAGGCGAAGTTTCTTTCCTTGGTATTCCTTGGAGATTGTGAATGAAGGTGATGTGACATCTTCTTCGATTCCGAGCCCTTCGGCAATGCCGCGCGTAAGAGTAGTTTTTCCTGCTCCGACATCTCCAAGAAGTTCAAAAACTACCGAAGAATCAAGCTCTTCGCCAATCTTTTTGCCAAAGTCTAGCATCTCTTGTTCGGAGCGAATTAACATAAATATATTCTACCATAATTCTAGGATTTTTCCAGTTGAGCGCGTGCTAGCTTTGCTGGTCTGTATGGATGAAAACTGTGCTTCGTAATAAGCCTTAGTAGTAGAAATATAGCCAGAGGCACAAGATATAAAAGAAAAACTTTTGGGTTTCCAGATTCTTTCTCGGTGCTGCTCCAGCTAATCTTGCTGAGTGTTTCAATGATATAAACATGTAGGCCCAGGATTACTTTCGCGAAGAAAGCAAGGGCTTGAGAAATAATTGGTATCCATGAAAAGAAGACGCTAAGTAGAGAAAGTAGCATTGCGACTGGAATTGTTGGTGGAATCAGGAGATTTGAAATTAGGCCCACGATTGAAAACGCGCCAAAATTATAAATACTAATCGGCAAACAGAGCAGCTGTGCTGAAATGGATTGAATGCAGGTGCTAGCTATAAAATTCGGTGAATCTTTACCATAAAAATAGTCGAGAAGTAGTGGCGTTAAAAAGATTATTCCAAGATACGAGCTAAAAGATAATTGCCAAGCCAAATCTGAAATATATCCAGGATTAATTAGTAGCGAAAGCGCTGCAATGTATAAAATCGCTCTCATCGGATGCATCTTTCTGCCGAAGTACCAAGCGAGCAGAGAAATGAGCGTCAAAAACGCTGCTCGGAACATACTGGCAGTCAGTCCTGTAATTGAAACAAAAGCAAAGATTAATAGTCCTGCTCCGAGCAAAGTTGCAAAACGAGAAATTTTATAAAAGTACTTTCGTGCTAGTCCTGCAACAATCGCAAGATGAAAACCGGATGCTACGACAATATGTGAAAGACCCGCGCGCCGCAATGATTCGTTAAAATCTTCGGATATGTATCTTTTTTTACCAGTCAAATAGCCAAGCCCGAGAGCGCTCATTTCTGACACTCCGGAATCCTTCCCGTCAATAATCTCAATCAGTCTCATGCTAAACCAATTTCTGAACTTTATAAACAAATCTGGCGGATCTGGCTTGGAAACTATAAGTACCTCTGGCTTATTAAAGAATGCGCAGTATTTGCCGAAAGCACCAGAATTTTTGCCTTTAACCAAAACTAGGTCGGATTTACTAATACTTATATCGCTCGGAACTAAGCTGAAATATGCAGGACAATTTATTGTCGTGTTATTGAGTCTTAAAACAGAACTCTCGAAACGAAGCGTCCCATTCTTAACGGCTGGATCGCTATCTACTTTTGTCTCAATAGTAACTTCCTGTTTCTGCGGCAAACTGGCAGAGCTAATTCCTAGATAGTATGCCTGTCCACGAATATACCCAAGGCTCACGCCTAGTAAAAATGAGAATAACAAGCGAAAGAATCCCTTAAATAGCAAAGAAAATAAGACGAAAATCGGAATGAGCAGAATAAGAGCAACATTATCAATCTTAAAAACTCCGAAAATCAAAAGAAAGACAAAGGTAAAAATCATGCCAATACAACACGTGATTGGGATGGCGGAATAATGAACTGTTTTGCTATTTTTCTTCATGCTAAGTTCATAAAACTTACAAATTGCAATTATCAAGCATAAGCCTTTTCTTAATCTGTAAGGACTAAAAACTATAAAAATAATTTACAAATCAAAAAGCTAAAATTTTACAAATTTCTAGCCAAGGATAGAGTAAGCTCTAGCATGCTATAATGAGCTATATGAAAAAGCTTCAAAAGCTTGGGAGAAAAAAGAATCAAAACTCTGATGCTTCTTTTGTTGCCCGAATCAAGAAGTGGTTTTCTGGGCAAAGCGAAACGAAGCGCTATTATTTTTGCAGCATCATTGCGCTGCTTATTTCTTCATTGTTTCTAACATGGTTCCTTGAGTATCGTTACTTTATTAACGATATGTATCGTGCTTGGAGCTTTGCGCTTACTGCGTCGCTGGCTTTCTTTTGTAATGCACTAATTGTATTTACTGTTTTACTAGCTCTCTGGGCAATCGTAAACCGACCTCTTGCCGTCGTGGCTGTTGTTTGGGTGCTCGAGAATATTCTTGGCTATATCCACGTTAATAAATTCAATACCAGAGGCTACCCGCTTCTTCCTGAGGATTTTCAGCTTGCAGAGCAGGCGGGTAGTTTAGCAAAGTTCATTAATATTGATGGTCTCATTCGTCTAATTCTGTCCTGCGTCCTAATGGTTGTAATCGTTCTTCTTTTTGCGCATTTCTTCGAAAAGAAGCTTCATCTAAAGAATCCTAAAGAAGGCAAAACATTCCTCGGAAGACACCAGATTGCATCTCGCGCACTAGTTATGCTGATTGCTGTAACGAGCTTTATGTATGTTACTGAATTTGCAAGACACAACTCTGGCGATAAATACGAAGAAACTCCAATCGGAACCTACTTTACGGCCTGGAATCAGAATCGTAACTACGACGAGAATGGCTGCATCGTTGGCTTTTTGTATAACATTCAAAAGCTCAGTCTAAATGCTCCTGATGGTTACAATGAAGATTATATTAAAGAAGTTGCCGAGAAATACACTACAATCGCAGAAGAAAAGAATCTCGATCGCAAAGATCCAGCAAAAGAGAATGTGAATTTTGTTGTTATCCTAAACGAATCATTCTATGATCCTTCAGTAGAATTTAATGGCGTTAAATTCTCGGATTATTATCCATATACTGGCGGCGACGTAACTCCTAACCTTCATAGAATCCAGCAAAAATGTCCAAGCGGCAAGATGTATTCTATTGATTATGGTGGTGGTACGGCGAATATCGAGTTTGAAACTTTGACTGGCTATTCAAACTACTGGCTCGCCTCCGTTCCGTATACTGCAATCATTCCGAAGCTAAAATCCGTTCCGTCGATTGCGAATGATTTGAAAGAAGATGGCTATAATACGACTGCAATCCACCCATTCAATGGTGGCATGTATAAGCGCAATATCTCGCTCGAAAAAGAAGGTATCAATAACTTCATTACCGAGTCGGAGATGACTTATACGGAGCATGATGGTGAATCTGAGTACATCAACGATAGATCCGCCTATAATGAACTCCTTAAAAACCTTAAAGAGAGCGGCGATAGACAATTCATAGCACTTATCACAATGCAGAATCATACGCCATATAACGATTGGACTTATGAAGAAAATAAGTACAAAATCACCGACGAATCTATCGACGAAGAAAACCGAAAACAGATCGAAACCTACTTCCAGAGTCTACATAATTCAGACAAATATCTTGGGGAATTTATCGACTCGCTAGATAGGATGGATGAAAAAGTTGTCGTTCTGTATTTTGGTGATCATTCCGCTGGCCTGTTCGAAAAACTCGCAAACAGTGATGATAAAAAATTGGTCGACCTTGCGCATGTAACCCCATATTTCGTCTATGCAAACTTCGATATAGGGGTAGGAAACAAGAAACTCCCTACTACCTCGCCGAACTGCATGGTAAATACTACTCTAAATATCTTGAACTGGCAAAAATCTGCAAGATATTACATGTTGGACTCCGTCTGTAGTGAAGCGCCAATTCTTGCGCCGACCTATCTAGAAGATGGTGCGCCGGAGACAGAAATCTTAAAAGAATACGAGCTTACAATCTATGATATCCTTGGTGGCGAGCGCTACTGGTTAGAATAAAAGATAGATATCTTTACCCCTTGTGATATAATCTTCACAAGGGGGATTTTATTAACCAATTGATTTATTTAAAACAATTTAGAAAAGAGGGACATGCCAGTACTATTATGTATAGTCGCGCTTGTTGTTGGTGTCGCACTTGGTGCGGGGATTTTTGCATTCTACAACAAGAGCAAAGAGCGTGGTGGCCAGAATAAAGCAGACGAAATTGTACGCAAAGCAAAGCACGAAGCTTCAGAATTGGTCCTAAACGCTAAGAAGGAATCGACTAAAATTACCGAGCAGGCAAATCGTGAAGAAGCTAACCGTCGTAAAGAGTGGCAGAAGACCGAGAATCGCCTTGTCGAGCGCGAAGACTCTCTAGACAAAAAGCTCGATCAGCTAGACAAGAAGTCTGAAAAGCTTCGCAAACAAGAGGATGAGCTCGAAGAACTAAAAGGTGAAATCCGCGAAATCCGCGACAAAGCTCAGCAAAAGCTAGAAAAAATCGCCGGCCTAAGCAAGCAGGAAGCTCACGACAAGCTCATGCAGATGGTTGAACGCGATACGAAGAAAGATCTTGTTGATCTTGTCGTAAAAGAACAAAAAGCTATCAGTGATCATGCCGACGAGACTGCCGAAGCTATTCTTCTAACCGCTATGGAGCGTATGAGTAGCGAAGTTACGGCTGACCGTACGGTCACTAGCCTCAAGCTTCCAGATGACGATATGAAGGGTCGTATCATTGGTAAGGAAGGCCGCAATATTCAGGCACTCCAGCATGCCACTGGTGTCGACGTCCTCGTCGACGATACTCCAGGCATGGTTGTGCTTAGCTCCTTCGATCCAATCCGTCGTCAGGTTGCTCGCTATGCGCTTGAGCGTTTAATGAAGGATGGTCGTATTAATCCAGCAAGCATCGAAGAAGCAGTCGCAAAAGCAGAACGCGAAATCGAAAAAGAAGTCGTTCGTGCTGGCGAAGATGCTGCTCGTGAAGTTGGCGTTGTTGGTATTCCTAGCGAGATTCTTCACCTACTTGGCGAATTAAAGTTCCGTACAAGCTATGGTCAGAACGTTTTGCTTCACTCTGTCGAGATGGCGCATATGGCCGGTATGATTGCGGAAGAAATCGGCGCAGATGTTAATATCGCAAAGACTGCGACTCTTCTTCACGATATGGGCAAATCTGTAACACACAAGATCGAAGGCAAGCATGCGGATATTGGTGCTGAACTAGCAAGAAAATATGGTATGAACGAGAAAGTTGTCCATGCAATTGCTGCCCATCATGATGATATTGAGCCAACTACTCCAGAAGCTGTCATTGTTAAGATTTGTGATGCCGTTTCCGCTGCTCGTCCAGGTGCCCGTAACGTTTCCGCGGAGAACTTCGCAGAACGTATGCGTGGTCTAGAAAACGTCGCTACGAGCTTCCCAGGTATCGAGAAGGCTTATGCAATCTCTGCCGGTCGCGAAATCCGTGTTATCGTCGAGCCAAAGACAGTTGATGACCTAACTGCCTTGAAGCTTGCAAGGGACATCGCGAACAAGATTGAGGCTACGATGCAATATCCAGGCGTTGTAAAGGTTAACGTTATTCGCGAAACCAGAGCAATCGAATACGCAAAATAGTAATACGAATCAGAAAATCCTGCAGAAATGTGGGATTTTTTGTTGCTCTGACAGGCTGGTTCTCGGCTTTATAAATGGTAGCGCTTATGCTAAAATTAATATAAGATGTCAGAATTAGAGGGTGAGAATAAGGTCAAAGACACAAACATTTCTTTTGATTCCTCGAAAATTGAAGATAATGATAAAAGCGAACTCTTCACAAAAATCGAGGGCGAAGAAGCTAGGAAAGCGGCCGCAGAGAGAGCTGCAAGATCCAAGCACGAAAAAGATATTAAAGAAAAAGCCAAAGAAATAGAAGACTCAAAGAAGCTCGACGAAAAACTCAAGAAAGCAGAGAAAGAGTCGAAGAATTATGATGGCAAGAAAAAGAATAAGGTTCTAGAATTTTTCTTTGGTGGATGGCACAAGTGGGTGTTTGTTGTTGTGGTTCTTATTGTTCTCTTATTGGTTATTGTCGCGTTCTATTTCTTGAAAGACAGGAGAACTGCCGTAGAGCGAGCTAGCGAAAAAGTGGAAGCATTTAAAAGCTCTTGTGAAAGCGAAAAACAGGAAAACGGTTTTTGTTTCAGCTCTGTTGATGACATTGAAAATTACATAGAAAACGAAAACGATCAAGATGCAAAAACCGAATTACTAAAAAACTATGAAGAATATGTTATGTCGGAGTTCGGTGATGCTGGAAGAGTAAAAGCGTTTTTGGACAGAAATATTCCAGAAAAATTAAGCGACCAGAACAGACAAACGCTTTGCGATGTATATAGTAATCTATATTATGAATCGGACAACTGGGAGGAATATGCAAAAGATTGTGAACTCTAGAACTAATATAAGGATGACGGTTGCCCTTGCGCTATCTTTTGCTGGGGTGCTTGCCTGTTCGTCGTTAGTTTTTGGTGAAACTCAGAATGCTGATGGTAATTCAGAGAACTGTAATGGTTCTAGTATTGATTATGCTCCGAATTCGGCCAATGTATGTCAATCGGATACGACAACGTCTTATAGGTTTTCTAGGTGGGTTTACTATACTATAAATACAGACAATCTTCCTACTGAAAATGGTAAAAAATATATACCTCCGATTGGTATAGCTAACAAGGGCAACGGTATTGCTGATAGTGGTGTGGATGGATGGCTTGTGGTAGAGCCGGCTATGTCTGATTGTATTGTTGAGAACGGTGGTTTTTGGAGAAGAGGATACTTTCAGAAGAAAAATGATATCTATCAGGAAAGGAGTTATAAGGGCTTGACTTTTGGTGTAACGCAGAAAGGCGTTGCACCAGTAGGCTTTACGGGTAGATCTAGCAATAACATTAGTAGCGCTAATGAAGTCGGCCATAATGATTCTAGTCACACTGTAGGAGAATGGTACCCGACATTTAGTCTTGGTGAACAGACATTGTATGTGGGCGATAAGACCAAGGTTTGGGCCAAAATGGACACAAGTGCTGGGATGATAGATGATGCTGAGGCTCAGAACAGACTTAATGAATTTGCTAATTCTGGCAATCCTGAGACATTAGACTACGGTGACTATTTCTTAAGCGACTATGATAAGAAAAATTATGGTGATGATGATTCGAGTAACGCTACAGTTCTTTTCTGCTACTCCGATATATCTCCGTTTGATGGCGTGGTTAAGATTGGTAGTGACGGATCGAATTATGCGTACAATAGCAAAAAAAATGGCGAAAGCAAAGATCAAGGCACATATAAAGACGGCTCTAAAATCAACAATGATAATACTATAGATTTAGGTGTAGTTAACGATTATGACTACACGCCAGGCTATCTATTGATGCAGGTTAGTAAGGCTAACGATAAGACTGGAAAAAGCGACTATTCTGCAGTTATGACCCTAAACAATGCAACTAAATATGCCTTTGATGGCTCGAATTGGACTAGTAAGGATCAGGCAATCGAAAATACGACTAGTTCGACCGTAACGTCGTCTACGAGCCCTAGCTTTGTGCTGGAAAAGGGAGATAATACAATCTGTATAGCGCTTGATTATAAAGAAAAACAGAACGATAGCAGTGCTCAAAAATTGAAAGCATGTGCTAAGGTGAAATACGTCCCTCTAATCGCTACCGAAATCGATTCTAAGACTAGTGCTGTAGTTAGTGAAGGATCAAAATCTGGAGTAAGCGACCCAGATAATGGCGAAGCTGGCAATCCTGGTATCGACGCGAATGTTCCGTATGGCAAGAATGTTACTGTAAACTGGAAACATTCTTTGGGTATCAAGAGGGTTGAAAAAGATGACGACAAACATGTTGCTCTTGATCCTCTAATGGGTAAATTTATAGTAAAGTACGCAAAACTTGGCGAATCATGGGCGACGAGTGGTTTGTCGAAAGAGCTTAGTAGTGGCACATATAACAGTGGTCTAGATGATTTTAACGTAGATGATCTATATGAAACAGATAATGTAAAGCTCCTTCCAGGAGATAGAAAAGAGCTGCTAAGAGGTATTGCTCATCCTCAGACGGTCAAAAACGACTCGACTGCAACATCTACAGGTAATGAATCATCCTCGCTTAAGGTAACTTTGACTGCCGATACTGTAAAGTGCGCGATTAATGACAAAGATATTGGCGTAAATAATCCAGATAACTATGCGAAGATGTCGCTTTCTGTTAGCGCGACTTACAAGTCTCGTACCGTAGGTGACGGTGTCGATGATAGCGGCAATCCATACCCTAGTAGCTCGACCGTTTGGTTGAAGGGTAACGATAAGATTAAAAAGTTTAGCTATAGTATCTGTGACGGTGCTCAGATTGCCAAGGATAGAGCTTGGTTAGATAGTAATCCTTCGGTTACGGATTGGACGAGCGCAAGCGTTACTAATCTTGATAAATTCGAGATCTCGATGAACCCTCTGAACAATAGCCTTAACGGAAGGTTATACAATACGAACTATAACGGACTAACTCCGGCGACTAGTATCAAGTTGTCTGGCGTAGAGGGTAAAAGCATCCGAGCCGATGAAATCGGAGATAATAAATATCTTCAGGCTCGCGTAGATGCTGGTTATCAACTTGAAGATCAGAATACGGTTGCTGCTACGGAAGCAAGTTATCAGCTAGGTCAAACTATCGAGCATAGCATTAGCTTCCAGACAAGCAATAATGATGCTACCGTAAAAAAGTACTCCATCACGACAAAGGTTCCGTACAACTATATTATAGATCCGGGTTTCGATCAGTTTGATGGCAGTTCAATCTATTATGGCGAAGATATTAGTGCAGTCTCTAATGTAAAAGTGAAAGGACGAGTAAACGAAGATACGGGCGCTACGGCTACGGATACTCCTACGCTTACAAAAACAAGCAAGTATTATACTGCTATCTTTACGCTCGATGCAGGTAAAAATCACGATGATCTTTTGAATGGTATATCTGCCAGCGGCGCAACTCGTATGAAGGATAGTTTCGGAAAAGAAACAAGAGATTTCTATATCCAATCCGATGATGAATTTGAGAACATCGTGAATAATCAAATTGGCGGTACAGTAGTTGCGAGGACAACCGAAAAGGATGGTACTGCCACTACGAAGGTTGGCGAAGGTGTTGCGGTTAGCGTGGGTACGAAGTATTGCGCTGTTACTGCTGTTTGGCCTGCAGATAGCCATAACGACATGAATGTTACGGGCGATTCTGTAATCGCATCTGGCAACCTTCAGACGAACGCATTGATCGGGGATAATCCCGGTACTGGCGCATACTGGCGCTTTGAGATTAGCTGTAGAACGCTAGGCAAAAAGCCTACCGTAAGCGTAGAAGGTTCTGGTATTGTGTCTGGCGGCGGCGTAATTACTTCGACCACAA
This sequence comes from uncultured Candidatus Saccharibacteria bacterium, assembly GCA_946530965.1. GTDB lineage: Bacteria > Patescibacteriota > Saccharimonadia > Saccharimonadales > Saccharimonadaceae > UBA2834. The sequence continues at coordinate 279,307 of CAMNAK010000002.1, forward strand.
ATTATGGCGGAAATATCTTTGGTTCTTGGTCTGAATATGGCCTAATTGCGGATAATAGTACTTCGGTTAACTTTGGTACTGGCGCCAGCTTGGCATATCATGGTCCACAGTACTCTGTTAACGAGCAGGCTATTCCGTCCGAAGCGGGCTTAGACAAGAATGCGAAATGTATCGGCATTGAAACGGTAGGTAATATTAAATGTCTAGAGCAAGTTGGCCTAGATACATCTGAAGTTGACCAGTATGTTACTAATGCAAATAATATTAAAAGCCGGATAATAGGCAAGAATAATATTTCTAAGCATAATGGCAGTTATGTTATTAATAGTAATGTTAGTAAAAACGCTGACGGCTCAACCCCGATAATCTATGCGGATAATATCAAGATTCATCCAGATGTTACGGAGATAAATGCGATTCTTATTGCTGATGACAATCTAGACACCTGTTACTTAGAAGACAAGCAAGACGAGACTACGCAGGGTGGAACTAAGGGCAACTCTGGTCTTAAAGATCTATGCGGCAAGCAGCTTGTTGTAAATGGTGCAGTGTTTGCGGATAGTATTGCTCTTGATCGTACCTTTGGTGGCGGTAGTTATGGAGACAACTTGTGGGTGCCAAGTCTAGTTCAGCGCGCTGAAATCTTTAACTTTGATCCATCCTATGTTTCGGAAGCTTACGAACAGTCTTTGGAGGAAGACCCAATTACGACTACTTATATCAAAGAACTTCCATCTCGCTACTAGTCTAGCCTCGAATAAAGTGAGCCAATCATGCGTTGGCTCATTTTGCTTATGCTAAAATAGTATTAGTATGGCTGAAAATAATCAGGTTAATGGTCAATCGGGAGAGCCTCGCGTCTCTTTTGATTCTGCGAAAATTGCCGAAAAGGAGAGAGTTGAGCAATTTACTAATATAGCTGGCGAAAAAGAACGCCAAGTGGCCGCCGAGCGAGCGAAAAAAGAGGCCGAGAAAAAACGACAAGCCGCACGTGATGCAAAAATCGAGCAAACAATTGAGCTTAGAAAAGCCGAAAAAAGAAGCAAAAAGCCTCTAATTATTATTGGCGCTGCTATAGTTTTGATTGCCTTAGGCGTTGGCGCTTTTATCTTCTTTAACAACACGCGAGAACAAACAACCGAGGAAAAAATCGCGGCAGCCAAGAATAAAGCTAGCGAGATTGGCTCTTTTGTAGATGAAAAGACTAGGGCAGAGAATCTGAATGAAGCATACGATCAAATAGAAGAAAAGTTTCAGCAGTCCTTAAGCGATGCTAAGAACGACTATGAAAAATACTATATCTTGATGAAATACGCCTCATTCAAATATACATGTACGAATGATGAAGAATCTATAGCGAGTATTATGGAGCAAATAGATAGTTTAACGTACAAAGATAATGATATTGAGTATAAATGTAGCGAATTAATGTATCGAAATAATGACGAGGAATGGGTTAGCGAAAATCCAGATATCGTAACGGAGTGTACGACAGATGAGGCGAGGTAATATTACGAAAATAATAGCAGTCTTGCTGTTGCTTGTTGTGTCGGTTTTATCTAGTGAAAAAGCTTTTGCTGGAGGTATTTGGACGGATAGCGGCTCTGGTTCTGGTAGTGGCGATAGTGGCACCTGGTACGGCTCAACAGATGTTGGCGTATCGTATTTTTGGACGACGGTAGTCGCGTGGTTTGAGTATACGTACGATGATCCAAATTACGAAGGAGACGCCAGTGTGCCTGGTTTTAGCCGAGGCGGCTTGACGGCCCCAGGTGTTACAGTGCCGGCGGATTGTGCTAAAGGTTCAACTAAATTCTATAGTGCTGGCGCGGTTGGATATAAAAGGCCTTCGAGCGATATTGGCAAGAACTCTGCTGTCGTTAAATTTTATAGTGTCAATGGAAATACACAGCAGCTTGGCGTGTATCACAGAGGAAGTACGAGCGATTATGTCGGCGCGACGAGCAAGTCTTTAAGCTATGCATATGATACGGCATTTACGATTACAGGGAGTACTTGGCCGACATATGTTAATAATAACTATGTGAGCAATCGTGTTGCTACTGGTAGAATTGTGACTTATGCGGAGGCAAATGCTGCTTGGAAAGCAGCGCTAGTAAGGCAGGGAGAATCGGAATATGAACTCAGCGCCGCCAAGAATGGCAGTAAAGGCGTAACGACCTTCTGTGCCTATGATCAGCTTCCGCCTCCAGGTACGGAGCAAAGTGCTGCCGTGACAATCAATGTAAAAGGCACTGGCGGAGAGGGCTCTAATACCAGCGGCTCTGGCTCGACGCCACTTGTTACTGTCAATTCGCCAAAAGTAGATTTTTGGTCGTCTTATGAATATACCAGGGAAGATAGCAGCGATGCAATGAGTTTCTATGCGAAAATAAGTGCTTTGAATAGTTCTTATCCAAGTGGGGACGGTACACTTATTTCGTATTCCGCCGAGTCCGCTACAACATCGGCGACTAGTGGCACGGCTTCTTCGCCTACGAAAATTACTCTTTCGGAGCCGAATAAAGAGTATACTTACTGTTCGTCGACTAAGTATCCGGTAGAAATTACGGATACGGAGAACAAAAAAGTATCTGATTCTGATCCGGAAGCTAAAGCTTGTATAAAAGTTAAATGGGATCCAGTCGTATCAAAGATCCAGTCCAAGACTAAGATTAGTGCCGCTGGTAAAAGCGCTGAATCCGACTGGGATTCTTATGCTGTTTTGGATCTCGGGACTGCGAAGCCAAATGCGGATGAATATAATAAAGGCATCGCGTATGGTTCTAATAAGTTCAATGTTACTTGGACTCATACTCTTAAAGTCACTGGACAGCAATACTATACGATACTCGAATCTGGGTCGGGTTATGGTGGCATCATCAATAATTCGCCAGTTAAACTCCATACCAGACCGGCCGATACTGGTTCGCTTGCTGGTCTAGATAAGCAAATCCAGAGCGTTACGCCAAACTCTATACGTACGATTAATAGCTGGGATTCAAATATCTTTAAGGATTCATCATTGCCATCGAGATACGTAAACGGCAAGATTTCTGAAACCGGGAATATCTTCCCAGGCCAAAAACTCGACAGTGTTTCAGAGTTCATTTTTCATGATAGCGAGGTTTATGGTGACCTTAAATCATATAATGGTAACTTTAATGACAAGGAATCTCATGCAGCTCTAACTGGTGTTGCAAATTATGCAGAATGTAAGCTAACTGGCCCAGAAGGCAAAGACGTTACTTATTACATGGGTGTAGAGGGTGCCGCAAATGACTATGCGGGTCTCTATCTTGACTCGTCGAAGGGTCGCACTATAGTTGGCGATGGCTCCGACAAAACTACCGATATTGTTTGGCTGAAGGGTGATGGAACTAAGGCTAGTTTGAATTACGAAGCCTGCTTTGGCGCGCAGATTGCCGAGGATGCTGTAGGGGGAAGTGGTAAAGATTACTTCTTGCTAAATACGAGCAATGAGAGGCTATCTAATAAGGTGGACATAAATAATAGATATGGCCTAGATCCATATTATTCGACCGCGGGCCCTATAAGAGACGATTATTATACTGGGCGCACCCCTGGACATAATCCGGAATTAAAAAATATTCTTGCTGACGAAATAGGTGATGGCACTGTTAAGGGTAGGCTTGATAATAACTATACGGTTAAAGCGCGTACAAAGGAATTCGAGCAGCTCGTTCTTTTGGGAAAGAGCAATCTAAGCTATATTGCCAAAACAAACGGCGTAAGCTCTACTCCTAGCGATACATATGCGATAACCATGAATGTGCCGTATAACTATATTCTTAATCCGCAGCCGGCAGGAGGTAGTATGGCGCAAGAGCTCGGCACGGTCACTGTAGGTACGCCGATCAATTTCAAGGCAAAAATCGCAGTGTCGCCAAGAAAGAATAAAGACGTTCAGGATAGTGAGTATAGTACGGCTACAAAAACTACTACTATTAAGGCTAACGTCTTTACCGTAGGCCCTGATGAATCCATTGCAGATATTACGGGAGAACCAGGAGCTACGTATAAAGTATTTAACGTCCATGGTAAAGGACAGGATGCTTCTATCGCTGATTTGGTTGGCCATAATACCGTGCCGAATGTTGATGATGAAGTTAAGAATGAGTCGATAGGCACTTCTGGTACTACTATAGATACGCCAAAAGACAAGGTCTTTGCAGATACTATTGGTCAAAAGTACTGCATGGCTGTTGCTGTCTATCCAGCTGATAGTCACAATACAGAGACGACCGATATTGAAAAGAATGCCGATCAGAGTGTCGCACTAAGCGGTGACAATGCTGGGAACGGTGCTTATTGGCGCGTTTCTATAAGCTGTCGTACGGTTGCGAAATATCCTTCGATGAGCGTGGAGGGTAATGCCTTACATGCTAGGGGTGATATCAGGACAACCAAAACAACTGTAAATGGCAATGTGTTTGGTAGCTGGGCAGAATATGGCATTATTGCGGGTTCCTCTACTATGGCTTCAGGTGCAACCTTGGCTTATGCTGGCCCACAGTTTGCGCCGAACCTTACAGGTGACGCTGGTGGTGTGCCGATATCTGATATCGTAAAACGTCACGATATTGAAAGTATCGGTAATATAGATCCTAACGCTAATGCTGGTACGCCAGAATCTGTTATGGTTTCTGATGAAATCGCTAAGTTCAAAGATAAACTATCTAAGTATAGATCAGACAGCTGCGAAGGAATGCTTTCTGATGCGGATGGCAAGATCTGCGCCAAGACTGAAAACGGTATCTTTAGGGTTTGGGATAACGCAAGTGCGATAGATCTCGAGGCGTATATAAATGGATATACAAACAATGCTGGCGGCTTCGATGTTCTTGCGGTTACGTATAAGGGAACATTAAAGCTAACCAATGACATTAAGAAAGAGAGTGGCGTCGCAAAGACTCGTCAGATTATTATCTTTGCAGATGATATCGAAATATCTAATAATGTTAAGCAGATAGATGCATGGTTAGTCGTCGACGGTAATATTGACACCTGCTCGGAAAAAGACGTTGGCGACCTGACTATAGATGATTGCAATAATGAATTAATCATCAACGGTGCCGTTGTCTCGGATAGGCTTGAGCTGGATAGGACTTATGGTTCAGAGTCGGAAGGCGGTAATCTAAATGGCAATATTCGCCGTGGCGAAGTCTTTAATTTCGATCCTTCAAGTGTTCAATGGGCGTACAAAGAATCTTTGAAGGAATCTAAAACCGAAATTCAATACGTTAAAGAGCGTGCCGTACGTTACTAAAATGCTTAAGTTAATGTATAATAATAACTATGAATAAAAGGGTGCAAGGCTAATCTTTTATGTCTAGGCAAAAATCTGGCTTTACTATTATTGAGACGATGCTATTTTTGGCAATCACTGGCTTGGTTTTTGCTGGCGTAGTTATTGGTACAAATGGCAGTCTTCGCAGCCAGCGTTATCGCGATACGGTCCAGAGTTTTGTGAATAGCTTGCGTGATGTGTACTCTCGTGCTGAAAACACAGAGATTATTGACTATGGCAACCAACAGGCGAGATGTGGTTGGTGGAATAATAAGACCTCTGACATAAGCGACGCTAATAGTGCTCGCGGAAGAAGTAGATGTGTTGTTTATGGTCTAGCCGTAGCTATTTATACGAATAATGATGGATCTTATGTCATGTCGTCTCTTCTGGGCGGTTTTGATGAAGCTCGAACGAAGGAAAATCTCAAAAGCACTGATAGTAGTCCGTATGATGATTTGCTTTATTTAAAGCATGCTGGCGTAAGCGAATTCTTTACCTATGATGCTGACCCTCCGTATAGATGGGAAAGAAAAGGCGAAGTAAAATCAAAACTTCTTTGGGGCGCCAAGGTTCATGTGTTATGCAGCGAAGATATGGTATATTCGGGAAAATATGATTCTTGCGAGAGTATAGATGATACTGCTGATAATATCGGTATAGAAATGATTGTTTATCGTTCTCCGAATACCGGTTCGATTGAAAGTTTTGCTCGTTATACGGGGAATAGTGTTATTAATCCTATAGCTGGCAAGTCCTCTACTACTAATGCAAATGATAGTCTTATTAAATTTGATGATGGCATAGTGGGAGAACCGACGAAACTAAAACATCGCGATGTCTCATTCTGTATTGAGCCGGGTGATGGTATGAGTAGTTCTGGTGGCATGCGTATGGTAACGATTGATGGTGACGCTTCTGGCGAAAACGCAGTCCGCCTGATTGAGGCTGATTCGAAGGAGAATAGATGCAACAACTAAAAAAGCGAAAGGCAAATAATAGTAATATCTCGAGCAAAAAGACTCGCTACGGAGATACTATTGTTGAAGCTATTATTGCTATTTCGATTTATTCTATTGTCGCGGTTCTTGCTCTTAGCATGATGAACAGTGGGCTTTCTCGTGCTCAGAAAAACCTTGAAAGCACGATGTCTCGTCTTGCGATCGATTCGCAATCTGACACTTTAAGATATATATACGAGGCTTATATTACTGGCCTAAAGAGGGATCGTTCTTCTGAAGGCGATTTCTTTAGGGATGTTTGGAATACGAAAAGGAGTGGCGCTGCAGGCGCTCTGCCAGCAATGTATACCGTTACTAGCGATTCAGTAAGTAATGTTAATGAAGCTGCTACTTGTGATGAAGCGCTTAAGAATGACCGCGAAAAGTATCCAGTTTTTGTTTTGAATCCGCGCGCTCTTGCCTCTGTTGTGACTGATAGCGAATGGCGTACTAAAGGCTACTATGGTTTTGGCTCCGACGCTTTAAGAAGTACTTTGATCAACAACGTAGTTGTGTTCGATAATGGTGGCTATGTAGATGCTCCTTCTTCGAATATTAAAACAACGCTGCTATATCCTAGACTAAGTTACAAGACTATGTCGGCCGAAGATGGTTCAGTGGTCAACTCGGATTATGGTATGAATATTCTAGCCGGCAATGGCGGTAAGAGCGGTGTTGTGAATGCTGATGGCACTGAAGAATCGACTGTTTATTTGCAATCTAATATTTTGCAACGTTCCGAAGGCGTTTGGGTCTTTGGTTTGAAGCGTAATATTGCTTCTGATATTGATCAGACTAGCTATGATTTTTATATTCGCACTTGCTGGAATGCGGTTGGTGCTAAAGCTCCGTCGACAACTTCAACAGTAGTCCGTCTTTATGAGTATGGAGAATAATTGATATGAAGAATAACAAAAAGAAAGCTTTTACTCTTATCGAATTAATGCTTGCGGTTGCCTTCATTGGTACCTTGCTTCTCTCTGTCGCAATGCTAGCGATGCAACTTGTGAATATGTATACAAAGGGCGTTGCTATGCGCTCCATAAATGCGATTGGCGGAGATATTGCTGACGACCTAAAACAAACAATTACTTCTTCTACGAAGTGGAGCAAAACTATCGACCCAGAATATGGCGGTACGTATTACACAAAAGATTTAGTTGAAGATGCAAAAAAAGAATATTATGCCTATAGCGACAAAGGCTACGGCATATTCTGTACGAACAGCTATACCTATATCTTTAATTATCAGCCTGCAATGCTAAAATTCCGTGAGCAACCTGTTGCTATTGATACTGAAGATTACATTTCGATACTTCAAACCGATACTAATATCCAGCGCTCTTATGGCCTAGTTCGCGTAAAAGACCCCTCGGCAACCTTATGTAATTCTGCAAAAGCTGCCGACATAGATAGCACTAGTACGACCGACTTCTTCTTGAAAGATGATGAGAAGTATAAAAATGTAAAAGATGCTCATATTATTCAAGTTGATTCTAAGGATTTGACGATCTTGCTTGATGGCAAAGATAGTAATGACGGTTCTGATCTAGAACTTTATGATTTTTCGGTTATGCATGCAACGAAAAATAGTCTAACGGGGCAAGCCTTGTTCAGTGTTAGCTTTGTGATTGGTACGATGCGCGGTGGCATTAACGTTATGAGTTCGAGCAACTACTGTAGTCAGAAAGCTCAAGAAAATGCAGACGACGAAGTTGCTACGAAAGAAGCTAAAGAAAAAATGGCTAATGTTGGTATGAGTTACTGTGCGGTAAACCGCTTCGAGGTAACGGTTCGTCAAACTGGTAATGCTGGTATATAATAGGAACAACTGGAGGTAAAAATGTCGAAAAATAGCAAAACTAAGCAAGGTATGGCGTCTATATACATTGTCGTATTTACGACTTTGTTGATTAGCATTATTACGCTTAGCTTTTTGCGCATTATGCTTTCCGAGTCTGGCCGTACTTCCAGAGATACTCTTTCTGATTCTGCCTACAACTCCGCTCTTGCTGGTATCGAGGATGCAAAAACGGCATATTCCTTATATCAGAAAGCTTTGTCTGGAGATAATAGTGCTGCGACGAAACAGGCCAAGGACGTTCTTGAGGCGAAAGGTCAACCTGACAGCTATCAACCTGAAAACGACTGTGACTTAGTTCGTAAAGCGTTAGGCGGTACTGGCTCCTCCGAATATACGATTGATAAAGACATTACTGACCAGGCCTATACTTGCGTATCAATGTCGCTTGAGGGCAACTTTGCAGGTTATATTACAAAAGACGATCCTATGCTTGTTGTGCCGTTAAGAAGCAAAGAAAGCATGAGAGCCGATGATGGTAATGCTGACGCTATTAAGGCCGTTAGAATCGTCTGGCGCAATCTTGGTAGTGCGAGCACTAACGAAATTCCTAATAGCTATGGATATACTACTGGAGACAACTTGACCGAGAAAGCAGAAGGTATCTTTGGTAAAAAAGGTATGAAAGATGATGATTCAGCGGTTAATCTTAATGCTCTAAACGTAATGCTGGTTCAAAAATCAAAGAATTCCGATGCATATTATTATGCCTCTAACGGTACGAATACGGATAGAGGCTATCTGACATTAGTTCCATACGAAGATGGCACGGCGAATTATGATAACATAATTGCTGCGTCCGATGTCGTTGCATCTGCCGATAAAACTATGAATCAACCGATACCGGTTCACTGTTATACGGGTCAAGATTCTCACTGTGAAGTAGAGATCAAGATGCCGACCCCTATTGGCGGTTTTCCGCGTGATTCGCAGAACTTCTTCTTGGTCTTAAGCAAGATCTATTCTGATCCAGACCTTGACGTTACCGTAGAGATGCGCGGTGATGACGGAGAGATTAAATTCTGGAATGTTCAGCCTATCGTCGATGCTACCGGCCGTGCTGGTGACCTTATGCGTCGTGTCGAGGCACGCCTAGGTACGAAGAATGGTGCTGACCTACTTCCTACAGCAGAACTCATCGTTGGTGGTAGTGGTGGCATCGAGAAAGACTTCTATGTCACGAAGAACTGTATCAAGGGTGTAGAAGAGTGTGATGATTCTGGCACAAACTAACCTTTAGGATAACTATCAAAAATCCCCAATTATCATTGGGGATTTTTTTCGTACTAATATGGTCCCCGAGGCAGGACTTGAACCTGTACGTTATTGCTAACACTAGCACCTGAAGCTAGCGCGTCTGCCAATTCCGCCACTCGGGGATAAGATAATTATATCACCCCTTAAAGGGGATAGAGAATGCATAGTATGGTCCCAGATGGTATAATTGAACTATGAAACGCTTTTATACGGATGGTTCTGCAATTCCTAACCCTGGCGACGGTGGTTTTGCTGTAATTCTTGATGGTTCTCCAGTCGCGCTTGGAAGCGAGAAAAACTCTACGAATATCCGTATGGAGGCTAAAGCTCTAATTGCCGCATTTGGTCTTGCCGAAGCGGGCGATGAGATTATTACGGATAGCGAATTCTGGATTAATGTTGTGACAAAATGGGCTCCAACTTGGGAACGTAATGGCTGGAAGAAAAAAGGTGGCGAGATTAAGAATCTAGACCTTGTCCAAGAGCTATATGCTGCATATAAGGCCAATCAGGGTGTAAAACTCCAGTGGACGCGTGGTCACGTTGGTACTGATGGTAACGAGCTTGCCGACGAGTGGGCAAACAAAGCTCGTGCGGGTGCAACTATTGTAAATGGGGAAGTAATCGAGGGTTAATAAAGAAAGAGTTTATGAAAAAGGCAATAATTAAAACGAAAATTCATAGCCGTGTGGGCTTTTTCGAAACTCTAGATAGTATTGGTTTTAATTTTGAACCAGATTATTGGCAGCATGATCGTATTTTTGTGCCAAAGAATTATGATCGCAATCGCGCTTACCCTCGCCTCTCGCTTCGTACTGTCGTGCGAAAAGATGGCGAAACGCTCTATGCGCTTGTCATGCGCCAGCATTTTACTCAAAACAACCTAGATATTATTAATCGCACGCTTGTTGGGGACTATACGGAGGCTGCGCATATTCTCTATAGCCTAGGCTACGAATTCAAGGCCGAGGTTAGTCGTCGCCGTAGCGAGCTTGCTATGGGCGAAACGGTTCGTATTTATGTAGATAAAATCGATGGCCTTGATGGCTATTATGCGAAGATCGAGACTATTCTAGACAAGAATGAGACTCCAGACGAGGCTCGTGAAGATTTAATTCAGAGCTTCCATGTTCTTGGCGTGGAAGATGTCGTGCCGATTAATAAGACTTATGGTGAGCTAGTGGAGTCTGCTGCTCATGATATCGAAGATATTCCAGAAACTGGTCACAATAGCCTCAGTGATACAAACTCGCAGATGGGTGAAGGTCACCTATCTATTAGATAATCCAAAAGCAACAAAAATCCCCAGACTAACTGGGGATTTTTTTATAAACTATTTAGCTTCTTTTGCTGCAGCTTTTTTGGTTGTAGTTTTCTTTGCTGCTGGCTTCTTTGCTGCAGTAGTTTTCTTTGCAGTTGTAGCCTTGGTTGCAGTTTTCTTAGCAGCTGCTTTCTTTGCTGGCTTTGCGCCAGATAGAGCCTTTGCTAGTTTTGCAAGATTTGCCTTGCGGCGGCTAGCAGTGTTCTTCTTGATAAGGCCCTTCTTGTAAGCCTTGTCGATAGCGGACTGAGCGGCGGAAAGATTCTTTGTGCTTGGGTCTTTTGCGACAGCCTTGCGGGTGCTTGTGATCTCTTTCTTAATCGCTTCGTTCTTAGCTTTGCGCTTGATAGCTTGGCGCGCAGCTTTCTTCGCAGATTTAATAATCGGCATTAAATTCTATTCCTTTAAATATTATTTATACAATTAATTACATATTATAAGCTAAAATTCTCTAAAAGTAAAGGGTAACCCCTGTTATGCTCTGTTGTTATCTTAAAACCTTAGTTGTACCCCTTGCAAAGCTCTTGTGCTTATGCTAATCTAGGCTTATAAAAGGTCAAAAATAAAAAGAGAAAAACATGGCAAACGATAATAATAAGGGTAAGGGCACCCCTAATATCTTGACGCAAGTCGCGAATCGTATCCGCGAATGTAGCAATGTCTTGGTCGCCCTTTCAAAGAATCCAAGCATCGATGAATTAACGGCCGCACTCGGTCTAACTTTTGTACTAGATAAAATGGGGAAGCGCGCGACCGCAATCTTCTCTGGAGATATCCCAAACATCATCGAGTTTTTGCAGCCAGAAAAAACCTTCGAGCAGAATACGAACAGTCTTCAGGATTTCATTATTGCTCTAGATAAGGAAAAGGCTGACCATATTCGCTACAAGATTGATGGTGACTATGTTAAGGTCTATATCACTCCATACAAAACCACCATCTCCGAAAAGGATATGGAATTTAGCCATGGTGACTTTAACGTTGACCTAGTTATCTCTTTGAATGTTGCAAGCGCCAAGGATCTTGATGGTGCTCTAACTGAGTATGGCAGAATCATGCATGATGCTAGCTCGATTAATATTTCTGCCTCCGCTCCTGGCAAGTTTGCTGATCTTGAATGGGGTAGTCCAGAGGCTTCCTCTATCTCTGAAATGATTTCCATCCTCTCGAACGAGCTACGCGAGCCAGATAATCCTCTAATGGATAACAATATTGCAACGACTCTTCTTACGGGTATTATCTCTGCTACAAATCGCTTCTCGAACGAACGTACGACTGCAGATACTTTGGCTACAGCTTCTGCTCTTATGGCAGAGGGCGCTGATCAGCAGCTTATCTCCAAGAATGTTCCAGTAGATATTTTGACTCAAAAGCCAGAGCCAAAAGAGGAAGAACCAGAAGAAAAGAAAGAAGAATCAAAAGAAGAAAAAACTGAATCGGAAGAAAAAACAGAAGAGAAATCCGAACCAGAGCCAGAAAAGAAAGAAGAGTCTGCTAAGCCAGTGGATCCAACCGATTTCGCAATTTCTCACCAGGCCGAAAAGAAGGAAGAAAAAGTTGAAGCTCCAGCTTCAGAAACGCCTGTAGAAGAAAAGTCGGTTGAGGCTCCAGAACCTCCGGCAGAGGAAGATGACAAAGATATTGCGATCCCGAAACCAGAGCACAAGACCGAGCTAGAAGAGCGCCCAGTAAATAAGGTTAACGAAGATGAAGCTGCGGCTAAGCAGGCTGAGGATAATAATGATATCAAGCTTGATGATGACGATGGTGGCGCAAAGCGCAATATTGCTCCACTTGATCAGGCTATGCTACCACCTGAACCGCCAAAAGATTATGCTCAGATGCTCGATACTGAGCTCAAGGCTTCTGGTGCGGATAAAATGTATGTTCCGTCGTCTGTTGATGATTCTCCAACGCTCAGGAGTACGGATCCAACTCCAGCTCCAATGGCTCCACCAAGCAATGTCGAAGTCCCGGCTGCAGAGATTGGCCCGTCTGGCATTTTGCCGCCTCCGCCAGTTCCACTCTCCGCTATGATGCCACCATCAAACCCTGAACCAGAAGAACCTAAGGACATATTTGAAGAAGCTGGAAGCTATATTCCAACCCCATCTGCCCTTGACGAGAGCAAGCCTGCTCCAAAGGAAGCTCCTACTAAAGAGGCTCCAGTTCAAACTCCAGCTCCAGCCCCAGCCCCATCGGAACCAACTCCAGCTCCAGCAGAGGAAGTTGGTCATATTCCGACCGCAAATGAAATTGTTGCAAAACTTCAGAAAGAAAAAGCTGAGCAACAGAAAAAGGCCGCCGAGATTCCGGTTATGCCTGCCGTAAAATTGCAGATTCCAAGTCAGCCAACCGCTCCAGCGTTAGCGGGTGCGGCTAGTGCTCCAGCGACTCCTGCCGCTCAGGCTCCTGCAGCTACTCCAGCTCCTTCGGCTCCGGCTGGCGCATCTTTGGCTCCACGCCCAAGCACTCCGCCTACTATTTCTGCCGCTTCGGTTCCTGGCGCCAATCCTGCTAGCGCCGCTCCGGCTCCATCCCCAGCTCCAGCGCCTACGCCAAGCACGATTCAGGATGATCCTGGCGCCTTCCATATTCCTGGAATGTAGGCGAATATGAATCTGTTTTGTGACGTAGACGGTACTTTTTGGCAGCACAGCGATACGAACTTTGTGCAGTACAAAAGAAATATTGAAGCCGTAAAGCGCTTCCGTGCTGCCGGAAATATCTTTGGCTTTGCAACTGGCCGTGGCAGGCCTAGCATGCTCCGGAATTTTCCGGACTATATAGAAAACGCAGATTATCTGGTAGTAGATAACGGAAGCTTTGCTGTGGATGTTAAAAAAGACAAGCTCATTGGTGAGATTGTTTTTGAACCGAGCGAGCTCAAGAGGATTATAGATATCGCTACGAGTTTCTATCCAGATAATCGAATGGCGATTTCTTATCACGGCTATACGCAGGAGTATCGCTTTCCGATCGCTCCGATAGGAAAAGTTCGTTTATGGCTGCTTAGTGATAGCCTAATCGATCCTCTAATAGATAAGATTATCTCTGAGCTTGGTGGTGACAAGATAAAAATGCATCACGAACGCCATGCTGTAAAATCTAGCCTTTCTTGGGTTGGTAGTGAATATAGCGCATTTATAAATGTGATGCCTTTCGAATCTGGAAAAGAAGAGGCAATATCTAGACTAGTTAAGAGTGAAAAGCTACAGGGCGAGACGATTGTCTTAGGCGACGACCTTAATGATATCGCCATGATAAAACGCTTTAATGGCTACGCAATGCGAGATTCTCATCCGAAATTACTTCAAGAAGTACCGGAAGATCATATCGTAGATAGTCCTGAAGAGTTAATAGATAAACTACTAGAGAAATAAAAAATATCCTCGAATCGAGGGTATTTTTAGTGAAAATTCAAATTATGGTCGGGGTTAGCAGGCTCGAACTGCTGACCTCGCGCTCCCAAAGCGCGCGCGCTACCAACTGCGCCAAACCCCGTCAATAGAGGTATTATATCACAACTATGTTAAAATATAAAGCATGAAACAGTTCTTTCTTGAGAGACGTCGACTTTTCTGTCTTTTGGCTCCAGCGCTGTTTGGTCTTGTTTATCTATTTTTATGTGTATCTCATCTGGAACAATCTGTTAATTTGAGTGAATCGCAAAATGTCTTCATGACTCGTTTTGGTGTTTTTGAAGCTATAAAAAACGCTCCGCAGGGCGCGAATTTGCCATTTTATTATCTTATGCTAAAGATTATTGGACGGGACATTTACTCGCTTCGCTTGTTATCTGCGGTACTTGGCGCGGCCGCAATCTTCTTTATTTTTAAGTGGACGAAATACAAATATGGCGCAAAAGCCGCAATTCTTGGCGCACTTTTTGTGAGTATCTGTCCGTTCATGATTCATTCTGGTCAAAGTATCCAGGCGAATACTCTAATAATTTTGGAGGCTTTCGCTTCGCTATATTTCTTGCAGCTTGCAATTGATACAAGAGAGAAGAAATGGTGGGTAGTCTATGTAATCATTCTCTCGCTCGGGCTCTGGACGCATCTATCATTTGCCTTAATTTGGCTTGTTCAATTAATCTATGTCGCTTCGATCTATAAAAAGGAATTCTTTGGCAAGAAGTTATTTCTCCTGTTCGTAGTTCCGATTTTTACATTTTTGCCTTGTGTATTCATGCTAAACTTTAGCTCTGTCCCAGAAACGAGCCTAAATACTCTAACAGAAACTCTAGCCGAGATGACGCTCTATTCTTCTGCGAACGAAACCAAGTCGCTCTCGTTGCTTCTTTTGCTCGCTGGCATTGTCGCGCTTACTTACCTATTTATAAAGACAAAGAAAAAGGCAGTTGCGCCAGTCTTACTGATCGCCATGCTGGTATCTTTGCTCGCGGTCTTGTCTATTATTATCCCTGCTATCTCGTTCTCGTCGGAAAACCTTGCGGTTGTTCCGGTATCTATCTGCCTACTGGTCGCAATCCTTTTGGCTATCCAAATGAATAAGCGCGTCAAGAAAAACTATCAAAGCCGAAGAAATCTAAGAATTATAATCTGTAGCGTTATCTTTGTTTCTATTTCTGCTCTCGGTATATACAACGTTTTTGAAAAAGGCAGTTTTGATTTTGAATCAAATTCCCGCCCGGCTGCCAGCTTGCTCTACAAAAACATTGAAGCATTAAGTTATGGCAAGGAAGTTATTGTTACTTCTTCTGAGGAACTATATTTTGAGCTCAGTGCTTATGAAACTTCGGCGCATCCAGTCTACTTGCTCGGGAATAGTCAGATTGCAAATCGAATCGACAGTATAGAAGATATGAATAATTTCTGGTTCGCCTCAATAAACGAAGATGCTCTCCCAGATAGTGATCTAGAAGTAGTCGAGGAGGCCACCTTAAATCTAGATAAATATTCTCCTAGTTATTCCTTGCGCAAACTATCTGCTAAGTAGTTTCGTGTTATAATAACCCTTATCGGGGCGTGGCGCAGTTGGTAGCGCGCGCGGTTCGGGACTGCGAGGTCGCCCGTTCAAGTCGGGTCGCCCCGACCATTTAATGAGTTTTTAGGAGTTTTAATGCCAGAATACAAGAAAACGGCTAACAAAAAGCCAAACAAAAAGAAAACGAACAAAGTAGCAAACGGTTTCCGTCTTGTTGTTTTTTGGCTAATAATCCTTTGTATTGGCGGCGGCCTATTCGTGACTCTTTCGGGCGGTGAAGGCGGCGCAGAAACCGAAAAAGATATTACTACTGTCCTTGGCTACGCTAACGAAGAGAAGCTCGACACGATTATTGTCCGTGGTAACGAACTTCATGTTATCCCTCGTGATGGCCAAGATTTGCCAAGAATGGTATCTAGAAAAGATGGTTCTGGTACGCTTCAGGAGCAGGGTTTCGAAGAAGCTATTACTTCTGGTAAGGTTAAGATCAAGATTGAAGAAAATGTCGATATTATGGGCACTATCCTAGATATCGGTATGATTGTTCTTCCTGTCGTCTTTGTCCTATTGTTCTTGAGCTATATGATGCGTCAGGCTCAGAGCATGAACAACCAGTCTATGGGCTTCGGCAAGGCTAAGGCTCGTCTCTATGGCAACGAAAAGAAGCGTGTTACTTTCAATGATGTTGCTGGTAATGAAGCTGCAAAGCAGGATTTGTCCGAAATTGTAGATTTTCTAAAGAGTCCAAAGAAATACGAAAAGCTTGGCGCAAAGATTCCACGCGGTGTTCTTCTTGCTGGTGATCCAGGTACAGGTAAAACTTTGATGGCTCGTGCTGTTGCTGGCGAGGCAAATGTTCCATTCTTCTCAATCTCTGGTTCTGAATTTGCTGAAATGTTCGTTGGTGTTGGTGCCTCCCGCGTCCGCGACCTCTTTGATAAAGCCAAAAAGAATGCTCCAAGTATTATCTTCATCGATGAGATTGATGCCGTAGCACACAAGCGTGATGCAAGAGGTGGCGCTGGTCGCGAAGATGAGCAGACTCTAAATCAGATTCTTGTCGAGATGGATGGTTTCGAAAATGAAACAGGCGTTATCGTTATCGCCGCAACAAACCGTATCGATATGCTTGATAAGGCTTTGCTACGCCCAGGCCGCTTCGATCGCCATGTTAACGTAACTCTTCCAGAGCGCAAAGACCGTGTCGAGATTCTAAAGGTTCACTTCAAGAACAAACCAATGGCAAAGGATGTAAAGATTGATGCCCTTGCTGCGAAGACTGCTGGTTCGAGCGGTGCTGATCTTGCGAACATTGCAAACGAAGCTGCTATTGCCGCTGCGCGCGCAGGCCGCGAAGAAATTACAAATGCAGATATTACGGAAGCCTTCGAACGCATCGCAATTGGTCCAGAACGCAAGTCTAAGGTCATGAACGATCAAGAGCGCAAGATAACGGCTTATCATGAAGCTGGTCACGCAATCGTTGGTCATGTCCTTCCAGATTCCGACCCAGTTCACAAGATTACAATCATTCCGCGTGGTCATGCCGGCGGTGTAACTTGGTTCCTGCCTCCAGAAGATCGCAGTTATAAGAATGTTTATGAACTAAAAGATATTCTCGCTCGCGCAATGGGCGGTCGTGTTGCAGAACGTATCATGTTTGGTAAAGATGGCGTAACGACTGGCGCAAGCTCTGATCTTCAGCATGTTGCAGAGCTATCTCGCGAGATGGTAACGACTGAGGGTCTTGGCAACAAGCTACGTGATCAGGTATTTAATTCTGACGAAGTAAACTTCTTTGGCGATCGTGCAAGGAACTATTCCGAGAAAACTGCAGAAGTTATCGATCAGGAAATCGCCGATCTTGGTGCCGAAGCAGACAAGCGCGCAGAAGTTGTCCTAAAGGCAAACATGAAGAGCCTAGATATCTTGGCGAACGCTCTTCTAGAGAAAGAAACGCTCGAAGAAGACGAGGTTGTAAAATTGCTCGAAGGCGCAACTCTTCCAGAAGAAGCAAAACTTCACGAATAGCAAACAGAAACTGGAGCTACAAACTGCTCCAGTTTTTTGTTGTAAAAAATGTTAAAATAAAAAGCATAAGGAGTATAAATGCAAGATCAAAATAATTTAGGTCAGGCAGCTCAGCCTACCCAAAGCGTTACGGTAAATAACGCATCTCAAAAATCATCAAAAGGCGCAGTGGTCGCCCTTACAGCAATCCTCGCACTATTAGTCGGTTGTGGTGGTACTTTTGCCGCAATGAAGTTAATTGATAACGGCGAAAACAAGGCTAACTGTAGCGACAGCTCAAAGTCTGGCGATAATAATTCTGCAGAACCAAATGGCGCTCCAAATGCAGAAGATCAAAAATATGCAGAGGATCGCAATGCTTATGAAGCTCTAAATAACTATATTGATTATAAATATAATATTGTCGGCAAAATTTTATACCCAGAATATCTCTTTCCTGGCGCTAAGCATGAGCAAGTTTCTTCTGAGCAAACCGACAACGCGCTCATTATAGTCGATAAGTATAGTAGCATCTCCTATGACGATTTTGTCGCTAAGGCGAAAGCAACCTATGCAGATAATATTATTAATAGCAATCCTACCCTAGAATCTGATTCATACGCATTCGAAAACTGTGATGGCTCTCTTTGTGTTAGATATTATGGTGGGCTAGGCGGTATAGCTCCACTTTATGCAACGGATGCTTCCAGATTTGCTAAGGTATCTGATGGTATTTATGAACAGTTCGTATATGAAGACGGCATAGATGGTGTTGGCAAAAACTATGTCTATCGCGCTACCTTCGACGCATCTGGTGTTATGACTGACGTAACGGTGACCGAAAAGACAAATTAGTCCCAAAACGAAGAGTAGCCCTCAAAAGCTACTCTTTTTGTATCTTATAGAATGGTATAATTATAGAGATTATGTTTAAGAAGCTCAGTAAGAAAAACCTAATCCTGATTCTTTCTGGCTCTGCCATGCTTCTAGTACTAATCGTTGTGCTTTTTGCAACAATCTTCAAAAAAGACGCTGAGCTTTATGTCTTGGTTGCTCCAAGCACAGCTACAATAAAAATTGATGGCCACAAGGTAAAAAATGGGCGCGTTCCAATTCGCTCTGGCGAGCATAAAGCTGTCGTATCCGCTGACGGTCTAGAGACAAAAGAACAGAGCTTTACTATTTCTAAAGGCGAAACTAAATCTCTAAACCTATATCTAACAGGTCAAAACAATAGCTTTGATTATTACAAATATTATCCAGATGAAATTGAAAACTTGGCGCTAGTTGCGGATAGCGACGAGGCTACCGAGGCGGTTTCCAAGCTTCGTCATATTGTTACGATCAGAGAATTGCTTCCTTATACGATTGGCTATGATTCTGGCAGGAAAACTGCAACTTTGAGCCTCGGTGAAAAATGTTCGAAGACTTTCTGTCTCAAAGAAACGGATGAAAATACAGATATGCAAAAGCAAATGCGCGAAGAAATAAAATCCCTTGGATACAACGCTGACGATTACGAAATAATCTACGAAAGAATCGATACGGTTGAGGCGGAAGAAGAATGAAAAAGATAGTAATCTGTGCGGCGTCTCTACTATTAGTAAGCTTCGTGGCGAGTCCAATTTTTGCTGCCTCTGAAGAAGATTTAATTAAAAACGACGTCCTGCTTTACGATCCTGCCGTCTGCAATGTTGAGGATAGCTCGATTCGCTCGCATGCGATAGACGAGGAATTAATTGGCCTGTCTACACTCCAGAAAAAGTGGATCGACGAAAACCATGGAATCGCACAAAATCTGTCTGTAGAATTTGGTATTCCTTGGGAAGCTGTGATGGCTCAGAGTATTGTAGAATCTACTGCTGGTACGAGCTATTTTGCTACGATGCGCAACAACTTTTTTGGTCTCGGTGCTTATGACTCAAATCCGGACAATGCTTACTATTACGATAATCTAGAGGCTGGTTGGCGTGGTTATTTTGAACTAATCCAGCAAAACTATAAAACCTATGGCGCCAATGGTGTCTTTACAAAAGAAACCATGACTGACCCGTATAAATATCTTGAGGCTATCAAGGCTGCTGGCTATGCGACGGATCCAAATTATGTCGCCAAGGTATCGAACTATATTGATTATGTCGTTGCGCGCTCTATGCAGCTTGGCTGGCTCAGTTCTGCGGAACTAGCGGAAAGCAACGAGAGAATGAGTGAACATGCCAATCAGAATAGTCACTCAAAAGATAATGTTAACTATATTCAGAATACGGTTCTAAACAACGATTGCTCTTGCTCGGACAGCTCAAAATCCTCGGGTACTCGCTTTAATGATGGCTGGATTGTTGGCGATAGTGTAAATGGCTTCCATAGAGAAGAAGTCATGGGTACGAGCAGGGAATACTCCCTAAAAGCTAGCGACTATGGCATGACTTTTAAAGCCTCGGACAAAACCAATGGCGAGAAAAAAGCATATAAAATTGTCGTGAGCACTATATCTCCAAAAGACAACAAAATTGGCGAAATTTCGAATTATAGTAAGCTTTACGATGGCTATTATCCGCATATTACGGTAGATCTGTTTTCTAAACGCACGGCACAACACTTCCCGATTAACAAGTCTGCCGCCTACTCGAAAGATTCGAACCGTGATGGTGTGATTTATATTACTCTTGTCGGGGATTTTTCTGATAGCAGTGCATGGAATCTAGGCGATAATAATCTCTCCGCGCTCAATGATTATTCCTATGCTTCAAAGATTGTTCTAGGCGTTGCGGAGCAATATGGTATTACGAAAGATAAAATCGAGACTACTAGCTCAAAGCTCCAAGAAATTGCCACGACTAACTTTAGTGACGAAATCGCTAAGACTTATAAGTGCATGACTGAAACTGCCAAAAAGTCTGGCCTAGAAGAGCGCGAAATGAAGCGAATCATTAAACACTACAATTCCTCCTCAGTATCTGCGGAAGATTGGAATTTGCCGCTCGGGACTAAAAATAACGACACGAGTCTCGTTGCCTACTTTGTTCAGCGCTTCACGAATCTTGGTAAAGTTGACCGTGATTGGGGTTTGCCGCGCGACGTAGCAAAGAAACTCTCTGATGATTATCCTCAATTTTCTACTGGTACAGAGGTAAAACCACTCGCAGTCTTTAGTGTTACGGATGACAGTATTAAGTGTGGAGATTACTCCTGTGGTCATACAGGAATTGTGCTTGGCTTCAAGGATAATCTGGTCTATACAATCGAGGCGGACTATCCAAATACTTCAGCGAAGATCAAAAAGCACCCTATCTCATATTTTGAAAACAGTGCCAATGGTGTAACTTTTGTATATCTCGAGTCGGAAATTAACCAGGAAGAATTCAATGTGGGAAAACAAGGTAACTAGTTCTAAACAGCCGGTAAAAAAGACTTCGGAAGAGAAGCAGGCGAAGGCCGAAGGAGAAAAGAAGCCTCATTTTGCGATGCCTCGCAAACTTAAAAAGATAATTACTATCTTCTGTGTATTTTTGATTGTCTCCTGTCTATTTGCTGGTATTGTCTCGAATTTTAATTTCAAGAAGCTGAACGTCGAAGGTTTTAATGGCGAGTTGCGTAATATCTCTTCTTCGTCTCAGGCACTCGCTCAGCAAGAGATTAATAAAATTGTTCTTCTAAACACTGGTAACAAGAATACGAAAGCTACCTTCACTGTGCGCGAGAAAAAGGATGGCGAATATGTTTACCGAACGGATGACGAAACCAAGCAGGGCTACGCTAGCTTCTATATTGATAGCGAAGATTTGCAGCTATCTCTTCTCGTTCAAACTCAGTGGGCGATCGGCTTCTTTACGGAAGAAGCTGGCGGTACTCCTGCACGCGTAAGTTGTGCCGAAAAAGAGCATAGTAAATATCCTGAATCTACTTGTGTAGACATTATTTCGGATAGTTATTTGTGGGGAACGAATATTCTAGATAACTTCGCTCTGCTAAAGGCGGAAAAATATGGCAGCCTAAACGATGCGAATCTTTCGGCTCTTAGAGAAACGCTTAAAAACTATCTAAAGAAATTTGAAAACAATCTGGATTCGATTATGACTATGCCTCGCTCCATTGTTAAAAACGGCAATAACGTTTCCGCAATTATTGAGACGAACAACGGAAAGAACTATCAACTCGTAATCGAAAATGTAGATAAAGAAATAACAATCGTCTTGAAATCTGACGGTAATGAGCTTCTTCGTTATGATTCAAGCAAGATAAAAACCGCTTCACGCCACTTCTTGTTGCTCAAGAATTATCTTCCTGCTGAGATTGAATTAGATGACGGAACTGCTATTGCGATTCGTTTTGCGGGTGGCAAAAAGTTGAATGCAAACGTCGAAAACTGCGCCCTAGAAAAAGATACAGACATGGCGAAAAAGCATATTAATGAATGGATAAAACTGCAAGGGTTTAATCCTGAAGATTTTGAAATTAACGTTATAAAACACTGCGAAAAATAAGCATTGTCTAAGTGATAAAACTGGACTGGATGGTATAATAAGAACATGCCGCGAAGAAAGAACTATGTACGCTCAGCAGTTTCTGCTGCTAACATGAAATTGTCGGTCAAAGCCGCATCTTTGGTTCTTGCTTCGTCTACTTTGGTTTCTGCGCTTCTCGGTATTTTCCGTGATCGCTGGCTAAACTCTATGTATTACGACACCTACCCGGAAGGTCTCGATGCTTATACGGCGGCTTTTACGGTACCAGATTTTTTGTACTTCGTTATTACATCTGGTGCTCTTTCCGTGACATTTATTCCTATTCTTAACGAACGCTTGGTTGCGAAGAATAGAAAATCTGCCTGGGAGCTCAGCTCCAGTACGCTAAACTTCTTGGCGCTTCTTTGCTGCGTTGCTTCGATTTTTATCATGATTTTTGCCGACCCTCTAGTTCGCTATGTTGTTGCCCCGGGTCTTAATGAATCCTCGATGTCACTCGCAATCAACATGATGCGCGTGATCGCAATTAATCCATTCCTGTTCTCAATCACTACTGTTCTAAACAGTATGCAGCAGGCAGTCGGCCGTTTTGTCTTCTGTGCTGCCGCTCCAGCTCTCTATAACATCGGTATTATTGTTGGTATCCTGAGCTTTACGAAGGGTATTAATATCTTTGGTATTCAAATTTTCGAAGGTGGCATCATGGGCGTCGCAATCGGCGTTGTCTTTGGTGCTTTGCTTCAGCTCATCGTTAGTGTGATTGGCCTCATTGGCCTGGGCTTTGATTACAACTTCAAGATTTCGTGGAAGAATCGCGGTTTTAGGACCGTATTAAAGCTCCTTCCAACTCGTTCTCTTGACCAGGGTATCGACTACGTTACTGGTATCGTAAATACTAACCTTGCTTCTCATATGGGCGAGCAGTCGATCCGTGCCTATCAACAGGCTTCGAGTCTCCAGCTTATGCCAGTAAACCTAATTGGCGTCGCTATTTCTACTGCCTATTTCTCGAAGCTTAGCGAGGATGCTGCGAAGGGAAAGAGCAGCAAAGATAACTCGGCCTTTATTGAGACTTTCTGTAAGGCACTCCGTTCTATTGTTTGGATTGCGATGCCTATCGCGGTGCTTGTATTCTTTGAACGTGGCTACGTTGTAAACTTTATCAAGAACGGTGGTGATCCAAAGATTGCTAGTGTCTTAGGTTCCTTTGTCTTAGCAATTTTCTGCCAGTCTGTATTTCATATTGCTTCGCGCGGCTTCTATGCACGCCAAGATGCAAAAACTCCGTTTATTATTTCCGTTGTCGCCTTCGTATTCTGGCTAATCGTGGTGTTTGCTTTGAATGCTCTTGGCTTTGGTCCAGATGGCTTGGCTTACGCTGTCTCGCTCTCGGCATTGTTCGAGGTTACGGTTCTTCTAATCTTCCAGAATAAGGCTCTAGATAAAAAGATCTTCACGCCAAAACTTTGGGGTGCTCTTGCTAGGATGTTGCTCGCCGCAGCTTGTACTGGTGTAGTCTGCTATATTATGACTCGTCTACTACCACTCCGTCAGGCAGATAACTCCTTCCTCGAAACCTTCCCGAAGTTCTGCGTTATCTCTTTCGTAAGCGTTGTGGCTTATGTGATTGTCTGCACTATCCTTCGCCTTGAAGAAGTTAAGCCTGTCTATGCTGGACTAAAGAAAATCCTATTTAGTAACAATATTTTCAAGAGTCAGAAGAAATAGAGAATAATAAAACCAACAAAAAGCCCGCTTATGAAGCGGGATTTTTGTAATCTAATTATTCTTCGGATTTATCTTCGGATTTCTTTTTGAAATCTTCGATTTTGTCCTTGGCTGCGTCTTTGAGCTTTTCTGCTTGCTCGCCAACCTTCTTGCCGGCTTCCCGACCTTTCTTGATGGCTTTCTTGCCGCCTTCTTTAAGGTCTTTTCTGGTTTCTTTGCCAGATTTTGGAGCTAGTAGTACGCCAGCGATTGCACCAGCGGCGGCGCCTAGGATTGCACCAAGAGCGAATTTGCCACCTTTGCCTTTGCAGCTGCAATCGTTGCAGTCACAGTTATCGCAATTACTCATCTTTATCCTCGCTTTCTTTGGAAGACTTGCCTTCCTTAGAGCTTATCTTCTTAGCAGAGTTGCGCTTTTTGCGTGCACTCTGCTTGTCCATGTAGTTGTCTACAAAATAACGAACTAAACCACCCACTGTTGTGAAATCGCGTACATTCTCCGCGATATCTCCAGCGGTTTCGGCAATATTCTGGCCTTGTAGCATGATTTTCTTGGCTTCTTTTGTGACTCCGATAAGTGCAATAACAAGCACGATTCCGAGAACTAAGAAGATAAATAGGGCTACAGACAAGAAGATTACCAATATCCAGGCTGGTGCTTCCATATTACTGGTTTTCCTCCATGCTCATGAATTCCTGGTAAGCCTTGTAGAAGTTTGCTGGATCACCAGTAGTTAGCCATTTACCCTTGCTCTTTGTGATGATAACGTCGCCGTCCTTGGTTAGGCGGGTAATAGCATCGACTGTCCAGAGTTCGTTGTCTAGGCCAGTGTTACTAGGAACAAGATACTTAAAGATATCTGGTGTAAGTAGGTAACGACCATAGGAAGTTAGATTTGATGGAGAATCTGCTGGAGTTGCTGGCTTTTCGACAATATGGTCGAGAGTCATCTTTTCCTTGTCTGCTAGAGCAATCATGCCATACTTCTTCCAAGTTTCTTCTGGCATTTCCTGAGCAGTAATGATTGCCTTTGCTTCTGGATTTACCTTGTAGGCTTCGAGAAGAGTCTTTACGTCGCCTTCACCGAATACTAGATCGTCGCTATATAGAGCGACGAAAGCTTCGTCTTCGTTTAGGTATGGCTTTGCGCTTACGATTGGGGAACCGTTACCGTAAGGAAGGCTCTGGTCCTGCTCGATAACTGTAACGTCTGCCATGTCAAGAACTGCTTTGACGCTTTCGAAGCGATCAGATTTGCCCTGAGAAGCAAGCTGTTTTTCGATCTTTTCTACTGGATTGTTGAAGTAATCTTCGTAGATTGGCTTACCTTCAGGTGTAGCAACGATAATAATTTGCGTAATGCCAGCTGCGACACATTCTTCGACGACGTGCTGCATGATCGGTTTTGGACCAAGTGGAAGCATAGCTTTTGGCACAGTCTTAGTAATTGGTAGGAAGCGGCTAGCAAAGCCTGCATCTGTAATTACTGCTTTGGTTGGCATTTTGTAGGACATATTTTCTCCTTTTATCTTTACGATAACTTCTTTTGAATTAACTTATTTACGGCGCCAGGGTTTGCCTTGCCCTTTGACTTCTTCATAACTTGTCCCACTAAGAAGCCAATCGCCTTCATTTCACCGTTTCGGACGTCTTCTGCTGCCTTCTGGCATTCAGGGGCGGCC
This sequence comes from uncultured Candidatus Saccharibacteria bacterium, assembly GCA_946530965.1. Taxonomy (GTDB): domain Bacteria; phylum Patescibacteriota; class Saccharimonadia; order Saccharimonadales; family Saccharimonadaceae; genus UBA2834. The sequence continues at coordinate 304,895 of CAMNAK010000002.1, forward strand.
AAAACTTCGTCAATAATTTGCTCTAGCGCACCCTCGTCGTTTTCCTGCAAGAGATTCATTTCCTTAGCAAGCGCGTGTGGTGTCTTACTAGTGTTTTTCTTATTATACAACTGAATGAAGACTTCTTTACCAGCAGTTGAAGAAAGTTCGCTTTTTTCTACCATTTCGGATAGCTCGGCAAGCTCGGCTGCGGTTGCTAGAGAGAAATCTTTATCTAGGTTTTCTTCGGCAAGAAGAACACCAGAGAACCAGTGAGCGACGCGTGGTGCAAGCTTGATATTTTCTTCACAAACTTCGGCTAGACGGCCAGCAAGAAGTGGATAGTTAAGGATCGCTTCACGCTCGCTGTTGTCGAGCTTGAGTGGCTCAAACTTTTCGCGATAAAAATCTGGCATTGCTGGCATTTCGCTAGCAACTTTGTCTACGTATTCCTGAGTCAAAACAACTGGTGGAATATCTGGTTCTGGCATATAGCGATAATCTGCTGCGCCTTCCTTGCTGCGCTGTCCGGTAGTCTTGCCGGTAGCATCATTCCAACCACGGGTTTCCTGAACGACTTTCTCGCCCTTTTCGAGCAATGCAATCTGGCGAGCGGCTTCATATTCGATTGCGCGCTCGACACTGCGGAACGAGTTGAGGTTCTTAACCTCAGTTTTGGTACCAAGTTCATCGGTCTTGGAAACGGAGGTGTTGACATCAAAGCGCATATTTCCCTGATAGAGATCGCCGTTAGTTACGCCAGCATAAATCATGAGGCGATGAAGCTCTTCGGCGTAAGCACGTGCTTGCGCAGCAGAATGAATATCTGCCTCAGAAACAATCTCGATAAGTGGAGTACCGGCACGGTTTAAATCAACGAGAGAATAATCGTCGAAGTGAGTTAGCTTACCAGCATCACCTTCGAGGTGGGCGTGGTTAATGCGAACATCATCAAAACCCTGAAGATGGATTACGCCTGCGCCAATAATTGGCTTGTACATCTGAGTAATCTGGTAGCCAGCAGGGGAATCTGGATAGAAATAATGTTTGCGATCAAAGCGGCTTTCTAGACCAATCTTACAATTCATCGCAAGACCAGCCTGGACGGCTTTGTGGACAGCTTCTTTGTTAAGGACTGGAAGCATGCCAGGAAGTGCGTAGTCGAATGGGCTAACGCAGCTGTTTGGTTCTTTGTCTACGGCATCATTATCTACGGCGCTAAAAAGTTTTGTCTTAGTATTTAGCTGAACGTGACATTCGATACCGACAGTAATCTTATATTCACTCATTAAATAGCTCCTAAATCTTTTAAGGCCTGTTTGTAGGTTTCGAGTGCGTGCGAAGCTTGAGCGTAGGTTGGCTCAAAATCTGGTTCGTGTGCGATCTCGTTGCGTAGTTTGTGTGCGTGCCAGACGGCATTGAGCTGGCTAAATTTAGCTTTGCCAACTTTTTTCAATCTGTCGCCCATTGTACGACCAGAAGCACCAGTCTCGATAAGAGCGCGATCAAGGAGCTTGTCTCCGTTAATAATCGCCATGGCGCAGCTGCTTGGATTGTCTTTCTGCAGAGAATTCTGGATTCTTAGGAAATCGATCTGATACTGTTCTTTGTCTAGCTTTGGGCTACGCTTCTTTGTAAGCTGGATTGTAATAAATAGCAAAATTGCTACAACAAGCACTGCGACTAGAAAGATTAGTGGGGTGTTGTTCATTACTTAGCCTCACTGTCTTCGATTTGCTTTGCGATGCTAAGAAGAAGCTGATCGCTTTGAGCGCGACCAATTAGCTGCGCGCCAACTGGAAGGCCAGCTTCGGTTTTGCCAGCAGGAACAGATAGAGCTGGAAGGCCAGCCATGCTTGCTGGAACTGTCATAGCATCTTCGAGATACATTGTAAGTGGATCGCTCGTCTTTTCGCCTAGCTTGAAGGCTGGGGTTGGAGCGACGGGGCAAAGCAAAGCATCATATTTTTCGAAAGCTTCATTGTAAGCATTAATCAAGAGAGTGCGTGCTTTCTGGGCTTTAAGATAGTAAGCATCGTAGAAGCCAGAGCTTAGTACGAAGTTACCGATCATGATGCGACGCTTGTTTTCCTTCATAAAGCCTTCGTTGCGGCTATTTACATAGACGTCGTCAAGACCCTTAACGTCCTTGCTGCGAAGTGCGTAGCGAACGCCATCATAGCGGCTAAGGTTGGAAGCAACCTCTGCGGGCTGAACGACATAATAAATTGCAAGACCATACTTGAGGATTGGCATATCGAATTCTTCGATTTCGTAACCCTGAGCTTTAAGTTTGTCGCCATATTCGCGAACAATCTTTGCAACCTCTGGGTCGATACCGTCACCAAAACAGTCACGAATTAAACCAATCTTTTTCTTGGCTGGTTTAACTTCGTCTAGGCTCTTGTTCCAGTAATCTGGCAAAGTTGTAGAATCTTTTGCGTCCTGGCCAGCCATGATGCCCATAACTAGGTCGACATCTTCGGCTTTCTTTGCAAAACAGCCCATTGTGTCGGTAGAGGAGGCCATAGCAACAACGCCATAGCGGCTAACTGCGCCATAAGTTGGTTTAATGCCATAAACGCCGTTAAAGCTAGCTGGCTGGCGAATAGAACCACCAGTATCTGAACCGAGGGCAAACTCTACGATATCTAGAGCAGTTGCAACTGCGGAGCCACCAGAAGAACCACCAGCGACGCGGGTGTTATCTGCGGAGTTTTTGGTTGGTCCAAAATAAGAGTTCTCGGTAGAACCACCATGGGCGAAAGCGTCAAGGTTTGCGCGACCAATCATGATTGCGCCTTCTGCTTCGATTTTTGCTACTGCGGTAGCTGTGATTGGCGAGTGGTAACTATCAAGAATGTGAGCTGCGGCGGTTGTATTGCCGTCGTGGCTAGAATAGTTGTCTTTGAGTGCGTAAGGGACGCCAGCAAGTTTGCCGACCTCTTCGCCCTTAGCAATTTTTTCGTCGATTTCAGCAGCTTTTGCAAGTGCAGCTTCGGCATTCATAGAAATAAAGACATTGTAATCTTTGTATTCTTCGGCCTTGGCAAGCGCAGCTTTGACCAAATCGACAGCTTTGGTATTTTTGTCTGCTATTTTCATAATACTTTTGGCACCTTTATCTGATTATCTTCGGATTCTGGAGCGAGAGCTAGCAAATCTTCACGCTTTGCCTCGAATTCCTGAATCTCGTCTTCGCGCCAAACATTCTGCATATCAAAGCATTGGTAAGTTGGCTCGACGCCATCGGTATCTAGCTCGTTGAGCTGAGAAATGTAGGACACAATGCTGTCGAGATCTTTCTTAAGGGGCTCGATTTCTTCCTCGCTGATGCTAAGGCGAGAAAGTTCTGCTAAATGTAGCACGTCTTCTCTTGATATTGACATAGGAATATTATAACATCTTTTCTCTGGTCATAATAGGGGTGGGAAGGGTTAATTGACGCGAATTCGTACCAATTAAAAAATACCTCATAGCGGAGGCATTTTTTATTAACAGCTGTAATATTCGCAATTTCGGAGCGGAATAAAGTTCTCGTCGGTCTGTTCCGCAATTGCCTTGCGGCTATCGTCGGTAGAATGGCACTCGATAGTTATATCGGCCAAACCAAACCCAGTTCCAGTCTCGACCTTGCCGTCTTCGAAATGTCTCCATTCTTTGGCGAGGACGTAAGCGCCCGCAGAAAGTCCAGCCAAAATAACGTCGTTTTCTAGGGCATCTTCCAAAAGCTGTTTGCCGCCCCATTTTTGGATGACATCATACAAAACTTCCGTGCTACCGCCACCAAAATAAACCAAGCTAGCGCCAAGTAAAACCTCTCGCGCTTCTTCGGCTGTAGTGGTAGATTTTAGCATTACAAAATCTTTCTCGTCGCACATTGAAGCATAATAATTCTTAAAACATTCATAGTAGCTTTCGGAATCATTTGCAGCTGCGCCAACAAATACGATAGCGCCAGACTTCTTGCGTGCCGCTAGTGCCGCGTGGTCAATTTCTTCGGTCTCGCGAGATATGATTTCGCCGCCACCAATTAGAAATACTTTCGGCTCGTCCATAAACTTCCTAAATATCGCTCAATAACTCGATATCTGCGCCAAGTTCGCATAATCTCTCGGCAAACTTTTCGTAGCCGCGCGCGATTGAGTAGGTGTTACGAATAATCGATGTGCCAGGTGCGGCGAGCATTGCGAGCATAATTACAACGCTTGGGCGAAGTGCAGATGGAGCCATCATCTCGGCTGGACGCCAGTTGGTTGGGCCATAGATAAAGATTCGGTGAGCATCGAGCAATTCGACCTTGGCATTAAGATTATTAAGTTCCGTAGAATAGATTGCGCGGTTCTCAAATACCCAGTCATGAATCATTGTGCGGCCTTCGGCTTGCGCGGCAATCAAAGAGAAGAATGGCAAGCTGTCGATATTGAGGCCAGGGAATGGCATTGGGTGAATCTTGTCGGCCGGAGCGACGAGCTTAGATGGATAGAATGTGGCGTCGATAAGCTTTGTAAAGCCATTCTCGCTGATGTATTCCTTGGTAATTTCGATCTTCTGACCCATGCTGCGCATGACTTCGAACTCAATCTCGAGGAACTCGATTGGGATGCGCTTAATTTCTAGCTCGGATTTGGTTGCGATTGCGGCTGCAATAAAGCTCATAGCCTCAATTGGGTCTTCACCAGGAGTAAAGTCTACATTGGTATTAATCTCTTCGACGCCATGGATGGTTAGATTTGTAGTACCGATGCCTTCGATCTTAACGCCAAGCTTCTCGACAAAGCGACAGACGTCTTGAACCATGTAGTTTGGGCTAGCGCCAACGATTCTGGTAATGCCAGGAGTCAAAGCGGCAGCCATAACGGCATTCTCTGTGACGGTATCGCCGCGCTCAATAAGCACAATTTTACGCTCATCGTCCTTGATAGGATTTACGCGAGCAAGGTAGAACCCGGATTCGCTCTTGGCATCAACTTCTAGGCCAAAGTGACTAAGTGCCATAAGGTGTGGACCGACCGTGCGAGTACCAAGCGAGCAACCGCCAGCATAAGGCAAGCGGAAGCTACCGAAATGATGTAGAAGAACGCCCATAAGCATAATGACGGAGCGCGTGCGACGTGCAGCGGCATTATCTAGGCTATCGATATCGAGTTTCTCTGGCGGAGTGATTTTTAGACTGTTATTCTTTTCGTCCCAAACAACCTTTACGCCAATAGATTTGAGGACTTCGATAATACGATATACTTCCTCGATATGCGCAAGGTGATGTAGAGTGGTAGTACCCTTGTTGAGCAAGCTAGCGCAAAGAAGGCCTACAGCGGCATTCTTAGAGGTGTTAATCTTTGCGGAACCATGCAAAGCATTGCCACCACGGATGCGATAGCTCTGGGTAGAGCCATTGCTAATACTGACAATTTGTTGATTTAAAGCCTTTGAAATCTTGCTAATTATCTCGAGAGAGGCATTCTGTTTGCCGTGCTCGATGCGGTTGATCGCTGATTGGCTAGTGCCAATCTTTTTAGCAAGTTCAGTCTGGGTCATATTGCGACGCTCGCGAGCCTTAGCAATATCTTGCCCAATTTGTGCCATAAAATCTGCGATATCGTTCATGCCTATATTATATCACCAAATGCATAGAATATCGATATTTACATTTGTAATCGATTAGTCTTAAAATAGTGTTATGTTCGCATTAGCAAACACAAAAACTATAAAATAAAAATAGCGTATAAGCAAAAGCGGAAACACTATATATAGCGTCTGAAGCCAAAAAATCATCAATCTGTTGGGCGTTGTATTATTTACAAACAGTATTGCAGGACTCCACATATAGCGTTACCATTATTTCAACACACACTACATATGGCGTGCTGGAATAACAAAATTCATTAGAAATCGAAAATTGAAAAAACATACGGAGGTAATATGTTTAAGTCAATTCGAAAGCGTGACGGCAAAGTCAAAGCTTTCAATCCAGAAAAAATAACAGAAGCCATCGCTAAGGCAGGTGCAGCCACGGGCGAATTTGGCCACGATCGTGCAGCAAATATCACCGAGAAGGTGCTTCGTGTTGCCGAGGAAGAAATAAAAGTTCGCATTCCTAGCGTCGAGCAGATTCAGGACATCGTTGAGAAGGTTCTCATGCAGTCCGCTTTCAAGAAGACCGCAAAGGAATATATCGAATATCGTGCAGAGCGCAACCGCAAGCGCGAGGCAAAGTCCAAGCTCATGCAGACCTACCAGACGATTTCTGGTGCTGACGCAAGTGAGGATTCCGATGTTAAGCGAGGCAATGCAAACGTTGACGGTAACTCCGCTATGGGTAAGATGCTTCAGTTTGGTGCTGAAGGTTCGAAGGAATATGCCAAGATTTGCATTATGCAGCCACGCTTTAGCTATGCTCATGACAATGGCGATATTCATATTCACGATCTAGATTTCCTAGCCACCGGTACTCTTACTTGCTGCCAGACCGACCCTCTAAAACTCTTTGAACATGGTTTCAATACTGGCCATGGTTTCCTCCGTACGCCTCAGTCTATCGGTACCGCAGCCGCCCTATGTGCAATTATTCTTCAGGCAAACCAGAACGAGCAGCACGGTGGTCAGTCTATTCCAAACTTCGATTATGCTCTCGCTCCAAGCGTAGATAAGACTTTCCGAAAGAGCCTAAGCGAAAACATCAAGAAATTTGAAGATTTCACTGGCACAGAACTAAAAGTTACTATCCCAGAAGACCTAAGCTATGGTGACGAAAAAGCCATCAAGAAGCTCAAGCTCCCAGAAGCAGTCGTCAGAGACGCTAACGAAGATACCGAAAGACAGACCCTTCAAGCAATGGAAGGCTTCATTCATAACCTAAATACGATGCATTCTCGTGCAGGTGCTCAGGTTCCATTTACGAGCATTAACTTCGGTACAGACACTACTCCAAGTGGCCGCCTTGTTTCCAAGATGCTCCTAGAGGCTACAATGAATGGTCTTGGTCATCACGAAACGCCAATCTTCCCAATTTCAATCTTCAAGGTAAAGGAAGGCGTCAACTACAATCCCGGTGATCCAAACTACGATCTCTTCAAGCGCAGTATGGAAGTCTCCAGCAAGCGCCTATTCCCGAACTTCACCTTCATTGATGCTCCATTCAACCTTCAGTACTACAAGCCAGGTGATTATCATACAGAAATCGCAACTATGGGCTGCCGCACTCGCGTTATGAGCTCAGTTTTCCCAGAATCTGACGGTACGCCTGTAAGCCGCGGAAACAACAGCTTTACAAGTATTAATCTTGTCCGCCTTGGCATCAAGCATGGTATTGCGCTAGGCGAACGCAAAGAGGCTGACTGGGACGGCTTCTATCGCGAACTTGACGATCTTATGGATCTCTGTCGTGACCAGCTCCTCGAACGCTTTGAGTTCCAGGCAAACCAAAAAGTTAAGAACTTCCCATTCCTTATGGGTCAGGGCAACTGGATTGGTTCTGAAAAGCTTGGTCCAAACGATACGCTTCGCGATGTTATTAAACATGGTACGCTCTCGATTGGCTTCATTGGCCTTGCCGAGACGCTCGTGGCTATGATTGGCAAGCATCATGGCGAATCTGCCGAGGCTCAGGAATTTGGTCTAGACATCATTGGCCATATGCGTGATAAGTGTGACGAATATAGCAAGAAGAACCGTCTCAATTTCTCGCTTCTCGCAACTCCAGCTGAAGGCCTCTCCGGTCGCTTTACGAGAATGGATAAGAAGGTTTATGGCGAAATCAAGGGCGTAACTGACCGCGAATTCTACACGAACTCCTTCCATGTTCCTGTATACTACCCAATCTCTGCCTTTGAAAAGATAGATATTGAGGCTCCATATCATAACCTCTGTAACGCAGGTCATATCACCTATATTGAGATGGACGGTGACCCAAGCGAAAACATCGAAGCTTTCGAAGCTGTTATTCGCCATATGAAGGAGGCTGGCATTGGTTATGGCTCAGTTAATCACCCAGTCGATCGCGACCCTGTTTGTGGCTACTCCGGTATTATCAAGGGTGATACTTGCCCAGGTTGTGGCCGCCACGAAACCGATGGAGAATTTGGCTTCGAACGCCTACGCCGCATCACTGGCTACCTAGTCGGCTCTCTCGAACGCTGGAATGACGGTAAAAAGGCAGAGGAAAAGGCTCGCGTAAAGCACAATGTTGCTGTTGGTCAGTATGATGTAAAGACCAAGGTAGAGCGCGAATGTAAGAAATCTAAGGCGAAAGCTGCTGTCGGAAAGAAATAATGACGAAAGAAGCAAAAGGTCCAGCCGCTGTCTCTAGTTCACCAAAGCCATGGTTTGAAAAGCTTTGCGAACCACAATTGAAGGTCCCCGAAGGATATATTCTCCTTTCGGGTGACCTCGAAAGCGACTCGATCGTAAATGGTCCAGGTCTCAGAGTAGTGCTCTGGACCCAGGGCTGTCGCCAGCATTGTCCAGGCTGCCAGAACCCAGAAACTTGGGCAGAAGAAGACGCTGGTATGCCAGTTAAAATCGAGAAGGTAAAAGAAGAGCTACGCAAGCTCAAAGGGCAGAGCGGCATTACTTTTTGCGGTGGCGAACCGCTACTTCAAGCAAAAGCTTGTCTAGAAATCGCAAAATTCTGCCACGAAGAGCTTGGCTGGAATGTCTGGTCATTCTCTGGATTGGTTTACGAAAAAATCCCACGCGATTCTGTTGCTTGGGAATTTGTAAAAGAACTCGATGCTCTAATTGACGGCCCATTTATTCAGGCGGAGCGGGATTTAACTCTCAAGTTTCGCGGAAGCCGCAATCAGCGAATCCTTCATCTCAAGAATGGCGAAATTGAATCTATAGAATAGTTCAAATCAAGGGGGTTCTGCACGAATTTGCGCGCGAGTAGGTAAAACATCTGCAAAAGCTAAGGGTATAAAAACACGACAAAAATACGACACTTAACGTGTCGTATTTTTGCTATCTAAGGCCTATTAGCGCTTATTGAATGCTCTGCGGAAGATTGCTGCGAAGCTTACTGCAGAGAAGGCTGCAATGGTTAGAATCATTGGAGTCACATCGACTGTATCTGGGTTTGCGGCTGCCTTTACAGTGAAGGATAGGACGTATTCGTAGATAATATTGCCGTTTTCGTCATAGACGATGAAGCGGATATTTGTCGTACCTTCGGAGACACCGGTTACTTTACCATTCTGATCTACAGTTGCGATAGTTGGATCATCGGATACCCATTTACCAGTAGCGCCATCATCCATAATAACGCTTGGTGCCTGTGGAGTGAGTGGATCGGAAGTTTCACCTGCGGTAATGGTATTGCCTTCTGGGTTCGTGCAGATCAGGAGAGTGCCCTCGTTCTGGTATTCGCACCAGTGGTCAAAGGTATCTAGATCGTTTAGATTTTCGGTTTCTACGTCGAAGTATTTACCATAAAGATCCAAATCGTCGCTTGGGACCTTGTCGCCTAGTTCGTTTTTTAGACCCTCATCTGTATACCAGCCACTGAAGAGCTGACTGTCGGTGCTGCCTGGGATAGGAAGATCGTTACCATCTTCTGCGAAGTGGTATTCGCCATCTTCTGGAGCGTCTACGCCCTCTGGAATGTCGCCATCGATATGGAAGGTGACATCTGCGGTTACGCCTTGGCCGTAGCCTGCGATAATACTGTACATTTCATTGCCAGAATGGTCTATGCCGATATCTGAAGATGTAGAAGAACCACCTACATAGAATTTATTGCCATTTGTGGCGACCGTATAAAGCTCATCGTCACCTTCGCCAGATGGGTTTAATGCGGAAATCAAGCTTGGGCCGCTAGAGTCGATAGAGTAGCGAGCAATAACACCATCGCTTTTGCCCTTAGGGCCAATTTCGGAATCTGTGAAATTTGCGGTACCAACAGCGACGATTTCGCCATTATCTAGGACCTTTACTGCATTAAATTGAGAAATCTTATCCTCGGCATTAGTGCCACCAAGAATAGAATCATCGCCTTGCGCAATGATACCTTCGCTATTAATCCTGGCGATATACATATAGCCGCTTTTCTGACCGACGCCGATATAATCATCGCCATAAGGAATTACGTCATTAATAACTACGCCACGGTCCTGGATTGTCCTAATTTTTGGAGTTGCGGCTGCACGGTCGCTGTAGTAAAGAACACTAGAGTTGCTATCGTTGTCACCGGTATTGTTGAAGCCTACTGCGACATAGCCATTATTACCATTAGATTCGATAGCTCTGATCGGCCTGCCATCCTGAATATTGGTAGCATTCTGAAGTACATATCCAGGACTCTGTGGATTATAGGCAAAGATATAAATTGAATCGTGTTCGCCGTCTACGCCAGCAAATTGAGGGTTATCGAATGACTCATCAAGGGCAATACTCGTAACTTTCATTCTTATATCCGAAGCGGTCACGACGCTGCCATCTTCGCCATTGATTTCAAAAGCTGTTGATACGCCATCGATTTCGCCGACAGCCAAATAATTACCACTCTTGAGCTGCTCGACGTCGTACATGCGTGTGCCGCCAGATTCGGTTCCGCCAAGTTTTGTGGTCCAAATCATCTCTCCTTTTGGAGAATATTTAGCGATGATTGCAGTATTAATGATTTCATCTTCATCATACTCACCAACGCCAACGACTACAAGATTGCCGTCGCTATCTACGACCGAGCCATAAATCCAGTCAGAACCGCTGATTCCTAATGTAGTAGCGAAAACTTGGACTACGTCCTCGGAATATGCATTGACTTGTGAGATTGGAAACTGTGCAATTGTGGCTGTACATGCAGCAGCAATTAACAGCTTGCCGCCAAAATTGGCCTTTTTCTTAGCCATGCAAAACCTCCCATTTGTTTTTTAATATTTTTATTTTGACCTTTTGTAAGCACAATATAACATAAGCGAAATGAAATGTAAAGACCTTTTCGAGAAAAATGCAATAATAGGATTATGAAACATCTCTTTACTATAGATTTAAAAGATTATAACCCAAACGGCGAAAAGTATTATCGCCCGTCGGTTCGTGGCATTATTTTTGACGAAAAGGGCAATATTGCCATGATTTATAGCAAGAAACTTCATTTCTATAAATTTCCAGGCGGCGGAATTGAAGGTGACGAGACTCATCTAGAAACGCTCACTCGTGAGATAAAAGAAGAGACCGGCATGACGCTAATTCCGGATTCGGTTAAGGAATTTGGCGAAGTCCTAAAGATTCAGAACGGCGATGAATCCGGCAAAGATATTATTCATATTCAGAACAACTATTACTATACTTGCAAAGTCGAAGAAGAGATTGGCGACCAGGCACTAGACGAAGGCGAAAAATCACTAGATTTCGTATTGAAATTTGTTCCGATCGAGGAGGCTATCGCTGCGAATGCTGCTCTTAAGTGTGATAACCCATTCGTGATGCAAATGGCTGAGCGAGAAAGAAGAGTTCTCGAGATTCTGAAAAATGACGATCGAAAAGCGGTAATAAAAAACATGTTATAATATACTAAAAATAAGCTTAAGAAAAACAAAAACATGAATCCAGCAAACCCAGATAATCAAACTACTCCAACGGCTATGCCTGTGAGCCAACAATCGCAGCCCGTCATGCCTGTTCGGTCGCAGTCACAGAGTGAGGCTTTTGTCGGGCCTCAGGCTCCGCAAGTGCAAACTCCGCCGACGCAAGTATCGCAACAAGCTGCTATAGAACAGCTCACTGCAACTGGCGCGAAAAATAAAAAGGCCTGGACTTTAGTTTTAGCATGGATTACTTTTATTGCCAGCGCAGCATTGTTTATCATGCTTGGTCCAGTCAGTCTTATTATGGCTATTGGTTCTGGTCCGTATTGGCTAATGGTTAGCCTTTGGTGGATGCCTTTGGTTTATAAGATATTCCTCTTTGCGATGCCGGCAATTCTTATCTTGGCAGGTTTAAGCACTTCTCTGACTTATAGAAAATTCCCATCAAAAATGAGAACAGTAGCCATTTTGTTTTCTAGCACTGTTATTGGGGCGCCAATCGCTTGGCTTGCACTAGGTGGTATGATACGGATGAGGTTATCGGTATTTACGATAATTATGGGGGTCGTAGTAATAATGCCTATACTCATACTCATTGCATTTAAGATAAGAGAAAAAAGAAGCATTGCATCTCTTTCAGTGCAGAATACAAACAAGACGGCTGCGGTGACTACGTGCGTGATTCTACTACTAGCGATAGCGGTCGAACTTGTCATTGCTGTAATTCTGGCAATTGCTCCGCTATCGAACCTAATCGCTATGCATAATCAGCAAAAACAAAGAGAGCAAGCAATAGAGTCGGCTGCCGAATCGAGTGGTTCAAAGAGTTCTGGTAGTCTCGCTAAAATGGTTTATGCTGTTTGCCTCGGAGAATACGACGTAGTCTATCAGAGTAACGAAGATACTGGGATATTTGAATGTAAGGAAAGCTCTGAGGTTTATTCTGTGACAGATTATCACAAAGGAAAAACCGGGTATTATACCTCAGCGTCTGCTGCTTATCTCGGAAACATGTATGACGAAACGGCGGAGAAATACTTTAAAGACACGCAATACATGTATCGTAATTTCCGTAATGAAAATTTGGGCGAGGATCTCATACTTCTAATAGAAGCTCAATCAGAGGACGAAGTTGTAGAGAATACTATCGACGGTATCTACGAATGCATAAAAGAAAAGAACTCGAAATTCATCACGCCGATTAATGTAATAGTTTTTTATACCGAAAAACTAGATACAGCAAAAAGTACTCTGGATTATGTCGTGCTGTCAACTGCGATTGGTACTCATTCTTCATTGCCTAACGGAAATGTATTTGGTGAGTATGCTTTTGATATGGATTATGAAATGCCGGCCATTGGCGAAATTGCTTCAAATCCAAGTCTCTACTCTTCTCAGACGCGGGATGCGCTTAAATTCCATCGTCATATATTCGCAGAGATAGATAACGGCAGCGAGATTACGAAGGATGAATTATATACGACATTGAAAGATTCTTTTAAAGAAGGCTTATAAAAACAAAGAAGCCAATTAGGCTAAAGAATTTGGATTCATAATTGCCATTCGGCGTAAATCAAACATTTGTCCATTGTATGGGCGGTTGGCCGGCTGCGTGCCAAAACTCAAAAAGCCAGCTTTTTCGTAACTTTTAATTGCAGCTGGGTTTCCTTCGCTTACTAATAGTCGGATGCTTTTTAAGCCACGATTTTCGAAGCCGTATTTTACCAATTGCTTAGTTGCTGCCGTGCCAATGCCTTTTCCGCGTGTATCTTTACTATATAATCCGATACTGAGCATTGCGGATTTCTTTTCAAAGTTATAGTCGTATAGTGCGCAATACCCCACCATTTTTCCGTCGTTCAGGATAATAAAGTAATCGTCTTTATTTGCTATATTTTTACTTATCCATTTTTTTACGGATTCTAAATCCGCATCCGCTTGATAAAAATCGTAATTTGTATCATCTAAGCGCATCTTTAAAATAAACTCAGCAAATTCTGGGTTTTCTAAAGTCAGTGGAGCGAGTCTGATATTTGTCATAAAAAATTGGTGGGGCTTAATCAATCAGGTTTTAATAAGTTATAAAAATGAAATACGAGATGCTTTAATCTTTTGTGTCTTAAGCAACTAGTTGTTAATATTCTTGATACCAACTTCTGGGATCATTACACCTGCTGGCATATCGATAATAAAACGAATTAAGCGAGCGACTTCCTTAGTATCGACTCCGTTAGCCATATTCTTTTCAATGCTTAATTTCTTAAACATATCGGTTTTCATCATTCCCGGCATGACATCGGTGACTCGAATGCCGTATTTTGCGAGCTCATCTTGAAGGGATTTTGTGAAGCCAGTAACTCCCCATTTTGTAGCATTATAGACCACGCGTTCTGCTTTGTGATTGATGCCAGCTTGAGAATTAATATTAATAATTAACCCGTCGCCGTTTTTCTTCATTTCTGGAATAACTGCCTTGGAGCAGTTTATTACGCCGAGCAGATTTACTTTAACTACTGCTTCAATACGATCAATGTCGTTTGTATCTAGTTCATCTTGAATCCATAAGCCAGCGCAATTAATAAGAACATCGATCTTGCCGATTTTTTCGGTAATTGTTTTAACTGACGCGTAGTCGGTCACATCACAAACATAGTAATCGCAACCTACTTCACTAGCGACATCTTTTAACTTCGCTTCATTAGTCGCAAGAATGGTGACTTTATTATCTTTTGACAAATTTTCGGCTAAGGATTTACCCAAGCCATCACTACCGCCAGTTATAACAATGTTTTTCATTTTTACACCTTAATGTCTTAATAACTTGCTGCAATTATATCATGGAAACTCCAGGCCAAATTGTCGCGGGATTAACAGGTATTTACTGATTGCAGAATAGTTGACGCTAAATGGTATAATCAGCTAAAAGGACAACTTAAAATGAGCAAAGCATTACTTGTAATTGATATGCAAGAAGCGTGTGTCGGTAAGAACCACGCAGAATTCTTTAAATACGACAGTGATATTATCACTAAAGTTAATGAAGAAATAAAAGCTAATGAGAATGTTGTCTATATTCGCAATCTCATGAAGAAAAACTTCATTAATAAACTTGCACCAGTACATATTTTTGATGGCGACAAGGGCGCCGAATTAGCCGAAGATTTGCTCAAAAAAGGCAATGCGGTTTTTGATAAATACAAAGGCGATGCTTTTTCTAATCCACAACTGCTTGAACATTTACAGAAGAATGGTATCGACACTGTAGAAGTGGTAGGCGTTGATGGTGGCGGTTGTGTTGCTTTGACTGCGCTTGGTGCAATTGAAAATGGTTTCAAAGTTATCGTGAATACGAAAGCTATCGGAACTATGTTCGAGAAAAAGAAAGATAAATACTTCCAAATGCTAGAAAAGAAGGGCGCAACGTTTATTAGATAAAACACATAATAGTAGAAAGGAGAATGAATGGTAGATTCTAAAGCATGGAACTGGAATATGGTAAAAGGCGACCACGAGAAATATTGGCAAGAGCCAGCGATGGAATCTTATTATCTCATCAACCGATGGCTTTCCCAGAACAAAAGCGATTTCCTCGATCTCGGTTGTGGTTTGGGGAGACATACTATTCAATTTACCAAAGCAGGGTTTAATACTTCTGGGTTTGATTTAAGCGAAACATCGATCAAAAGAACAGAAGAGTACGCTGAGCAAGCAGGAGTAAAAGTCGATTTACAAGTTGGTGATATGCTGAACCTGCCGTACGGTGATGATAGTTTCGATTGTATTTATTGTCGCAACGTAATATCCCATACTGATACAGCGGGAATGAGAAAAATTGTTTCTGAGCTAAAACGAGTCTTGAGAAAAGGCGGGGAGTGTTATTTGACTTTAGGTTCAAAGCAGACCTGGGGCTTTCAGCAAGATTGGCCGGTGGTGGACGAGAACACAAAAATTAGAGTTGAGGATGGACCGGAGAATGGCATACCACATTTTTATGCCGACTATGATCTAATCGTAGATTTATTCAAGGACTTTGAAATCGTGAAAGTTTTTCAAGTTGAAGAGTTTATTACAAAAGAGCGAACCACTAGCTCATATCACTATCACGTATTAATCAGAAAATAATAACCTGATTGTTTAGGGTATTAACACTGCATAGATGACATATTCGGAAGAAATTATGCAATGAGTATAATAAGAGTATGATAGATAGTCCCGAAAAAGTTCCAGGAGCTTTGGATGATTCGCAACCCACTGGGTGGGAAGGTGTTGCTGCCATGGCAAATAAATACCCGAAGGGTGATGAAATCGTGGATTCTATAAAACCTGAGGAATCATCTAAATTTACAGAAATGAAAAATTTAGAAGAAATACATAATTGCGAAATTGATATGGTAGCCGAAAACCCTGATGTTTTGGGCTACAATATCGACAGCAAGCTTATTATTTGGCCAGAAAGACGAAAGCAAGCTATAAGAGCTAAAGAGTTTTTGAATTCTGGCGGAGATATAGCAGTACTATCAGAACAGTTTGGGCTACCTGCGGGACGAATACAAGAAGCAATAGACGATGAACTCCTAAAAGATGAAATGTTAGACGACATGCTATCTAGATTGCCAGAGGGAGTAATATTTAGAATTAATCCTCATGCTCCACAATCGGTTTTTTCGGTAGCAAATTCAGAAAGAATTACGAACGAGAACGGTGAAAACAGATTTCGTATTGACAGTGATGTAATGACGCAAGTTAGAAAAATTAGAGAGAAAGCTGCCGGATCGGAATTATTGGTAGTTATGAATCAATTACATGAAGATGAAGATGGCGAACTGACTAGCAATATACCAGAAAATCCAGCAGACTATATTGCTTTGTGTCAGAGTTTTATAGAACAAAGCGGATATTCAGAGCAAGCCGGAAAAGGATTAGTCCTGGAACTCGGGAATGAATGTAATATGAGTCACGAGAGTAACGGCCCCTTATTTAAATCCGAAGCATTTGCTGAAACAGTTGATGCTGAGGCATATGCGAATCTTTATTTTGAAACTGCAAAGGCTCTGAAGGCTTCTTTTCCTGATATTAAGCTATCATTAACTGGCACTGCTTTCTATGACTATGATTTTACAAAGCAAGTTATTGATATTATTCAGGCCAGAAAAGATGCAGACGAGTTGTTAAAGGAAACTAAACTTATTGATGTAATTAGTTTTCATCCATACAGAAAGACCGTTGAAAGTCCCACTCCGTTTATGAGTAACGGTAAAGAACTTAGCGAACCGGAAGTTAGAAAAAGGTCGCAAGAGTACTGGGAATCTCTCAGCGCTGAAGAAAAAGACACATTCAAACAAGAGATACTAGCTGGGTTAACTGAAGAAGAGAAAGCTATAGCCGCTAAACTATCTAGCGAAGAAATAGAGAGTAGTATCGCCTATAAAGCATACGCAAATTTTGACCATCAGTTAGAATCATTGAGAGAAATTGCCGATCAGATAGGAGCTGAAGTTACTGTTGGGGAAATAAGTTTTTATGCGGGAGAGTGGGGAGAATCCATTGACGAAAATGAACAAGAAAGAAACGCGGTCTATGGACGCGAAATGGGTTATACTAGCCTTCTATGGCCTGGTGAGCAAATCGTAAAACACGAAAATCCAGAACGACGCAAATACTCAGAATCGAACAAATAAAAAATACCCTGCGGGCATTTGTTATTTGTTTGGTGGATCTTACTGGGCTCGAACCAGTGACCTTGCGAATGTGAATCGCACGCTCTAGCCAACTGAGCTAAAGATCCGTAAATATAAAAGTATTATAACAGATAACCGCAAATTTGAGCTACTTGACTAAAACGCTAAAAAGTAGTATAATATATAAATCTTTGTTCCCGAAATGGAGGTGCATTCCTCATGAACGAGAAAAACGGAACAAGCGCAACTACCCAGAAGCGAAAGAACTTGGTGTTGGATCTGGCTTTACTTATTGCGGACTATCAGTCCGGAAAAATCGAGCTTAGCTTTCCAACTCACTACAAAAAGAAGCTACCCTCACCTGATGCAAAAATCGAGAAACTCGACGAGGAGCTGTTTCAGTTCTTTCGTCACTACCTTGACGAGAGGTGGCCAGACAAGCTCATCGCAAAAACCTATGACACGACAAGCGATGAAGTTTCTGCTGTCCGCGACCAGTGGTCCGGAATTCTCTGCCATTATTATGTCAATGCTTAAGCTTACGCAAAAAGCCTCGCACTCTGCGGGGCTTTATTATTTTTACCATTCTTTAGCAAAAGGTGTAGACAATAACAAAATTCTTATGTTAAAATAAAGCGGTAAATAGGTCAAAACAAAAATGAGAATTGGAAAAACGCGTGTTTTTCAGAGCATGAAATATGTTCTGCCTGCACTAGCGCTACTGGTCATAGGTGCTTTTGCAATTATTAAGAATTCTTCCGCTATAACTACTTGTTCCGATCATTCAGACTATTATGTTTGCTATGCCTCAGTAGAAGGTGGTCATGTGGCAAGTGCATGGGCTGATGCTGAAATTTATGGTGGCTGGCTTGGAAATGGCGTTAGGGCCTTGGCTGATCCTGGATATAAGTTTGTAGAATGGAAGAACAGTAGCGGTCAAACAGTGAGCACTAATTCATCTTTTACTCCGTGCAACTACGATGGCTGCTCTGGTCTTTTTGTCCAAGAGAACGAAACCTATACGGCTTACTTTGAGGTTGATAGTGATGCCCCGGCTCATACCTGCACGGGATACTTTATTTGCTATGCTGCAGAAGAGGGTGGCCAGATACTTAATCGCGACAACAATGATCAGAAAAGCGGAGAACCTACTGATGGCACTAGCTCATCGTATGCAGGAAGGGGCGCGCGTGCTGTTGCAAATTCTGGATACGAGTTTATCGGCTGGTCTAAGAATGGCGGCAAAACATTCGTAAGTACTAATACTCTGTTTATTCCTTGTGGGGCAATACAGAATAATTGCGAAGCCTCGAGCGTTGATGTTCAGCAATACGAGACTATTGCTGCATATTTTAGGCAAACGACCCCAGCTCCAACTCCGGCAACCGAAACTATCACTCTTGGCGCTACGGTCGATACCGACGCTCTCAGTAGCAAGGCTATTAATCTTACCTTAAGCAGCGTCGAGCCTGACGCTCCAATGCCAAGCGGCACGCAAGGGACAATTTCTCAGGGCACTACCTCGGTTAGCTTTGGCGAGATTACCTATAGCGAAGAGGGTACTTGGCGCTATCGAATTAGCTTACAGACTCCAAGCGGTGTCGCAGTGGATGCAGACAACCTCGAAGTACGGGTAAGGGCTACTTTGGACGAAACGAACAATGCAATCGTTACGGAAAAGACCTACTATAAGAACAATTCTGAGCTGACATCGGAAAGCGATTTCTTCGTGCATGTTTCTAAAATTGCCCCAACTCCAGCCGAGGATAGTATCACTCTCGGAGTCTTCGTCGATGAGGGTGCGCTTGTAGGTGGCGAGGCGATCTCTCTTTCGCTAAACGGCACGCCTGCTCCAACTACAACGAGTGGGTCCATTAATGAAGACACGACTTCCGTAAGCTTTGGCGAGATACGCTTTACTGAGCCTGGCTCGCACCGTTATAACATTAGTATCAATAATCCTTATGTTACCGCTCAGCCAGATGCAGTGAATCTCGAGGTAAAGATTGATGCTACTTTGGATGAAGCAAACAATACGATCGTTACGCAGAAGACTTACTACAAGAACGACAGCGAGGTCTCTGAATCTGATTTTGTCTTAAATATCTCCGTAGTTGCGCCAACGCCAGTAACCGATAGTGTGAGTCTAGATGATCTAATTGAATCGGGTACTGATCTTAGTGACTTCTCCGCGAGTATGACCGCTATTGGTGATGCGCCAGCTCCAGCCAAATCACAGGGTGAGATTATTGATGATACGTCAGTGATCTTTGGTGATATTACTTTTACCGAACCTGGTAGCTATGAATATAATTTAGAGTTCAAAAATGGTGACAAAACTCTAACTATCCGATTTGTTACGGATGCTACGGTTAATAGAAGTAATAATACTATTCAGCTTTCGGGTCGGGCTTACGACGAGGATGGTAATCAGATTAATTATGATCAGCTATGTGAATTAGTGGCCGAACTCTTAACTAAGGAACAACCTGATGATCATGGCGATGACTCTGGAGACGACTCTAGTGATGACTCTGGCGACAGTTCGGATGCTCCTAGCTCAGATACCCCAGATACTCCAAATACGCCAAATACGAGCGATGCTATCCTAAGGGTCGCTCCACTAGCAATCTTGAGTTTTGCAGGTGTGGCTGTCTGGATTGCGGTGGCTCGCAAGATTAGCAGATAAGCTTACAGAGTAAAATGCTGCCCGCTATGGGTGGTATTTTACGTTTTGGATTATTCTGGTCCTGCGCATGTAACCATCGTTCGACAAGAGGTGGGAAATATAATATAATATGTCCAATGAATCTAGATTTTGATGCTCTAAATAAAGAAAAACAGGAGATTACTGACTTCCTTAGTCAGCCAAATGCTTATGCTGACGCAAATTTTGCAACCAAAAATCGCCGTCTTGGCGAGATTGATGACCTCCTAGAACTAGGTCACAAAATCGAACAGCTTAAGTCTGACATCAAAGAAGCTGAAACTGACGCCGAGCTTGCCGAATTCAAAGCCGACCTCGAAAAAGAACTCGAAGAATCTGAAGCTAAGCTTTCCGAGATGCTTCTTCCTCGCGATCCTAACGATGACAAGCCTGCTATTATCGAAATTCGCGCCGGCGCAGGCGGTGACGAGGCTAGCCTTTTTGCCGGCGACCTCTATCGCATGTATCTCCGCTACGCTGAAACCCATAACATGAAGGTTGAACTTCAGTCCGAAAGCGTTAATGACGCTGGTGGCTACAAAGAGGTTATCTTCCGTGTTTCTGGCGACCGCCCATATGGTCAGCTAAAGTTCGAAGGCGGCGTTCATCGCGTTCAGCGCATCCCAGTAACCGAATCTCAGGGTCGTATTCATACTAGTACGGCAACCGTAGCTGTTCTTCCGGAAGCAGAGGAGCAGGATCTTGAAATCAATCCAGAAGATCTTCGAATCGATATCTATCGTTCCGGAGGTCACGGTGGTCAGGGTGTTAATACTACCGACTCCGCTGTTCGTATTACTCACTTGCCAACTGGTCTCGTTGTCGCTATGCAGGACGAACGTTCTCAGCAGCAGAACCGTATCAAGGCTATGACTGTTCTTCGCAGCCGCCTCTTGGAGCGCAAGCTTGCCGAGGATCGCGCCAACGCCTCTGATGCTCGCAAATCCCTTATTGGTACTGGTGACCGCAGTGAAAAGATTCGTACTTATAACTTCCCGCAGGATCGCATAACAGATCACCGCATCCATTATTCTCGCAGCAATATTTCTGCTGCTATGGATGGCGATATCGAAGATATTATCGAGGAGCTACAGAAAAATGAACGTGAGCTCATGGCTGAAAAGAGCAGCGACATCGCAAATTAGTCACCTCGACGCGGAATTAATCCTAGCGCACGCTCTTAGCAAAGAGCGTGTCTTTTTGCACGCCCATCCAGATTACGAATTGACCGAATCCGGGCAAAAAAGGGCAGAAGATTACCTAAAACGCCGCCAGAATCACGAACCTGTCGCATATATCCTTGGTTCTAAGGAATTTTATGGCAGGGAGTTTGTGGTAACTCCGGATACGCTTATTCCTCGCCCAGAAACCGAGGCGATTATCGATCTTGTTAAAGAACTATCTCTAGAAAAACCAAAAATCCTAGATGTTGGCACAGGCAGTGGTTGCATCGCTATTACCCTTAAGCTTGAGCTTCCCGAAAGCGATGTTATGGCGGTAGACATTTCCGAAAAAGCTTTGGTAGTAGCAGAGAAAAACGCAGATAATTTGCATGCGAATCTAGAATTTAAGCAATCCGACCTTCTAAAAAATGTGGATGAAAAATTCGAAATTATCGTTGCAAATCTCCCTTATGTGGACAAAAACTGGGATTGGCTCAGCCCAGAGCTGGATTTTGAGCCAGAAACTGCCCTCTATTCCGAGGATTTTGGCCTCAAAGACATCAAGAATCTAATCTTAGAAAGTAATACGAAACTAGCCGAGCAGGGCAAACTAATCTTAGAATCGGATATTAGCCAACATGAGGCGATCGGGAACTTCGTAAAAAGCAACACAAATATGCACCTTGTCAAGACCTCCGGCCTGGCCCAAATGTTCGAAAAATAGCTAAAAATAACGCCAAAAACGGCCCAAGAAACCACTCAAACCGCTTATGAACAAAACAAAAAGCTAGTGCTGTAAACTCCCCTATAATGCTATTGACAAAAAAGCAAAGACTTGATATAATAAGGGCATCTTATTGTAAGACCGCGCAAGGCCCTACGAGAAGAGCTAATTAAAATCGGACTGTTACCGTGCACAACAGTGTACGGCGACACTTTTGAGCAAGTGTCAATAAGTCAAAGGGCTTTTATACTTCGGAGGCCCGAAAAATTTTTGCCACAACTTAAGGAGGTTGATCATATGGCAACAAGTAAGAAGAAGTCCACGAACCCCAGCACCGGCAAGCCTGCTACTGCAAAGCAGGTTGCCCAGATCGCCGCTGCAGCCGCAGCTGCAACATCGAAGGACAACCGCAAGCAGCATAAGCAGACCCAGGCAGTCATCGCAGCAGCCGCTGTAGAGACCGCCAAAAACAGCAAGAAGCAGCACAAGGCCACCAGAGCCGTAGTGACTGCTGCAGCTGTGGAAAACGCCAAGGCTACCAAAGCCGAAGGCAAGAAGTCCCGCGCTGTTACAACAGCAGCAGCTACCGAGGTTACTAAGGCAGTCAGAGAAGAAGGAGAAGATACCCGCTCCATGATGGGTACTCTCCTCGCAAGAATCGGCGGCGGTGTTCCTACATGGCTCACCATCCTGCTGATCGTCCTTGCAATTGTCGCTGGCATCATTGTCGGCCTCAATATCAACGCTTCTCTTCTCGCTGAGGTAACCAATGTCATCGATAAGGCAACCGGCACGGTGCTCTATACTGAACCGAAGTACAGCGCATTCGTGTGCGGACTTATCTCGGTTCTTGTAGGGGCAGCAGCTAGCTGGGTGCTTTACATCATCGCTCAGGCCATTGCGGCCTTTGCGTACAGAGTCGCTAGGAGGTGACTTAAATGAGACGACTGATTGCAACAATCGTCGTTCTCCTCTTCACGGCGGCTGTCGTCGGTCTTCTGACTGGCGGCGCCTACGGAGATATGGTGTCTAGCTTCACTGGCGATGACACCCCCACTCCCGATTGGGTGGAGTACGAGAACGATAAGCTGCAGAACGACGGGGACGCCAAAAACGATTATAATTTCGGCAAACCCCTGAAGTTCGATGACAGCAAAGCCGAAACCGCTCTGAATGATCTGTTCGCAAGAATGGACGGTTCAGACGACAACAAGGCTGACCCTGTCCTCGGCTGCGCGATTGCGCTGGCTATGGATCAGGGTCACGGCACAAAGTACCTGGACAAGTGGTCTTCCTCGCTGATTGGTGCAAGAGCCAACGATGCGGTTGACTACTATGTCAATGACGGTGGCAAGGGTCATAAAGATGAATACCTCAAAATGGTTGAATCCATCAAGGATGAGATCAAGAAGGGTAACATCAGCACTGAAGAGCTGAACAATTACACGAGTCAGATGTACCAGATTAATGGCGCATACGACAACGGTAAGCGTCCGGCACTGACTGTCAAGAACACCCAAAACGATGGCGGTACTGCAATCGTAATCAAGTGGGATGACGGTTCGATCCTGAAACTCAGGATTCAGTGTGGTGGACAGCCGGTGGATGTTCCTGATTGGAATCCGCCGACAAAAACCACCACGACTCCACCTCCGACATCAACTGCACCGCCTAAGGAAACAACACCTCAGACAACCACAGTTGTAACCCTCGAGCCGAAAAACCCGAGCGTTGCTCCGGTTCGTCCTAACGATCCGAGCATCGGTGGAAAGGTTGACGAGAGTAAGATTCATACGGATCTGACCCCTCGTGAGACCGCTCCGTCTAGCTATGTAGCACCGGAGCCACCAACGGAAGCCAAGACCAAGACACAGACTGAGTCCGTTCAGACTCAAGCTCCTCCCGCAACGGAGAAGGTTGAATTCGTGACAGGCGCTCCGTATACAGTTCCTTTTGAAGAGGTTGCTCCGGCAACTGTTCCTCAGGCTGTAGCTACGGATAAACCGCACGGAGAGCTGAACGATCAGCAGGAAAAGGCAGCCGACGATAAGTTTGGCTAATAATTCCTGAATTGCTCAAACGTTCCTTATAGGAGGGGTCACCCCTGACCCCTCCTGCTTCCATGTTCTGCATAGTAACAGTCCGATTTTGATAGTTTAACAATAAGGCAAAATGATATAGTTAACATTTCCACTTAATCTACTTTTTAAGAAAGGAATTAATTTATTATGAAGAAAATCACTAAAGCTAGTATCGGTGTTGCAGCTGTTGCTGCAGTCGCTGGCGCTGGCGCTCTCGTAGCTTTGGCCTATGGTCCAAGTCGTGATACTTACACGATGGAACAACCTGCGGACAAGGTTACATTCAACTCTATCACTAATAACCCTGCTTTGATCCAAAGCACCAATATCGCAGACTGTGAAGGTCGTGGTACTGCTTGCGATGAGCGTTACTTCGTAATCGCATCTGAATATACTGGTGATGCAAATCAAAACAACTGGTCAGATGAAACTATGGTAGAACCAGGCAAGGAATATGTTGTTCGTATGTATGTACACAACAACGCCGCTTCTAACCTAGATCTTCAGGCCGAAAACGTAAGGGCAATTGTTAACCTTCCAACGACAACTGGTACATCCATTTCCGTTCAGGGTACAATTCGCGCTGATAACGCAAGTCCAAAAGAAGTTTGGGACGAAACAACCTTTACCTCTGCTAACGGTGAAGCATTTAACCTAGCATACGTTGAAGGTACTGCAAAATATACTAATAACGTAGATAAGTTTGATCTTAAAACTGATCTCTTCACAGAAGATGGTGCTCAGCTTGGTTATGAAACTATGAATGGTATCATTCCTGGCTGTGTCGGCTATTCTGGTTGGGTCACTTTCAATGTTAAAGCTCAGTTCGCTGAACATCCAAACTATGAAATCGTAAAGGATGTTAAGGTGAAGGGTGCTGAAGGCGATTTCGCTGAAAGCACTAATGCAAAAGCTGGTGATACGCTTGTTTACAAGCTTAAGTTCACCAACACTGGAGATGTTAGACTAAACGACGTCAGCCTACGTGATACGCTTCCTGATGGCGTTACTTACGTCCCAGGTACAACCTATGTTGTAAATGATCAGCACACTGATGGTGTTCAGTATCCAGATACTCTCTTCTCTGCAGAAGGTCTAAATATCGGTGATTACGAACCAAACGGTGAAGCTATTGTTTACTACAACGTTACTGTTAATAGCGAACTAGGTGATGAATGTAATCCAGCTCCACGTCGTAACGTCGTTGAAGCTAAGGCTTACAAGACTGATGGTTCCGTAACTGATGTTAAGACTGATACTGCCGATGTTTACATCGAAGGTAAGGTCTGTACTGAAAGCTTCGAAATCGACAAGATGGTTCGTCTTGAAAACGATACGGAATGGTCTGAAACCGTTAAGGCTAAGCCAGGTGAAAAGATTTATTACCGCATCCGCTTCTTCAATACCGGTGAAGTTGATCTTAACGACGTAGTCGTAAAAGATACTCTTCCAGAGGGTGTTGAAAACATTAGTACTGTTGTTTATGGTCCAATCTCTGAAGAAAACAATGATGACAAGCTAACTGCTGGTGATCACTTCTTCGATGATGGTATGAACATTGGTACCGTTAAGGCTGGTCAGACTATTGGCGTTTACTTCAACGCTACGGTCTCTGGCGAATACGCTGACGAATGTGGTGATATTGAACCACTAGTCAACACTGTTGCTGGTAAGTATAACAACGATGACAGCAAGACTAAGACTGACATTGCTACCGTCACTATCGATGGTCAGGAATGTACAGAAGAACACCCTGGTTACACTATCGACAAGATGGTTCAGATCAAGGGTTCTGATACTTGGAGTGAAAATGTTACCGCTAAGGCAGGCGAAACTGTTCGTTACCGCATTCAGTTCAAGAACACTGGTAACACTGTTCTTAACAATGTTGTAATCAGCGACGCATTGCCAGCTGGTTTGAACTATGTAAACGGTTCTACTATCGTTTATAGCTCTGAATATACCGATGGTAAGACTATGGGTGATGAAATCATTGCCGATGGTCTAAAGATCGATCATGTTGATGCTGGTACTGAAGTAACTGTTTACTTCTACGCCACTGTTGACGAATCCTATGCCGACAACTGTGGTCCTTCTGGACTCAAAAACGTCGCTAAGGGTAAATACAATGACGACAACAACACGGAAAAGACCGATGATGCTGACGTCACAGTCGAAGGCCAGGTTTGTGAGGATACTCCAACCGAACTTCCTAAGACTGGTAACGCAGATGTTCTTGGCGCAACGATTGCTATCGCATCCGTAAGCGCAGCAGCTGCTGGCTATATCATTAGCCGCAAGAAATAACTTGACCGCCTAGTATAGAGCTTCCCCAGAAGCTGATGACTAGATTGGTCGGGGATTGCTGGGAAACGGCTAGCGGGGCTTCGGCTCCGCTAGCCGCACAAGCTGTCCTTCTTAGATCAAGCGATTAGTCTTGATCCGGCTTGTCCCACAAAAAGCCTCTCGAATTTTTCGGGAGGTTTTTTGTGTGATAAAAATCATAAAACGTTTATGCTAAAATAAAACTAACATTATGTCGCAAAAGACTCATATAAGAAGGTGGGGGATTGTATGTGCAGTTTTTGCAGCCTTTTTGTTTGCGGGCATCCTTAATCTTTTTGGGCAAGATACTTATGCAGAGACTACCTGTACAATGACGGTTGACCAAGTAGAAAGGGGTCTGACTTGCGAAGATATCTGGGCTCAGCAGAATGAGCAAAGCACTACGACTACTACAACCGAGCCGACTGAGGAGTCTACTACGACAACTACAACCACGACTACCGCCGAACCGACGACCGAGCCGACAACCGAACCGACAACCGAGCCGGCGACAGAGCCAGCGGGGCTAGATCCATCTGTTCCGAGTGATAGTACTACGACAACTACTACGGCCACACCTACCGAAGACTATTGTTTGCAGATGCAGGCAGGCATAATGCAAGGCTCGGGGCGCTCGGTTAGCGATGTTGTGCAGTGTATACGCGCGGCAAATGGTGATGAGACTGATGCGTCTACGGCTAACTCTGCAGATGCTATGGCTGCTGGTGGTGAGTTTGAAAACTTTACGACTGAACAGTCGACTTGCTACGGAGACAATCCAGAGATGGGTTGGTTCGCCTGTCCGCTCGCGGATGATTTGTCTAATCTAATTACGTATCTCTACGAACATCTTATAGAAGAATGGCTTATTTATCCGCCACAAGCTTTGGAGCAGTCTTCTGATGCAGGAAAGGTGACATTCAAGGTTTGGTCGGATATTCGCAATATCGCCAATGCTCTGTTTATCGTTTATCTTTTGTTGATTATTTTCTCGCAAATTTCTGGTTGGCAGATTCAGCAATATGGTATCAAGAAGGCACTTCCGCGTGCTGTTGTTATGATTATAATCGTGAACCTCTCGTATCTTGTCTGTCAGGGAGCTGTGGATATTAGTAATATTCTTGGTAGTGGTGTTGGCGGCATCTTTAAGACGCTAAATCAATCGGTGGTTCTTTCGGCTGAGGGTTCAAGCGCCGTGAGTGGCACAGGGGGATTATTAGCGCTTATTGTAGTTTTGGTTGGTGTTATTATTGCTGCCTTCTTCTTTGGGCCTGCATTCTTGTTGCCAATCCTCTTTGCGCTTGTAGGTGCCGGCGTAACTATCTTCTTCACTTTTATAATGCTGGTTGTGCGTCAAGCATTAATGACAGGCTTGGTAATCATTTCGCCGATAGCGATTGCCTGTGCGGTGTTGCCTGGTACTGAGAAATTATACAAGAAATGGTTCGGATTATTTAAGGGTCTAATATTTACTTATCCAATTGCAGCATTTTTGGTCTATGGCGGTTCGTTTGCTGGGCGCCTTGTTGTAAAGTCGATGGGCGAGGATAGCTTCGTGTCGGGCCTCATTGGTATAGCAGTGGTTGTTGTTCCGCCGTGTTTCTTGCCAAAGATTACGACTAGCTCGGTCGCTGCTATTGATGGCGCAATTTTGAAAATGAGGCAGCGCGTAACTGGTGGGGCTCAGAATGCTATAGGCAATAGTCGTATGGCGGATAAGATGAGGCGCCAGACGCAAAAGCGCAAGGTTGAACGCGCGAGTGGTACACATATCAGAAGAGATGGTACGGTTGTGATGCGCCGTCATTTTAGAACGAAGCATATGAATGATCATTTGGCTGATGCTCAGGGATTGGGCGCTCGGATCGGTGATACGAATAATTATAGGGATGCCCGTTTCAGGCGTAATACCCTTGATGAACAGCTTATTTCTGAGGCAAATACTCGCCTAGATAGACAGGGTAGCATGACATCTGAACAGCTCGCAAATATGCTTGGTACTACTAATGATTCGGCAATGGATGCTGCAATCACGCGCAGACTCAGGCAGCAAGGAGATAATGGCCGTGATGCGCTTGCGAATAGAATTGGTCAGCTTGAAACTACAGGTGGTGCTCAATCTGAAACAGCACTTATGAATATTGCTGGCGAGTTGAACCGTGGCCGTGAACAGCTCAAGAATGAAGATATGGTTATGACTGACTGGGCAAGAGATGTTACGACTAACGGTGTCGCCGCCGCTGGTAGGCTATCTACGCGTCAGCTCACTAACGATCAGGTTAACAGAACTACGGGTGCAAGCTTCAAGACGATGGATACTCGTGCCGTAGACAATTATCTCAACCAGATACGCCAGAACTCGGGTACACACGCGGCAGCACATGTACAGCAATCAGTTCGAGATTTGCTTAGCAGCAGTAATGCTAGTGAGCTGTCGGTAGAAAAGAGAAGAATGCTCGAGCAATTTGCTTCCGAGAATCTAAGTGGCCCATCAACAGGTTCGTGGCTAGCGTAAACAAAATAAATAAGCATAAACTTTGTGGTAAAATAAAAATATGGATAAGAGCAATCAGGCGGCTCAAAACAACAACAATTCCGCCAAGGACAATTCTTTTGCAGACGGTACAAATAACGCGCTTCCTGCTAGCAAAGATGCACAGCTAGAAGAGCTTAGAAACCAGGTAGATAACCGCGCGTATGCTACATCTTCTCACGATCGCGCGAATGCATTTAGTGTTACAAATACAAACTATGAACCAGAGGTTACTGTTGCGGGCTCTGCAACTTCTTTTGGTCATGGTGAAGATGATAATAACTTCCAGTTTATTTCTGGTGAGCCAGATTTGCCACCAGCTCCAGCTCCGGAACCAATGCCTGTTGCTCCAGTTATCGAAGAACCGGTTACGCCTGAACCGGAACCAATGTCAGCTCCAGCTCCAGAACCTGTCGAGGAAGAACTTCCTCCGCCAGCACCTGAGTTTAAGCCTGCGCCAGCTCCAGCTCCAGAACCGGCTCCTGTTCAGAATTTCTTTGCCCCAGAACCGGAAGTTGAGCGCAAGAAAGCTTTGTCTTTGCCGCTAATTATTTTGATTGCTCTTGGCGTTATTGTCTTGATTGGTGGTGGTATTTTTGCGTTCTATGTCTTGAATAAGAAAAACGAGCCACAGAATCCAAGTAAGCCTGCAGAAAGCGACGGCAAAGTGAGCTACGAAGAATATAATAATAAGATTAAGAATAGACAGGCTCTAAACTGTACTGCAACTTATAATAAATCGTCGCATAACGGTTCGGATTACGCCGAAGGTGAGTATGATATTTTTGCCGAGAAAGCTTGGACGATTGCTGCTGACGATGGTTGGAAGAATGTCTTTATTAGCAACTACGACTTTAGCTCTGCGAAGGCCAAAGAAAACTCTATTGTAAAACGTTACGATTTGAAATATAAGCCAAGCTCGATCTATATCGAGAATAACACTGCATATATTTGGTCCGTAACTAAGACTCCACGCGCAGGCGGCGATGGCAAAGCTGTCTATCGTATTACGGATGCTTATGAAGGCATTGCGCCAACACTCGAAGTTGACCGCGAACAAATAGAAAATGCTCTCGAAACAAACTTGTATGATAATTTCCAAATTAGCTCTGCCGATGCAAATGATACTGAGGCAGGTGACGTTACTATCGTTTGTAAAAATACGGATATGAGTGAATTTGCAGAGCTACTAAAAGCACGAAAGGCTGAAATTAGCTCTAACAATGACTAAAAAATGGCTTGTAAGATTTGGATTTATTCTTCTTGCCTCTGTTGTGTTTGGGCAGAATGTTTTTGCTGACCCAACAACTACTTGTGTAGATGCACACGATTATCTCTATGGCGTAAATTACGAAAAGGTCGTTAAACCAAATAGCTCGATTCACGTCTCTGGGGTTATTGGCGGCCCTAATAAGAGCGCTGCTGCCCATGAATATACCGTAGACGATATCAAGATTACAGATTCTAGCCATGACGAAAACGTTACAGCAAAATACCAGGTTTATAGAGTCATTAAGCAACAGGATGGCACCTATAGATTTTGGGGCTCCAAAACTTCTGGCTCTATTTCAAATACGAATGTTAATCAGGGCATAGATAAAGACGGCAACAATATTTATGGTCCTATTCCTCTAGAAGACCAGTACCCAGCTTTTTACGAGTTTAGCTTTAATATTTGTATTCGTGAGGCGGATGCTTCGACGGCGTATTGTAGGGAATATGATAACAAGAATTATAACAACCGAGTCATCGAACAAAATGGTTTGCCTGTTGCCGATGATAGTGATGGCTGTCCTGAAATGTTGCCTACTGTTGCAGACGAAAAGGTTGGTTACGAAGAGGTAGAAAAAGAGGATGATGAAGATATTGCAGATACTTGTAGATCTACGAATGGTCTAATCGGTTGGATTACCTGTCCGCTTCTGACTGGTCTTGGCGATGCTATTACGAGTCTCTACGAAGATGTGATTGCGGACATGTTGCGACTAGAGCCAGAGCTCCTAAATAGGAATGGTGGCGGAGCTGATGTTTTTAATGCGTGGTCATGGTTTAGAAATCTAGCTAATGGCTTGCTTGTCGTAGTTATTATTGCGATGATTCTCTCTCAAATTTCTGGCTTTGGTATTACTAACTATGGCATCAAGAAAATGTTGCCACGTGTAATTATTACGGGCGTTCTAGTAAATGTGTCCTATATTATCTGCCAGGCAGCAGTTGATCTTTCGAATATTGTCGGTACGAATATCGGTGGCTTCTTTGATGTTGCTCTAACGGATTTGAGTGTTTCGGCGGGTGCTATTGCGCTTGCTGTTGGCTTGATTGCGGCGACGATTTTTGCCGTTATCATGATTCCTGCCTTGATGCCACCACTCATTATGGGTTTCCTTGGTATCTTGGGTGGTGTCTTGATTTTGATTATCTCTCTCGGTTTGCGTCAGGCCTTAGCGATCATTCTCGTAACTGTTGCTCCGATTGCGTTTATTTGTAATATTTTGCCAAACACTCAGTCAATATTTAAGAAGTGGTTTGATTTATTGAAAGGTGTTCTAATTGCCTATCCTATCGCCAGTATTATGGTTTATGGTGGCGCAATGGCGGCGCAAATTTTGCACGAAGTTTGGGACACGGATGCATCCAACCGTCTGCTAACTACGGTGGCGGATTTGGCAGCTATAATTATTTGTGTTGTTCCATATTACTTTATTCCAAAGACAATTACGGCCTCTCTTGGCGCAATCCAGAATATGATTAGTAAGATTCAGAGAAGCACAAGTAGAAATGCGAACCGTGTCGTTAATAACAGTACCTTTATGTCGAATCGCATGCAGGATCAGGCAGATAGAAAAGCTTTACGTCTAGCAGGCGTGAGAATCCGCAATGGTCAGCTAGTTCAGCGACGCGGTAGAAGAGCAAGCCAGAATATGTATCTTCCTGGCGCGCAAGCTGTTCTTAATAAACGTAATAGGCGTAATGATATCGCCCAGAACCCTGATGTCTTTAGAAATGAGCAGTTCCAGAAACAGGTTGGTCTTGAAGAGAAACGCCTTGAGACGATGAATTATTCTGCTGACGAGCTTGGCGAAGAGCTAGAGCGCGCACAGGCGAGCGGTAATCACGCCAGGGTTGCGGCCTGTACGAGAAAGCTATCCGCGACCAGCGATGGTCGTACGGTTTTGCATGATAATATGCAGACGCACAATTATGATGACGAAACTGCAGATGCAATGGCAAATGCTTTCTCTCAGGAAGAGCTTTATGATATGGCCAAAGAGTCTCCATATATTGCACAGCATCTCTTGGATGTTAAGAATGGTAACCATGGCAATATTAATTACACTCGCCTCAGCGACGATCTTCTTAGTACGTTGTCTGGTCAAGATTACCTCAAGATGGACGACCGCGATTCACATCGCATGGCTACCGAGGCGAGCGCAAACTTTGGTGGTGCTATGGCGGCTAACCTACAGAGGATGATGGAAGAAGCTCAGAGCAATCCTGAGTTGTCTCAGCTTATTAATGCTCAGGCGCGTCAAGACATTACTAACTTTACGACTCAGCGCAACAATGCGGTGACTGCTAATGCTAGTGTAATCGAGAGCGGTAGTGCTTCTGCGATTAGTTCTGGTACATTTACGAACGAAGTCGACTACTATCAGGCAGAATACGAGAGGAATGCGCGCAATGGTGATACTGTCGGTATGGAAGCTGCCGAGCAGGCCTTTAGAAATGCGGCTACACGCGCGGGTTCGACCATTAATGCTGCCACGGTTGAGGATACTTTGTCTGGTTGGCGTACGAATGTTACACAAGCTTCGTTTACTGGCGATGAGCGTGTCCGCGGCGCAATTCGCGCTTCGGTGGGCCTAGTTCGCGCAAGAGAGAACAGATTCCGCTAATGCTAATATGGTAAAATATGATTATGATTAGGGGCTGGGTCAACAAACAAAAAAAGAGTAAAAAATCTCTAGTAAAGCTGAAAATTCTATTTTTGGCAGTTTTTAGTGCTTTTGCTCCGGTCTCAGCGGCTTTCGCAGAGGGTATTGATTGTGGTATGTTTGATCAAGTTTCGATATCGTCCATTAACGTCGACCAAGACGGCAACGTCGAGTTGAGCGGCTATGTTCACGATGGAAATAATGGCGCAGCCAAGAATGAATACGATAAGAAAAGCTTCGCTGCGACCTCTTTTGGAGTCACGGTTCCTACGAGAGGCACGCCTGGCATTCAGGATAATTCTGGAATGTCGTCTTCGGATCGGGAAATAAAGGTTACGAAATTCGAGAAGCAGGGTGACGGACGATATTATTTTGAAGCGAAAGATCAGGTGCAACTGGCGTCCGCTGTGGATATAAGTGAGGTTGCGTTTGGTGGCGGAGGTATGAATCGCAGACAGTTCTACTTGTGGTCCGTTGGTGCATGTATCCTAAACAAGGATTCTGACAAAGCGACTTGTGATTTCAGAAAAGGATTAATAGGCATCGATAGTACTAGCATGCCGTATGGTTACGATTGGGACCTTATACAGAAGGGCGACTCTACCACTTGTTCTGGAATGACACTTTTTAATCCTATAGACGTACATCTTCATGGTAATATTGCGGATAGGTGTCTAGACGAAGCTTCTGGTCTTTTTGGCTGGGTGTCTTGCCCGTTGCTCTATACCGCATCTGATTTTATTACGGATATATATACGAATGTTATAGAAGATTGGCTTTTGGTTGAGCCGCAATTATTTACGCGGTCTGGCGAGGGAAACAATGTCTACAAAGCTTGGTCTAGATTTAGAGATATAGCGAATATAGCAGTAGTTTTGTTACTATTGATAATTATTCTCTCTCAAATAACAGGATTCGGTATCTCTAATTATGGTATCAAGAAGGCATTGCCGCGCCTTATTACGGCTGCGATTTTAATCAATCTTTCATATATTGTTTGCCAGGCGGCTATCGATCTAAGTAATATTGTTGGTTTTGGCCTTAAGGGGATACTAGAGGGCGAGATGAATGCTATTAGTCAGGTAACCGCTTCAACTGGTACCGTGACATTGGGTGCGGGTGCAGTTTTGTTTGTTGCTGGACTTATTGCATTGATTCTTGCAATGATATTCGTTAACCCGGCGCTTCTTTTGTTTGCGCTTGCTGCCCTCATTGTTGCCCTAATTGCGATTCTGTTCCTATTTATTACGATGGGTATCCGTCAAGCGATGATGATCTTGGCGGTGACTGTTTCTCCGATTGCTTTCGCTTGCTATGTTTTGCCTGGTACGAAGTCGGTATATAAGAAGTGGTTCGATTTGTGCAAGGGCTTGCTATTATCTTATCCAATCGCCAGCTTGATGGTCTATGGTGGCGCCTTGCTTGGCAAGATTATGGCGTATGTCTGGGGCGGTAGTTTGCTTACTTTTTCTAGCGCTTTAGTAATTACGGTCGCGCCATTCTTCTTTATTCCGAAAACCATTACGGCCTCATTAGGCGCTGTCAATAAAGTAGTAAATAACATTAGAAATAATGTAACTGGTCGCGCAAGGAACCGCCTTAATAGATCCGGTCTTGGCCAGGATCTCAGAAGGGCTGGCGACGAAAGAAGGATGCAACGTTGGGCAAGAATGCCAGGCGGTGCTGCTTATCGAAGACAGGCTGATGCTATTAATGCAAGACATAGGCGCGTACGGGATTATAGAAATAACCCGGACATGGTAAGGCAGGAAGAGGCGCTTGCTAAAGTTAGGGAGAATGAGAGTCATATTGATTCCGCTAACGAAACTGTTCAGGATATGACCGCAAATCTAAATGCTGCGCTTGCTGCGGATGCTAGCGATGATAATAACGCTCTAATTACGGCCTATACTAACAAGCTTAAAGAGTCTAGCGAAGGACGTGCGGCGCTTGCTAATATTTTCGCCACTCGTACATCCGGTCCAAATGCGTTAAGTGATGAGTCATTTAATGCTATGATGTCTAGTTTTGGCGCAGACGAGATTGATGCTTTGCGCGAAGTAAGTCCACATATGGCTACCTATATCGAAGGTGTCAAGAATGGAACTATTGGGCGTGGCGATTATAATACTATCAATGTATTTAACTCTGGTATGCTGGATAACCTTACAGAAGAAAGTGTTGCCAAAATGGATACCGCCGAATTCAACGAAATCGTCAACCAGCTTACTGCTAACCCTGCAAACAATAACAGTAGGCAGGCTGTCGAATTTGCCAGGATTGCCGAACGTCTTGCGAATAATGAGAAGTTGGCGCCAAGCCTCAACAGTCAAAAGCTCGATGCTCTCACTGGCGCAAACGGTTTCTTGACTCAGCGCAATGGTCGTATTAGGGCTACGGCGGGTAGCGCATTTGGTGCTTATAATAGTATGAATTCTGCTCAATTGAATGCTCAAGCTCAGGCAGATTACAATGCTGCGGCTGCGGCTGGCGATGCCGAGAGAATGGAGGCTGTTGCCTATGCCTATAGAAATGCTGCTGCTAACCGAACGAACGATGCGGCCGTAGCAGCAGCCAGGACGAATATTGATGGCTGGGCAAATGGCGCTCGTGCTGCTGCTCAGGCTAACGGCCATCAAGACGTAATCGGTGCTCAGCTTGACCTAATTAGTATGCCTGGACACAGAATTGCTTAATTAGCTATAAAATAGCATAAGCGTTTTATGATAAAATAAAAACATGGATGGCCAATCTGGCGCAAATACGAACGGCGCCGATAATGCGCAAGACAAAAACGAGTCGAATAAGCGCTATATAACCGGCGGAAGAAGGCGCAGCGAGGGTAATGCCTCTCGGGATTTTTCTGCGCAAAACACCGAACAAATGCCACGATTTTTTGCTGCCGCCATGCAGAATAATACGCCAGCTAGAACAGTTGATAGAAGCAGACTTTGGAAGATTCTTGGCATTGTTGTAGCTATAGCGGTGTTGGCTGTCATTATTGTTATTGCAATTGTTAATATCTTTAATCGAAGTGTTGGCAATAAGCTATCCGAAAATGATTTCCGGGATAGGATTTATTATCGCGATGAAATGAATTGCGAGGCTACCTACTACAACCTTGGTAAAGAGAGAAAATTTAGTATTATTGCCAACGATGGCTGGAAGAATGCAGAAATAAAAGGCGTTCTCCTGGACGATGTGCTTGTTGATATTACTATCTATGACGGCGATGTGTATGTTTGGCGATTCGACGGCTATGATAACGAAAACCGAAAAATGAATCATTCCGACTCTGTTATCTATAAGTATGAAGACTTTGAAGTTATTAAGAACTATGACATTCGTAATAAGCTCAGTTCACTCGGTAACGGCATAAAAGACCGTGAAATAAGATGCAAAACACTTGATGACTATGTCTTTAAGAAACCTGACGATAATCTGTTCAATGATCAACGTATCGTAGTTAAGGATAAAAATGACTAAAAGTATCTTTAAGTGCCGTAGAAAAACTTTGATTTTGGCGTTGTTTTTGTCGCTCTTCTTTGGGGGAATGATTTCTCAGGCAAGCTTCGCGCAAGAAGGCCGATATGCTAGCTATAGCGATGCCGCTGCAAAAATTACCTATGATTATGTGTATCATATTGCGCGCGGTGCGGACAGTGATTATAGTGGTCCATCGGGTCAAGCGCCAAACTTTTACGGTGGCGATATTGCGCATGCTAGCTCTGCTACCTGTGGTATGTCTTTCTTGATGAAGCCTGGATATAAGATTATGCCATACGACAGAAATGACTCTTCGATCACCGCAGAAAATATTATTGTTGTCAAATCCGATAATCTGGAAGATGATGTTGATTTTGGTATTGGAGGCTCGCCAATCCAAAGTAACGAATATTATGTTCGTGCTACCTGGGCGATTATATCTTACCCTGACAAGAGCGCGGATCTAGTGATGTTTGGTAATACGGAAGGACGCGCTCAGGGGCCGGATGAATGTGGCACGAGCGGTAACGAGACTTGTGGCTTGGGTTATGAGTGGGCTTACTCTTGTAAAAACTTATTTAGCGACGATATTACTGTTAGTGAATATTCTGATACTTGGGATAATTTTGTACTAGGAAGTACAAGTGATCTGTCGGCGGTTGGGCATTGGCGGCCGGCCAGTCCTTATGGAAATGGCGGATGTACGAGTAGTCACTTTAATGGAAGCTTTGAATCTCATGCTACCTGCACAATGCTTAATCCTTATGTTCATGATTCTCTTAGCGAAGAACAAAAGGCTGCCGCAGCCGCCGCGATTACCTATGACCAGCAAACGCAAGAAGAGCAATGTGGTGGTGTAGTAGGATTCTTTACTTGCCCGCTCGCCGAATCGATGTCTAACTTCCTAAAGACTGTCTACGATATCTTTAGTGACTTCTTCTTAAATATTGATCCAGCTGTATTTAGTGGCAACAAACGCGGAACTCCTGGCTATGCTATTCATAAGGCATGGAGTAGCTTTAGGGATATTGCGAATGCAATGCTCGTTGTGGCACTGTTAATCGTTATCCTTTCTCAGATTAGCGGTTTTGGTATAACAAACTATGGCATAAAGAAGAGTTTGCCGAAGATTGTTATTGCGGCACTGATGGTTAATCTATCGTATCTTATCTGCCAGGGCGCAATCGATCTTTCGAATATCTTTGGCCATAGAATCGGCGACATCTTCGAAGGAATGCTCGAGGCTTCGGGTGGTCCAATTCATTCGGACGCCTTCCAGGGCTCAACTATCGCTACCCTAATCTTTGTCCTAGTCGCTGTCATTGTGGCAATTATTCATTTTGGCGCCAGAATTTGGGTTGCGCTTATTGTTCTTTTGCTCATATGTGCGGTCGCGATGTTTATTATGCTTGCCGTTTCGGTTATTCGTCAGGCGCTATGCATCTTAGCTGTCGTTGTTTCTCCGGTCGCTCTATGTTGCTATATGATACCTGGAACAAAAGGAGTGTTTAATAAATGGTTCGGTATATTTAAGGGCGTATTGATTGCTTATCCGATGACGAGCCTGGTCGTATATGGCTCATCTTATGCTTCGTCGATACTACTGAAGGCTTGGGGCTTTACTTCTCAAGTTGGTGCGGATAATTTCTTTGAGACCTTCCTAAAATCTATTGCTGGTCTCTTAGTGGTCACAGTGCCATACTTCTTTATTCCAAGAATTATCATGAAGTCTCTCACGGTACTGGAAGGTATTTCATCAAGAATCGGCAATGCGCTAATTCGTAATACGTCTGGCGCAGTTCGCGGCTCTGCTTTTGCTCAGCGTCAAAATGATGCCCAGGAATTTAGGCGCAATGTCCGCCGTGCTGGCCTTCATTATAACCGTAGGACTGGTACCGTCGAGAATCGCCGTAGACCAGGCAACAACGCGGTAACCCGCGCGTTTGCTCGTGCTCGTGACGCTTATTATAATCATCCGTCTCGTGCTATGTACGCTAGAAACGCGAACGCTATGGCCGCTCAACGTAGGCGCGGTAGGTCATACCTTACTGGAGACAACCAGCTTGATCAGATCTTGCAGGATAGGAGTGGTGATTCTGCGGACCTATTGAGAGAAAAGGCCGCTTTGCGCAGGAGACTAGCATTCAATCGTCGCATGGGATTATCGACGGCGGGCATTACGCGCCGCGTGAATCGTATGTTTGGCGCCGGTGGTCAATTCGAAAGCTTTACTCCGCAGGCCTTCAGAAATACGGCTGGAGACTTTACTGGCGTCAGAAGTGACTTTGAAACTACTCAGGAAAACATCAATAATAGTACTCAGAATCAGAGGACTAGGGAATATATTAAGCAGATTGAGGCGCAGTCTGGTCTAACCGAAGAGAGCATGTCAGATAGTATTATTGACGCTGCTAACTCCGGAAACACTGAACTTACCTCTGCATACATTACTGTCCTGCTTGGAAATGGCGAGGCTGGTCGTGATGCTTTGCTTCAGTGTCTAAGAACCAATGGTCTTTCGGGTGCTGCTCTTGAAATCATTGCAGACTCGGTTAGTGTGGCCGAAATGAACGATATCAAGAAGAAGGATCGCTATCTATTCAACCGCCTTCAGGCAATCAAGAGAAATCGTGCTATTGGCGCTGGCAACATGAATAATGATGCAAACTTCAGGATGAATTGTCAGGATATCCGCGGCATGTCTGCAAAACAGTTCTCCGAAATGGATGTTTCTGCTCAAAATCGTCTTATTGACGAAATTACTGATCCGAATATTTATGGTGCAGGTACCGGATATAATCCAGAGGATGGTATCGTAGCAGCTGCGGCCAACCTTGCGGAGGAAATTCTTTCTGACCCAAGTTTGCGTGGCACAATTAGCGCGGATCGCCTAAGTAATCTTGAAAACATCGTCCGTATTCGCGAAGATGCAGTTAACCAATCTGTTCACGCGAATCGTGCGGCAGATTTGGCGGCAATCAATGGTATGTCTACTACGAACGCGGCTGGCCAAAAACTTGTCGATACTACCGGTATGGACTTCGTGAACGGCATTACTGATAATAGTAGCGCTTTGCGAACTCAATATGTCGAAGCTGCAAAGAATGGCGACACGGTTCGTATGGAATCTATTCAGATTGCTATCGAGTCTAAATATCGCGATAATCTCCGTAATGCTGGCGTAACCTTGTCTGAAGACGCCGAAGCCATGATGCTCGCAACGCTTCAAGAGGTCTACACAAGACTCAATAATGCTGTAGATGACCTTAGTATCAATAATCCTACTCATCCTAACGATGTCTTTAATGGCGCAAATGATGATGAGAGGAGACTCAATAGGGATGCAAGAGATGGCTTTGTTGATTTGTTGAACGGTCGCATGGATAGAAGAAGAAGGAATATGAGGAGATAGAATATGGAAAAAGAGAAAAAGAAATCGATTGTTACTATCTCTGTAATCGTTGGGATCCTCTTGGTTGTTTTTGTTATTCTTACTATCCTGGCTGTTCGAAACCGTACGAACGCTACTGCGCATAAGGTTTTGCGTAGCGAGTTTGCTCGCATGATAGACAAAAAGGAAGCCGTAGACTGTACGATCTCCTGGGAAACGGAAGACTATTTGCAATATGTCAAAGGAGGCTCAATTCCGAATCCAAAAAAGCAGAGCATAACTTTTGCGGCAGACAAAGATTGGAAGAAGATTTACATGAGTCGCTATCAAACGGAAAACACAATAAAAGCTTTCTATGTTACAGAAGATAAAGCTTACATCTGGTCACCGGTCTCTGATCTACTAAAAGCAAATGAGCTATACCAAAAAGAGGCGGAGCTGAGACGGGTGGACAGTGTTATCATAACGAGAGAAGAATTCAACGAACAGTACTTTGGTTTAAGGAAATTTATAAATAATATGATTCCTGATTTACCTTCTGGAACCGAGATTATTTGTCGAGATGGCGGAACTTCTGGCTATTCGCAACCAAAGGATATTAAATCTTGGATAGATACCACTACGGAGGAAAAATAAAAAATGAAACAGAAAAAGATATTAGTATTGGCCTGTTCGCTCGCGCTAGCTCTTTTTGTTACTGTTTCTTCTAGTTATGCGGCAAGTACTGAAACTTGTAAAAATTATGTCGAAGCGACGATCAGCGGAGCGGGAATATTGTCTGGAAATGGCAGTATTGATATGCGCTACGGTAAACCTGATGAGAGCTCTAGTAGAGAAGGGACTTTAGCATGGGTAGATGGAGATGCGGGTCCAAATGGTATGTATTATAGTGCAGATAATGTAGTCTCGATTTCGTGTTGGTATCACGCTTGGAATAATGATCATGATCCATTTTTGGGAGCTTCCTTGGGGGATAATTATTGGAACATGAATCATCTAGAAACTCAGGCACTTAAAAATGATTATTCGTTTGAGCGATATAGTACCATGCTTACGATGTGTCACGAAGACGGCTCAGTAAAACACTTCGAGGCTGTTGGTGCATGGCTTGACGAGAGGGATAGTGAGAGGAAATTGCTTGACGGTTACGGAACGGGCAGTAACTATAATTACCAGTTCGTCGGCTATAATACTGGCACTCTTGGAGGTAACGGCGACGAAGGAATGACGGTTTATCGTGGCAAGGATTTTTACAGCTGCGCCGATATTATGGGTTACATTCAGGATAAAAATAGTAAGCTCTATCGAGTGCAAAATGCAGAGAAACTAACAGGAAAGAATGGTACGGGTGGCTCAGAATCCTGCTCTAGCTTTTTTGAAGGTGGCCTCGAGGGCAATGATGGCAATAATTACGAAGAGACACTAAAAGGTACGGACCGTGTTGTTTGTTCGATTTATGACCCGTCAAAGATTAAATCTGGTAGCGATGTAGTTTTTGCGGTTTCTGGTACGCAAATCGAGATGGATGATAAGGATATTCTAATAACGGTCGGTGTAAGTGCCTTGGGTGGTGGCATGCCAATCGATCCGCAAAATATTCAGCTAGTGGATTATCCTGCCAAAATCGGGGAACTAGGTCAGGGGCATTCGTTTATATCTACTTCGTCTACTCGCGAGTATGTCGACTATCCACTTACGAAAATTGCCGAAATCAAAGATGATGACATGTCTCCAGTATCGGACGGCGATCTGCAGTATAAAAAGGTACATGTTAGGATTAAAAACTCCGAGAATGGCGGTGTTATAAATTCGGCCATCGGTCATAATCCTAATGCTTCAGAGAATTACATTGCCTTAACTATATGCCCGGCAGACTGGAAAGAAGGGGATGAGTATGATAAGTGTCTATTTATAGATACGGATGGCGTAAGTAGTGCATTTATTATGCCAGAACTTTCTACGCTAAATTTGTACGATAGCGATGAGCCCGAACCAAAGTGTACGGATAATAGTGGCGGCTGGAGCTGGTTTGCCTGCGCAGCAACAAAAGAGATTAGCGAGCAGGTTGGCAATATTTATACTTATGTAACTGGCTTTTTGAATCTAGATCCGACTGTTTTTAAGAAAGAATCTGGTCTCTATGATGCTTGGAATACTGCAAGGACTATCGCTAATGGCGTGTTAGTAATCCTCCTTCTGATTATTATCTTGTCGCAGATATCTGGTATTGGTATCGACAATTACGGCATTAAGAAGATGTTGCCACGCATCGTTATTGGCGTGCTTCTTATAAATCTTTCGTTCATATTGTTTAGGGCAGCAGTTGATCTTGCTAATATATTTGGCTCAGCAATAACAAATATATTTGCATCGGTAACAAAAGGCATTACAGCTACTCCTCCACCTAGCGATCTCTTTAGAGATAAGCCGGGAAGAGAGTTGTTTGAAGGGGGTGCTTCCATACTGGTCGCCATAGCCGGTTTCTTCTCTATTATTGGCTTCTTGAAGAGTGGTCAATCTATTGTTGTTCTTGCTCTTTCGGCCATAATTATTGTTGCTATTGCCGTACTTATGATGTTCTTGATATTCATTTTGAGACAGGCTCTTATTATTGTTCTATCTACTACAGCACCTATTGCATTACTGTTCTATCTTGTTCCGGCCGGTAATGCAACCTTTAGGAAATGGACGAAACTCGTGAGTGGATTATTGATTGCGTACCCGTTATGCAGTCTGGTTGTGAGCGGTGGTGATTTTGCTGCAAAAATTATTGTCACTGTAATGGGCGGAGCAAAAGAAATAAACTCTGGTATCTTTGCTGGCCTAGGATTTAATCCGCTGGTATATGTCATTGCTATTGCTGCCAACGTTGCTCCGATGTTCTTCTTGCCAAAGATGATTATCAATTCTACTGGTAAGCTAGGCGCTATGGTTCAGGGTGCTGCAAGAAGGCTGACCAGCCGCGCGACGGGTGCATTTGGAGCCTCGGATTTTGCAAAGAGAATGAAACATGGCGCCGAGGCGAGAGCGAATCGTATGAATGCTGGCGTTGATAGACAGGGCAACGCAACTGCCTTTGGTCGTCTAACTAGAGCGCGTAGTTCGTCTAGAAGAATGGCTGCTGAAGAGGCAGCTTCGAAGGATAGGGCTGAACGTCGTGATGCTCAATATATGGCAGACCATCCAGAACAGGCATTGTTTGAGCAGAATGTTAAAGACGAAATGCAGGCGCTTG
Organism: uncultured Candidatus Saccharibacteria bacterium; assembly: GCA_946530965.1. Taxonomy (GTDB): domain Bacteria; phylum Patescibacteriota; class Saccharimonadia; order Saccharimonadales; family Saccharimonadaceae; genus UBA2834. Next base: position 347,657 of record CAMNAK010000002.1, read on the forward strand.
AGGATGAGGGTGTTGATTTGGATGCCAACCATGTTACGGATGGAGAGAACGCGGTTTGGCATGCTTTGGAGAATCGTGTTACTGATATAAACTCTGCCGAAGGACGTGCTACGATTGAGGCTATTGCACGTAGCGCATCTGCGAGCAGGACACATGGTAACAAGAAAGGTCCAATCGACGAAACGATTATGCGTTTTATGAACGAGAGGGGCGCTTCCCAAGAGACTATGGCCGCAGTCGCGCGTGCGCGTCTCAAGCACGCTGGTAATGGTATGCTTGCGAAGAGCCCGTCGGATTATATTAAGTATCAAGATATGATTGCTGGTACGCACGTTGAAACAGATAGGGGTAACGCTAACGGAACAGCAGAAGAGCGAGCTCAAGCAGCACGTTATCAGACCTATCAAGATGGTGTCATGAGCAGGGTTATCCATAGCGAAGGCTTTAGCGGTGGCGCGTTGGCGGGCTATGCTGGCGGTGAAGTTGAAAATCTCGCGAATTACTACAGACGCGCTTCTGCGGCTGACCAGTCGATTATTCGTGCCGCCTACGATAATCGTGGTATTCAACGTGCTGGTGAATCTGATACGGACACCTTCAGGGAACTACGACGAGCTATCGGACACTAGAAAACAAAAAACAGACTCGGGTGAGTCTGTTTTTTGATTAAGATTTGGATTTTTCGGTAGCTTGTAAAACTCTTTCGAAGAGCATTGCAATTGTGAGTGGACCGACGCCACCTACTTTTGGCGTGAGGGTTAGGTCTTTTCTTTCGCGAACTTCTTCGTCGAGGTCACCCTTGATTACGCCGCCTTCGCTTGCTGTGCCAGCATCAACTACGGTTGCGCCTTGCTTTAGCATGGAAGATTTGATTAATCCTGGAACGCCCGTAGCAGTTACAACGACATCGTAATTGATTAATTCATTTAGGTCGTCGCCTTTATCGAAAGTGGTAATGTCGTAGTTGCTCTCGCGCCACATTTTTGTGAGCGGTCGGCCGACGAGTTTGCCTTGGCCAACGATGGCGAGCTTGCTCTTTTGAAGCTCTACGCCGTAGCTTGTAAGTAGCCAGTGAATTGCCATTGCGGTAGCTGTATCGGATTGCTCGCGAAGACCATCGACGTCTTTTTCTAGAGGAATCATCTCGAGAATAGAATTATCTACTTCTTTGAGTGGCAGCTGAACGATAACGCCATGGATATTTGGATCGTTCGCGACGCGCGTCATCTCTTGCTCGGCGTTGTCTTCGTTAATCTTCGTGATTTCTACGTCGATATTGATGTCGCCACCATACTGCTCTTTAAGAGTCATGTATTTTGCGATAACTGGGCTGTCGTTGTCGTAGATGATGCTGAGCTTCGGAAAAAGCTTGCGCCCACGTAAGCTTCGTACCTGGGCGGCTTGGCGTTCCTTGATAAAATCTGCGAGCTCGGTTCCGTTTAGTATTTTGCTCATTCGTCTCCTAATTCCATCGGCTCTTGTTCTAGGGTATAGCCGAATTTGTCTTCGACGGTCTTGATAATCTCTTTGCGAGCGGCGTCAAGATCGCTGTAATTCTTTGCGCTCTCGTTTACGAGGACGAGGGAAGCAGTCTCCCAAACGCGCATACCATGGATAAGTTTACCCTTGAGACCAGCGTTTTCTAGGAGCCAGCCAGAAGGAACTTTACCGCCGTCCCAGACTGGAATGCCTTTCTTCTCGGCCTTGATAGATTCTTCTGGATCAAGGTAGACGTTCTTGAAGAAGCTGCCGCTACTTGCGATAAATTCTGGATTTGGAAGCTTGGTGCGGACGGCATGGACTGCCTTGCGGATGTTTTCTGGAGTGTATTCGTCGATATTGTTATCGTCGAGATATTTCTGTAGGGAATTGTAGAAAGGTGGCTTGAGCTCTTTCTTTTCTAGTGCGACGGTAATCTTTGTGATGAAGTAACGACCAATCTCGTCGCCAGAGTTGAAAATACTGTGGCGGTAGCTAAGGTCTAGCCTCTTTGCGTCAAGAGTGACGAACTTCTCGGTCTTTGTATCATAAGCTTCGACATTAACGAGAGTCTGTGCGATATCTTGGCCATAAGCGCCAACGTTCTGGACTGGAGCAGCGCCAACTGTGCCGGGAACGGCGCTAAGGCATTCGATGCCAGACCAGCCATATTTGGTGCTGTAGCGAACGAAATCGTCGAGAATTTCGCCACTGGCAGACCAGAGCTGGATTTTGCCGTCTTTCTCTGGGGCAACTTCGCCCATGCCAAGAAGTTTGTTTACGAGAATAACGCCATCAAAACCACCATCGCGACCAACGATGTTGCTACCTTCGCCAAGAACATAGACTGGAAGATCGCGCTCTTTTGCGAAAGCGTAGGCCTCTGGGATGTCAGACTCTTTACGAATCTCGATCACGAAGCGGGCAGGGCCACCTAGGCGCATAGTTGTTAATCTGGAAATTGGCACATTCTCTCGTATTTTCATGGACATATTATACCATCGAATGGGGCTGTTGTTTAGGGGGGGCTTATCGGCTATCTTGGGGTTTGTTTTGTGCAAAAAGCGTAAAAGTTAACTAGGTTAACTTTTACATTTTTCGAAACAAACAATATGCTTGTATTTTTGCGCAAGCTTGACTAGTTTGACAAGTTAACCTGTCAAACCTGCGAATCAGTCCTACTTGCACGAAACTTAGCCTAGTGCTCTGAACGTAGACCAGACATAGCTAATAACTATGAAAAGAATTATCCCAACAATCAAGCAGGTTGAAGCTGTAGACATAATTCTGTTTGCGTTGTTTTGGTACAACTTTGGTCTACTAGAACTGTCGAATCTGTAGCGAAGTTTAGTTTCTTCCTTGAGGTTTGGACAAGGAACATTTTTCTTGCCAGACAAATCTTTTACCTCGATTTCGGTATAGTCTTACCCTTCGACGGAGACATTGGCGTAGGCAATAAAGCCACCCTTGCGGAAACCATCAGTTTTGATTGGGGTAACGTTTACAATCTTGCCGCGGCAGACTTTGCGGGTCTGTAGATAGATTGCGATTATTAATTTGTATAGGCCAAACAGAAAAATGATAACCGATGGTAACAGTAGAAGCTGTAATTCGTGACTATATAGAAATAGTGCTGGGTTCATAAAAATCATTAAGATAATTATACTATTTATGGTTTTAAGCAAGACGAAAACGGCGTTATATAATAGCCATAGATGCACCCGTAGCTCAGCGGATTAGAGCACTGGTTTCCGGTACCAGGTGTCGCACGTTCGAATCGTGTCGGGTGTACCATTCGAGTTTTAAATACAAAAAACAGGAATAATTATCATTCCTGCTTTTCGTATTTAAAACCCAGCCGCTTACAATTGATGAGATAGTTATTATGCTAATATATAGACATATGGGCATAGTAGGACATCTAATTGGCGCTACAATAGATCATGCTATTACGACTTTTGCTTCCAAAGACGTAATTCGCGAAGCAGTTGAACAGGAAGCTCGCTCGCATCAGGGATTAACGCAGGATAAAAAAGACGAAATAGTGAAGCGCGCGACGGACCTCTTATGGTCGTCGGTTCTATGCCAAAGAATGATGCCCTGGGCTATCTTTTTTGATCTCGCAGTTATTATTATTACTATTGAGGTTATGCGGAATCCATTTGGTCTAACCATTCCTTTTATAGTTTATTTTATAGTTTTTGTTGTTATTGCTTTGGCGAATATCCCACTTCTAATAAAGGGAATTATTTATTATTACTTAAAAGCTGATTCTTATTTAAAACAGAATATTCACGTTGGCGCTGATGGTATAGTTGCAAGAATTGAAAAGAAAGCGGCAGATATAGAAAGAAAAGAGGCAGAGGCTATAGAAGAAGAAAAAAGAGAAAAAATAAAAAAGAAACTAAAGTATCAATGTGCTGATTGTGATCAGGTTACAAAATATGGCGCGAATTACTGCTCGGGCTGTGGAAAGAAAATTAATTGGGAAAAACTGATTGACGAAAAGCTGCATGGTCGCAAAAAACATGTTTATCGCTGCGACTCGTGCGATACAGAGATTAAGCCCGGAATGAAGTACTGTCCTGGTTGTGGTGACGAGCTCGATTGGTCAGAATAGAAGCACTGCTAGACTTCACGAATAACAGGGGTATAGATTGACATAAGCGGTATTTTGTGCTATAATATACATATTATTCGCACATTACCATCATCCTACAGAAAGAGGTGTTTTTACTATGTTAGTAACCCCATTTAGAGCTGATCAAGTTGATCATTATGTATCAAAAGCTAAGGCTAGTTGGGAGCCTAGAATTTCCAACCTTCTGAGACATGATCGAATCCGCAAGCTCGAGCTTGATAGATGTGACGATATGGACGACATGAAGTTTCATTATTCTTTGATGAATCATGGTAGCTCTATCGAATCTCAGGGCTTAAAGTCTACCATCGGTCGCAACTCCAAGAATCTCGATAAGCAAGAGGCAATCTATTTCTCTTGGGGAATCGAGGGCGTCCTTCATAATTGGGACGTATGGCTCAAATGGAAAATGTGTCAGATCTATAATCCTATCGCTGCGCAATGTGGCCTAAAATGCGACCCTAAGGAAGCAATGAGATTTGCTGGCGTTTGGTATGAGTATGTCGAATCTCAGCGATATCGCGAGAACAAAGACCTGCTCGAGCCGGTGTTTGAGTATGAGAAATCTGAGCTAGAATCCAGCTACTACTTCTCGCTCGGCCTGGAAAGCGGCGTAGACTTTGATCCTGACCAGGACGACCCGAAGAAGGAACTGATTCAGTATAGTGAATATGCTTGCGAGATCTATGGTGCCGGCTTTAGTACCGACGTCTATACGCAAAAAGCGGAAAAGTGGAACATGTCCACTCCGCTCGGCAAATCCGTTACTATTGAGCCCGAAAGGCTCTGTCATCTGGTTACGAAAGACGGGGAAACTGCACTTGATGTGCTTTGCTACCTCTATAGAACTTACATGGACGACTGCAATAAGAGGGGTATTGAGCCTCCCAAGTTCGCACTCCTCGACCAGTTCGTAACTTTCTGTATCGATGACTGAAAACTCCCCGGAAGGGGAGCTTTTTCACTCTTTGAAAATATTCCAGGCAAGCTTTGCGCATTTTGCGCGGGCGGGCATGCGTCTAACCTCTAGTAGGGCATTCGCCTCATCGAGCTCCGGCGCATCTTTAGCTTCGTCGGCATCAAAGCAGGCAAAGAACTTTTCTGTAATTATCTTGGCTTCTTCGAAACTTTTACCAATAATCTGGCCAAGCATCAAATCTGCAGAGGCTTTGGAGATTGCACAACCAACTCCAGAAAAACTGCCATCAATAATCTTGTTGTCCTTTATCTTTAGGGAAATCTCGAGCTTATCTCCGCAGCTAGCATTGAAAAGTTTGTAATTCTTTACGCCATCGCCAGATAGCTTGCCGTTATGTTCAGGGTGCATGTTGTGTTCAAGTAAAACTTCGTCGTAAATCATGAAAGCCCCATTTCTTTTCGGATATTTTTGACTGCCGCGGCGAGTTGCTCTACTTCTTTTTCGGTGTTATAGAAGCAGAAGCTAGCGCGAAGAATTGGACCCCATCCGTTGTTGTCTAGGAATGGCTGGGCGCAGTGGTAGCCAGCGCGAAGCATGATGCTGTGCGAGGCAAGAACTTGTGCTGCATCGTGTGGATGAACTCCTTCAATATTGAAGCTAACGATTCCGTTCTTTGCAGAATAAATCTTGACCTCTGGAATCTTCTCGAGAAGCTTTTTGGCGTAATCGGACAATTTTGCAGTATGCTCGGAGAGCTTATTAAAATCATGGCTTAGCAAATATTCGATCGCAATTTTCAGGCTTAGCGCCCCTGCGACATTAACCGTGCCAGCCTCAAACTTTGCTGGAGCTTCGGAACAATAATTCGTAATTTTGTTGTTATTTAGCTCTACTGCATCGACCATCTCGCCACCAAAAAACACTGGCTCGTATTTTTCTGGTTCGCGAATATATAGCACGCCAATACCAAACTCTGCGCCAAGTTTATGACCAGAGAAGGCTAGGAAATCGCAAGGGCGTTTCGAAACGTCGATTCTCCTATGAACGACCTCTTGTGCAGAATCAATAACTGTTGCAAAGTCAAAATCTGGTATCTCGCCCGTAATGTTCGACATACCGCTTTTAAGCGAGATCTCTCCATTCTGATCCAGGCCAAAAAGATTCGCAAAAGGAAGCAAAGCGCTATGATGCAAATTGAGCGGTGCAGAAATTTTTGCATCTGGATGGCGCTGCTTCAATAGCCAAGCTGCTAGGTTTAGGCTTTCGGTCGCATTCTTTGTAAAGACAATCTGTTCTGGTTTTGCGCCAATAAAATTCGCGACGGTTTTTCTGGCGTCCTCTAAAATCCCGGTGGCCTTAACAGATAAATCATAGAGGCCGCGACGTGGATTGGCGTTTGAAGTTTTGTAAAAATCCGACACTGCGTCAATAACGACCTGCGGTTTTTGCATGGTTGCAGCGCTGTCTAGATAAGCGAAATCCTGGCCGCTAAGAATTGGGAAATCTTCGCGAAACATTAGGCTAGACCATCCATTTCGAGCTTGATTAACTCGTTCATCTCCATTGCGTACTCTACTGGTAACTCTTTAGAAACTTCGGATACAAAACCACGCACAATCATCGAGCGAGCCTCCTCATCGGAAATGCCACGAGATTTTAGATAGAAAACTGCTTCTTCGGAAATCTTGCCGACGGAAGCTTCGTGGGCTGCCTCGGAATCTTTGTTGGCGACCTTCAAGATTGGAATCGCGTCCGCCTTCGATTCTTTGTCTACGATCAAGGATTTGCAAGAAGAATAGGCCTTTGCACCTTCGGCTTTCTCGGTAATCTTGATTAACGTCCTCGTAATCGAGTTGCCGCCGTCTTTAGAAATGCTCTTTGCATTGATTGCCGCCGAAGTGTTTGGTGCATTTAGAATCACCTTCGCGCCCGTATCTAGAACCTGACCTTTGCCAGCAAAAGAAATGCCAGTAAACTCTTCGCGCGCGTTCGCGCCATTCAAAATTGTCATTGGATAGAGCATGGAAACTTTCGAGCCAAAGCTCCCGGTCACCCATTCCATCAGGCCGCCTTCTTCGACAATCGCGCGCTTGGTATTGAGATTAAACATATTCTTTGACCAAGATTCGACGGTTGAGAACTTTAGGTGAGCATTCTTGCCAACAAAAAGCTCGACACTACCGGCATGCAAGTTGGCGATATTGTATTTTGGAGCAGAGCAGCCCTCAATAAAATGCAAATTCGCACCTTCGTCCAAGATAATTAGGGTATGCTCGAACTGGCCTGCGCCAGGGGCATTGAGACGGTAATAAGATTGAAGCGGAATCTCGACGCTAGTATTCTTCGGAACATAGATAAACGAGCCGCCGCTCCAGATAGCCGCATGGAGTGCTGTATATTTGTGATCTTCTGGTGGAACTAGCCGCATGAAATGCTCGCGCATGAGCTTCGCGTATTTTTTGCTCCTTAACGCTTCCTCGATAGGAAGATAGATTACGCCTTGCTTCTCGGCCTCGGCTTTTAGCCTGTGGTAGATAGTTTCGGAATCATATTGCGCGCCAACGCCAGCCAAGCCATCTCTTTCAGCCTGAGGAATGCCAAGCTTTTCGAAAGTCTCGCGAATATCATCTGGAACTTTATCCCAAGAATCCGCCATCTCGAACTGGGGCTTTATATAGGTATCGATATTCTCTAAATTCAGCCACTCTTCTGGCTTATCTCCAGGCTTGGCGGTGGTTTTTGGAGCCCAGCTTGGCATCTCTAGCTTATTCCAAAGCTCCAAACCCTTTAGACGCAAATCTAGTACCCACTTTGGCTCTTTCTTTTGCTTCGAAATCCCTAGAACAAGTTCTTTGCTAAGTCCGCGGCTAGTCTTCATAATTACAAAAACCTTTCTCCTGGATCTTCTGAAGCAACTTCTTGTCGCCAATCTCGGCTAGCTTGCCGTGGTTCAAAATAATTGTCTTGTCGACCTTTAGCTTGTCTAGAATACGGAAATTATGTGTAATAACGAGAATCGTCGCGCCAGTCTCCTTTTGGTAGTTGGCGAGCTCACGAGAAATCGTGTCGGAAGCGTCGACATCAAGACCAGAATCGAGCTCGTCCAAGATGATAAAATCTGGCTTCAAAATTATAAGCTGCAACATCTCGTTGTATTTCTTCTCGCCGCCACTTAGGCCAACGTTTAGCTCGCGCTTAGCAAAAAACGGAGAGAGTTTTAGCTTCTCGCAGGCTTCGGAAATAAGAACTTTAACGGCTGGCAGGGCAAGCTTCTGACCTCTGGCTTCGAGCGCGATTCTTAGCATCTCGACGGTGGAAATACCTGGAATCTCGGTAGGGTTTTGCATGGAACAAAAAATCCCAAGCTTCGCACGCTTGTCGGCGGATAGCTTACTAATATCCTTTCCGCCATAAATAATCTGACCCTTGGTCTTGTAGTTTGGGTTGCCAGAAATTGCAGCCGCAATAGTAGACTTACCAGCACCATTCGGGCCGAGTAGGGCGACGGTCTCGCCCTTGTTGATAGAAAAAGAAATATCGGAAATAATCTCGTGCTTGTCTGCAGAGGCTGAAAAATTAACTAGTTCTAAGATTTTCTCCACAAGATCTCCTTACTGCCTAAATTTTAGCACGCTATAAGGGGTAGCCGCAAGCGAACTGCTACTCATCGCGAAGCGCTGCGCTAGATCAGCCCTGATGATATAATGGTAAGAATGATGAAGGATGACGAGATAGTATTGCGACTCAAAACCGATGGCTTAAATCCCGAAGACGTTGAGGAACTTTGTTCGCTTGGTTTTAATCTTGAAAACGGCATCCTTTACGAAAAAGATAATGCGAAAGCTCTAGCGCTCTATCGCCGTGCTTACGAGGCGGGAAGCGCAAAAGGCGCGAATAATTTTGGCTATCTCTTGGCAAAGCTCAGCACTTCTATCGAGACTACTTCTATGGCGCTCTCTATCCTAGAAAAAGCGGCCGCCCTCGGCAACACTACTGCCATGATTAATATTGGCAACATTTATGAATTTGGTCAGCGCACAGGCAAGCCAGAATACAAAGAGGCTGCAAAGTGGTATCAGCGCGCAGCTCTCCTTGGTGACGGCACGGGTGTCTTTAACTATGCAAACTTGCTTCATTCTGGTCGCGGTGTGCGCCGTGATCGCGAAACGGCATTCCTTCTATTCGAAAAACTTACCAAGCGTGGTTTTAAGGGTGCAGCATTTTATCTTGGTCTGTATTATGAAAATGGCTACGTTGTAAAACGAGATTACAAAGAAGCCATAAGGTATTATCAGCTCGGCGCAAGCACGAACGATGCTTTTTGCTATAACCAACTCGGTCGTATGTATTGTCTTGGCCGCGGTATTCAAAAGCCAGAACCAGAGATGGGCTTTTTCTATTACGAACAGGCGGCGAAAATGGGTGACGCTACAGGCCTCTCTAATATGGCCTATGCCTACGAAGTTGGCCAGGGCGTAAAGCAGGACACGATCAAAGCAATCGAATATTATACTCAGGCTGCCGAACTTGGCGAAGAAAACGCAATCGAATCACTCGAGCGTTTGCGCGAAGAAATTATGGCTAGCGCCAAAGCTGCGATTAGTCGAAAAGTCGAATCTAATAAAACAACCAAAAAGCCAAAATCTAAAGAAGACGACAAAAAAGATTAAAATAAGCACTTGCATTTTGCAAAAAAGTATGAAAAAATGTAAGTAAGTTTTGTAAGGTCAAAACAAAAAGGTCAAAACAAATAAAGAGAGGTGTTTTCGATGATGTTTATACGTCACGAAATTTTAGCGCGCAGGGGGCGTGGTGAGAGGCGGCGCAATTTCACAATCGCATCAGCGATAGTCTTATTATTACTGATAGTAGCGGCCATTTATCATTTTGTAGCGGCTGCTTCCTATGACTTGGCAGGAACGACGGGTCTTACGTCTGGCGATATTACTGGCGTAGTGACTGCTACCGACGGTTCATCTCCTGTTGGTGTTGACCGTGACGATAAAGTTTCCCTCGATATTACTTTTGGTATCGATAATGCCAAGAGGAGCACAGCTTTGCAGGGTGGTGCTATCTGGACCTACGACCTTAGTTCTCTTGTTGGCGCAAACAAAGATTTTAGCGCAGTCGAAGATATTACGACTCCACAAAACATTTATGATTCGTCCTACAGCGCGACAGAGCCAGTCGGCACTTATACGATTTCAAATAACGTAATCTCAATCGAAATCACAAACGATGATTATGCGACAGAGGACAGAACAAACATTCGTGTTGGCGTTGGTGCTATTCTTGACCTTAACAAAGTTGGCGTTGGCCCAAAGAATTCTACTACTCTCACCTTGCCAGGCTCTACGGTTGATACTGCAGACACAATCTCTTTCAAGACCGCAGCTATTGATGTAACCGAATCAGTCTACGACGACGAAGTTGATTCCTTCAAGACGGGCAATACTAGCGTTGCTATCGATGCTGACGGAAGCGGCGACTATATTGCGACCTATACGACCGAGTTTATGACCGATGCTTATTTCCCAGACTTGACCGCCACTATTACTCTTACGGGCGATCAGACTTTTGTCGGGAACAATGATTTCGTAATGGCAACTTGTACTTCAAACTACTGCATCGCTAATGACAGTGTTAATACGGTTACTATTCCATCGCAGTATATTACGATTAGTCAGGACCAGAAAACCGCTACAATTCAGATGGAACAATTCCTTTATGATTATTGTGAAGTGGGTGGCAACTGCTCCCCGGTTATTAGCGGCTACAATCTAAACCGCAACATGCAGAAGAATGCCAACTATGCAGATTACTACATTATGTATCATGCAAATCTTGGCAGTACTAACCCTACCTCAAGCAGTAATACTTATACTGCAACCGCTACGGTTTCTGGCACGGGCGAAAACAGTATTCTTGTCTCTGACTCTGATACCGTAAGCTTTGGCGCAAACGGCTCTGTTTCTGGTTCAAAGCAGGGAACATGTGTTTCTGGCGCTACGACCGTCGATGGTGTTACGACTTGTAATGCCGATGTTTCTGGTAACAGGGATATTGAATATACTGTTACGGTTGGTGAAAATGGTGAATCTCTAGACAAGGTTGTAATTGAAGATATTCTAACAGATAGCCAGGTTTTGACTCCGGCAAGCATCACTGTTCAGATGGGCGGTACTACTACAACAATTACGAGCGTCTGCCAAAACGCAGGTGATACCAAGTGTATTAATCCAGGTGCGATTGACGGCACTTATAGCAAAAATGATGTAACGCTATTTAAGTATGATTTTGCTAGCACCGATACTGGCCCTGCAACCTTTACTTACACGGTTCGCATTGCTACCGACGCCACGATTGGCTCTGCGGATATTAATAACAAGGTCAACTTGACAATCGACCAGACAACCTATAACGATATCTGGCATTCTAAGACTCACTACGATTTCGACGTTCAGGATTATGTCCATAAGGAAGCTTGGGCTCAGGCTAGCTCTGGCATCATTACCTGGACAATCAGGGTTTATGGTCCAGTAACCCAAGGCCAGACGTTCAATAATGTCCTTGTTCACGATGTGCCTACTTACGACAACGATACGTATTCTCAAGGTTCTATCGATACTGTATTTACGAGCGCAAAGAGGATTTCTGCCGATGGACAGACAGTAACCGACTTAACTCCAAGCGACTACACTGCTAATGGTCTGGATGTAACAATTAATACTATTGGTTACAATGAAGAGGTAGATCTTATCTTTACTTCTACCGCAAACAATGCCTTCAAGGAAGCTTATGAAGGAAGAAGTGTTCAGGTTCAGAACAATGTCTATGTCGACAACGATAGCTCTTGGGCTTCTGCTACAATCTTGACTCCAACTGCAAACACAATAGAGAAAACGGTCAAGCCATCAGATGTTCCTGGCTACTGGCATGATAATGGTACTAGCTATGACTGGATCCAACAACGCGGCCAATCTGGCTATGAATGGACGGTAGTTATAAATGCCAACAAGGGTTACGTCGATGCTGATTACGAGCCATACTTTACGGATACAATTCCTGCTGGTTTATACATAACAAAAGAGGGTTGGAGTGCTCCGACTACTGCGCCAAACTATACTGGTGATTCTTCGGTGGATATTAGTCAGGCAAACTTCGATGCGTATATTGAAGTTTATCGTGTCGTTGGCGACGATTGGCAACAAGCTCAGAAGATTCCTGTAACGGTTACGAATGGTGTTATTCAGCCAGTTAACCTTGCGGCTCTATTTAATGATTCGGGCTGCCAGCTTAATACCGCTGTTCCAAGCGCGAGCTGTGCTGGTATTAATGGTGCTGCTTACTACATCAGATACTATACGAGTATCGCTAATGAAATCCATGATGATTATCTTTCTTCAAAGGTCTTCACGAATCATGCTTACATTGTAAAGAATAATGGCGGCGTCTATGAACAGATCGAAGACGATGATGCTTCAATTACTTACAAGACTAATACTGCGATTCAGAAAGACGACGCGGCCAGTACAACTCTCGATGATACAAACACGATTCTTTATGTAATTACAGTTAATAGCGATGGCTATGCCTTTAATAACGGCGGCGTTCCTTATGCAAGCGCTGCAGATCGCAAGACTTTGACCTTTACAGATACGCTAGAGTCTAACCTTGGCTTCGTATCAGATAAACTTGTTGCAAATAGCACGACCTATTCCTCTGCAATCGTCTGTACGGACGGCACTAATGTCGAGACGAACGACTGTAGCTTTAGCTATGATAGCGAAACGCATACGATCACTGGCCAGATTCCAGATGGTGTTCTTCGCAAAATTCAGTTCAAAGCCTTCCTAACCGAACCAGAATTCAATGTTTCTCACGACATCTATAACAAGGCCTACCTAGTTACAGATAGAATCACCTTCTCTGACGAAGTAAGCAAGAGCCATATTGCTACAAAGCCGGCTGGCTGGATCAGCTCCGATGGTTTGATTAGCCTCCAAAAAGTAGATGGCAGTACTTTCGAGCCAATTAAGGATGCAGTCTTCAATGTATTTAATGTTGAATACGACGAAACAAGTGCTGGCAGCGCAAGCTACATGGCGACTGGCCAAACTACTCCGGTATGCAACCGAAGCGAAAATGCTTGCGACTTCCCAACTGACGTACATGGTCTTGTTCAGTTTGAAAGCCTCAATGGTTTCAAGATTTCAAACCCAGAAGGTACTCCAGTTGTGAATATGGGTAGCCTATACTACTGGGTCGAAAAGAGCGTTCCGTCGCCATATCTTGCTGACGACACAAATAAGCACTACTTCATGATCTATAACGAAGGTAGTAACTATGCGGAAACCGCAAACAATAAAGCTCTTGCCGAAAGTGTCGCAAACTCTATTATTGCAAATAGTAACGGAGATATTACTTCGATCGCAGTCCTAAGGTCTTCACATCGCTGGGTTGTTACAAATACAGAACAGAGGGTTGCAGATCTCGAAGTTCGCAAGCTTATCAAAGGTAATAGCGCCGACCCAACTCAGAAGTTCACGGTAGATATTACTGCTACAAATAGCAATCAAACAAACGTGAACGGTAACTTCAGAGTAGAATACTTCGATGTCGACGATCCTACCGTGACAACTCTCACGGGTTCGGTAACCTTCAATAATGGTGAAACCTCGATTGAGCTAGCTCATAACGAAGGCGTTCGTATTGTTGGTCTATATATTGGCGGCGAATATTCCGTAGAAGAGGAAGCAACTGTCTATACAACAAGCTATGCTTGCCAGGAAATCGACGCTTCTGGTACTGAACGCCAGCAAACGAGCTGTACTGCTACGGGCCTCGTAGAAGGTACAATCCAGGAAGGTACCCAGATTGCAACTATTACCAATGCGAGCGAAGCTCAGGTCTTTGGTATATTTGGTAATAAATCCACTTTGTTCGGTATATTTACGGCTGCCGGTATGGCAATGGCAGGATTTGCGGTAATCGTAATACTTAAGCTAAGAAGATGCTAATCTTGAAAAAGGGAATTGCTTATGATTAAGTTAAAGAAAAGTGAGGCAAAAATGAGCTTAAGCAGTATCAAGAGATTCTTCCTGTTTGCGGCTGTAACGATTGGCGCAGCGGTCGGATTATCTCAAAAGCCAGCTAGTGCAATCGCCGAGGCAACGATTGAAGGCGAAGCAAGCTACGAGATTGTTCAATATCTTTACGACAAAGAGAACGAAACTGTAACTGGCGACTGGACCTACAAGATTGAAGAAATCGACGGTACTGGCATTACGAATATTCCAAGCTATAGCTTCTCGCTAGTTGACGAGCCGTTCGTAGAAGGAAAGATTACGAAAACCGGAACAGTAGATTTCTCTGGCCTACATGTAGCCGGCGCGCTTGGAATTCATACCTTAAAAATCTCTATCAACTCTTGCCCAGAAGATTTCGCCTGTGATAACGATTACTACACTCTCTCGGTCTTGCTCGAAAACGTTGTAGATGAGAATAACTTCGCAACCGGCGAATATCGCGCATCGATTTCGAATCTACAAAAGAATGGCAAGGGAGCAAAGCTCGACAAAATGACTTTCGCCTGCACGAACCCGACAGAACGCTCATATATCACCATAAAGAATACTGTCGAGGGTGATGACGCTAGTGATAAAGATGCATTCAAATATATCTTCCAAATCGAAGGCGAAGGTTATACCTATACAATTCGTACTCCGTCTGGTGAATATAAATTCGGCGGCCAGGAAGTAACTTCTGATGAATATGTCGAAGGCGGCAAGAAAGCAATCTTCTACTTGCGCCACGGCGAAACCGCCACAATCGGCATTGACGAAAATGGCGACTACGAAATTCCTTACGAGCTTGAATATAGCTACGAAGAAATTCCAGACGTAAAAGATTACAAAACCTGGATCGATAGCAAAGACGCTGGATATCGAACCGAAATAACCAAGACGGTAAACGAAGAACCAGAAGATAACTTTACGCTATTTATTAACTCCCGCAGTATTCCGAAAAATCCAATCGACGAAATTATCGATATCGTAAATACGGGTCTAAACTATAAGAACGGTCTTTATGTATGGTTGGCTCTAATATCGATAGGCGCAATCGTAACAATCATTATGATAAGGTCGAAAAAACTTAAAAAGAAAAAGGATTAATTGATAAGCAATAACGCTTATGTTAAAATAAAAATTAAAGGTAAAAGAGAGAGAAAATGGGTAAAATAAAACAACTAACAAACATTGCTGCTGCAACCGTAGCCAGCGTATTTGGCATCGCGAGCTTCGCGGGCAATGCAAGCGCAGCAAACAATATGGAAATGCGCTATGATTCAAGCGCAAGTGCTATGCAAATTTGTAAGAAGGTTGACGGCTTACAGGGCCCGCATTCGGCCACCTATACCTACAATCTTTCATATACTAGCCCTGCTCAACCTAGCTATGTTAACTTGAGAGGTGTTACGGCTTCTGGTACCGGAGTTAGCTATAGCTCTAATTCGGCAGATGCTGGTATCTTGACGATTGCTATTGATAATAACGGTGGCGCTAGTTCTGAAGCTTCGAATTGTGCAACCGTAGACTTTAGCGGCGCATTCACTGATACGAATATGGTTTATGGTGAATATAGTATTCATATCATGGAAAACAATACTGTGCAGCCTGGTGATACTAATACCTATTATTACGCGACTAAACCAGAACAAGATATTCCATTTAGTGCCTACCTTGACGTAGATAGCAATACTGGTGAGCCAATCGAAGGAACTACCTCTGATACCTACGGCATTATGATTATGGCTAAGGCGCCTGCAACATTTGAAAGTACTGCTTCATATACAAAAACTCATATTACGCTAAAGAAGCAGATTAAGGGTAATATGGCCGATCCTCAAACAAAATATGACTTTACTGTGCAGCTTAAAAGAAAATTCCCAGCATCGAGCTCTAGTCAGACGGTCCATATTAGTGTGCCTGGCGATACAGATAAGACTTGTGTTTTTTCGAGCAGTAACGCTAATGCTACGTGTACGGCTACGGGCATTAAGTTAGCTCACAACGATATAGCTCTCATTGGTGTCAATAATACGACAGAGGAACTAGTCGCTGGCGGCTATGAGTATACGATTACTGAGAATCCTGCTACGAGTGCTAAAACGGAAGCTTTTAGCGATCTTGATGGCCAAACGAGTGTTCAGACTTGGAATTCTGGCTATACCGGAACTCGTTCAATTACGGCATCCGATCTAGGCAATGATGATAAGTGGCTCTTCGTTAATACCCTAAGCGGAGGCAGCCCAGCTGGTAGATTCTTCATGATTCTCCCATTCATAATTCTCGCAATCATCGCTGGTGGTAGCGTAGTAGTCTTAAGAAAAACTTCAAAGAAAGAAGCCTAAAATAAATACCTAAAGCCCGGGCTTGAATCGGCTCGGGCTTTTTGGGATAAATAAACTATGAAACGCAAAGTAATATCGTTAATCATCAAGATTATCGTAATCGAACTTGTTTATTTTGTTCTCTTTTTCATAATCTTTGGTTTCGCTCGCGTTAATTCTAACAATATGTCTCCAAACATCAATGGTGGTGATTTGGCTCTCTATTACCACCTGGACAAAAGCTGTCATCCTGGAGATGTCGTCGCAATCAAACAAGGTGGTGGCCGTGCGTTCCTGCGCGTCGTGGCTTGTGGTGGCGACATAGTTACAATGACGGAATCTGGCAAACTCTATGTTAATGATTCCGCACTAGATATCGACAAAGTCTTTACTGGTAAGGATAAAATCAACGGCGGTATAAGTTACCCATATACCGTTCCGGCTGGTCATTTCTTTGCCGTTGGCGATAATCGCGAAGAACCGAATGATTCTCGTACTAGTGGCGCCTATCCGCCAGAAGATATTGATGGCAAACTGATAAGTATTTTGCGTACGCGTGGGTTGTAAATGGAAGCGGCTAAATCTGAAGCTGTTAGTGAAGCAGAGAAGACTCAGGCTAAAACCAGCCCAAAGAAAGTTGTCAGCAAGAAGACTAGCGCTGGCGAAAAAGTCGTTGATGCTGCCAACTTTATTATCGACTGGGCCTGCATTATCTTCTTTTTGCTGATTTTGATGTTTAGTCTTTACGCGATTTACGATTCCGTAAAGGTTTATCATGAGGCTGGGCTCCCTGAAGAAGTGAAGCAATATATTTCTGAGGAAGACGGCGAGCGCTATATTGATCTCGAAGGTTTGCGCCAAAAGAACCCAGATATTATTGGCTGGCTAACTTTGGAAGGCACGACGATAGATTACCCAATTCTTCAGACCAATAACAACCAGTATTATCTCTCTCATAACTATCTCAAAGAATATGCCTATTCTGGCAGTATTTATGTCGACTGGCAGAACTCAAATGATTTTTCTGACGACTATACTCTAATCTATGGTCACAATACCAATAACGAAGTGATGTTTGGACCGCTTAAGAATTACAATAACGACAAATTCTTTAACGAGCACACGACTGGCAAGCTCTATACGCTTCATGGAACGTACAAGTTGACGGTGAATGCCGAGCTTGTAACGGATAAGGATGACGATAATGTCTATGATGTTGGTTCTATCAAAAATAAGGGCGACACTGTCCGCAGCTACATCAAAGAGAAGGCTTTGCATTACCGAGATATGGATCCGGAATACAAAATTCTTGCTTTGTCTACCTGTCAGGGTCAGGCAAACATGCGCCAAGTAGTTTACGTTAGCTTTGATCCAAACAATCCAATCAAGAAGAAATAATTATTTTTCTGGCTTTATCTCGTAAAGATAATAAGCGCCATGGGCTTTTGTGGCTTTGTGTGTTTTTGAGTCGAAGCCATAAGAAAGAAGAACGAGCTTCTTTTTGAGGCGGTTGGCTTCTTGTTGAACCTTGTTCTCGATTTTGTCAAAATCTCTGTCGTCACCAAAAAGGTAGATGCAGGTTGTCTCTTTTGGAAACTCTACCTTGTATAGATTCTCGCAGACGAAGCGGATGTTCTTGTCTTTTCTTAGGCGGATTCTGCTAATAAGGACAAGGAATGGATTTAGTTCTACGCCTAGACCTTTTGCGTGATGTTCGCTGACGGTTTTTAGAACGGCGCCATCGCCAGAGCCAAGATCAATTACAAAGTCGGATTCTTTGAGCGGATAGAGGTTTTTGAATAAATCATCGAGGTCTCTTTTCTTGCTTGGAACGTATGGCGCGCCAGTAAAAGCAAAAAGCCCAAAAAACAGCACAAGAAAAGCCAAAATACCAAGAACTATTGCCATAGCTAGATTATACCAAGATTTTTGCGACTGCTTTCTTGCGATACAATAGAGATATGGAAAAGATTAAAAAAGTTTTGCTGGTTCATGGATATAACGGAATTCCAGAGATTTTTCGAGCTTTCAAGAGAGAATTGGAGGCACTCGGCTGCGAAGTCGCGATGCCGGAATTTCCAGTACGCGAAGAGATAAGTGTCAAAGGGTATTTCGATATCTTTGATCAGTATCCAGAATTCTTTGGTGACGATTGTACTGTTATTGCCCATTCTGTCGGTAATGGTATGCTGTTAAAATATTTAGCTGCAACAGGCAAAGGGTTAAATAGATATATTTCTTTGGCCGGTTTTGCCGTTCCGTTTGTTGTAGAGGGGAAAGACGTCTTGAACGAGAAGGTTGCCCTGATTAACCTAAGTGCTGACGAGCTAGAGCATGCAAAGACTGCCATCAAAGAGAGCTTTTGTATCTTTAGCAATGACGACCATATCGTGCCGTATAAAACTTTGCAGGAATATCCAAAGAAGATTGGCGGCAATGGTATCCTGATCGAGAACATTGGCCATATGGGGCACAAGGCTGGACTCACGGAGCTTCCTGGCGTTGTTGAGCTTGCAAGCGGCACGATCGAGTTTGAGTTTAGCTGTGGCTGTATTATCTTGGACGAGAATAATAATGTGCTGATGGAGCGCGAGATTTCTCGAAGAGGTGATAGGTTCTGGGCTTTCCCGAAAGGACATATGGAAGCTGGCGAAACTGAGGAACAGACTGCGATTCGTGAAACGAAAGAAGAAGTCGGCCTCGATGTTGAGATTATAGACAAGGAATCTATAGATAATAACTACTTCTTGCATGATGGAAAAGTTTTGAAGCAGGTGATTCAGTTTATCGCAAGACCGGTCGGAGGCACTGAGCTAAAGCTTCAAGCGGAAGAAGTGGAGCAGGCGAGGTTTATGAGTTTGGACGAAGCGCGTGAACTTGCAGATTTTGAATACACTAAGATCACGATAGATGAAGTAAAAGAAAGGATGGGCCTATAAATGGGCAAAACATTAGTCGTTTATTATTCGGCGACTGGACAGACGGAACGCGTGGCGAAGATTGCAGCAGAGAAGCTTGGCGCAGATTTATTCGAGCTTCAGCCGGCTACGCCATATTCTGAGGCGGATTTTGACTGGACGGATTTGGAATCTCGCGTATCTAAGGAACATAACGACGAAAGCTTGCGAGATATCGATTTGGTTCAGGAAACGCCAAAGAACTGGGACGAATACGACATAGTATTGATTGGCTGTCCAATCTGGTATGGCATTTTTGCTTGGCCAGTGAACCGTTTTATGAAGATTAATAGCTTCGCAGATAAAACAGTTGTGCCGTTCTGTGTTTCGCATTCTAGTCCGCTCGGCGATAGCGATAAGCTCCTCCACGAAATGACGAGCTCTGGGGATTGGAAAGATGGCTACAGGTTTGCCATGGATCCGAGCGAGAAAGAGATAGATAGCTGGCTTAAAGGCCTAGGTTTATAAAAACTAATCCCGGCAATCACTGTCGGGATTTTTTGTCGCAAAGGACGTACATTGACAGAGTATAAAAAGATGTTATAATATATTCAGATACCTGCGGGATGCAGGAATTGCTATTTGAAAGGAGTTGGTTTCTCTATGAGAAATCGGAAGCCATTAACTACCATCATACTGGACATTGTTATGGTCTTTGTAATCGCATTTGCAATAATCGTACCAGTATCCAAAACGCAACCGACCGCAGCCATGACCGCAGAACAGGCTGAAACCTGGCGGTATTACGACGAGTTCTCTGAACTGTTCGATGAAGCTCGAAATAATCAGAGTATGCGAGCGCAGGCGCCAGTGGTTGGTGCTGACACTTGGCTTGACGATGAGAGCAGAATGCAGAAAATCATCAACGACTATGCCTATCCGCAAAATATCTCGGATCCGACCGAAGAAACAACCGAACTCGTAGAAGAAGCCAAAAGTCTTATTCGCAGAGATCTCGGAGAATATACCGAGCTCTACTGGGAATATTTCGTATCTGTTGATGTGAGAGAGTGTGACTTGCCTGGTGGAACTGGCGGTGTTGTTGCCATGTATCTTCCGGAAGAGAACCGTGTTTATATTGTTCGAAGGGCAAAAGGAAACAAGCGCCAAGATCTGGAAACGATCGTGCACGAGCTGATTCATTGTCTAACTTGTGGTGATAAACCTAATAATATGTTGCGTGAAGGTGCTACCGAGTATCTGGCGCAGCAAATTGTGCCGCTGGACGAATATTCGTATAACTATGCTTATCCGTTTGCGGAAGCTTACGAGCAGATCCATGGTCGCAAGGCGCTGATCCAGGCGATGCTGGAAAATTCTCTGATGCAAAAGATTGACGAGGATCTGGGCAAGCCTGTGATGGAATACACGAATTACGCGATAAATTGCACGATGTATAGCTTTAGCAATGTGCCAAAGTTCGCAGCAATCGATGTTTACTGTCATTACGTAGCAAAGTATGGCCTGCATGTGAACGATACAATGAAAGATACATTAAGCATGGTTTATTGTACTAAGGATAAAGAAGCAAGGAAATACTTCATGTCCGTGGTGCCGTTTGGTGTCTTGATGTAAAAACTCTTAGAATGGCCGCGAGTTTGAAGCTTGCGGCCTTTTCTTGGACTAGTTTTTAGAGATTCTTGCGGGGATTTAGGGCTTTTGCTGGGCATTTTCCGCCTACCCCTTGCAAAGAATGAAAAAGTTTGGTATAATAGCGAAGTAATTGATGAGCATGGGCCGGTAGCTCAGTTGGTTAGAGCACGAGCCTCTTAAGCTTGGTGTCGTGGGTTCAAGTCCCACCCGGCTCACCATTAAAATTTGAGACCGCGAGGTCTTTATTTTATCTAAAGAATCTTTAAATGACAAAATTGGTCGCCTAATAAGTCCCCCTAAGCGGCTAAGGCCGATCCGTAGTCCGAAAGGGCTGTTGCTGGGAGGCGATAAGCCAAAGGCAGAACGCAGAAATGCTACGGAATGAAAAGCAGACTTAAACTTATGTTTTGAACAGCTTAGGAGTCTGTCATGTAGTGACCCTGGCGAGAGTTAGTTCCTACCCAGTTTTGTCATTTAAGGGTTCTTTTTTGTTGCTCTAGAAATACTTCTTCAGGTATTCTCTTAGCTCGTCATCGCAAGCGTAAATATATACACCCTTAACTGCGCGGTTCATCAAGATCCGGTAAGTCCTCAAAACCTGTTCGAGCATGTCGTCTTCGGAAATCGTATAACCTTCGGCGACCTGTCTTTGACTGCGCTTCATGGCGCCAGAGTCTGCGCAAGCTTTGCGGTTAAAAATTAGCTTGCCGTCGCGATAAATTAAATCTTCACCTATAATAATTCCGACATAATTTAGATCATCGCCCTGAACGGTATAAATACTGCCAACTTCCTGAGCGGAATTCTTCGAACCGATCCAGTTGTTTTGGGTACTGTTCCAGCGGAATTTTGCGCCATCAATCTCGATATCGTAGGCGCCTTTGTTCTTTTTGGAGTTCCACTTCCAGGCAAAGCCTGCCACCATGCGCGACAGGCCAAACTCAGTTTCGCGCCTTTCGATTGCTGACGCAAACTCTCTAATATCATCAAAAATCTTCGCCTCGAATTTGTCGAATGTCTCCTTGACTGGCGGTCTAAAGCTGTTCGACAAAATATCGTGTACATAGTCAATATATTTCTTGCCACCGCGCGAGCGCATCTGAGTCTTGAGGTAATAATTGCGCTTCGTAAACTCGTTTGCGTATTTTGCGATGTCTTTGGCGCTAATGTTTGCTGGGCGAATGCGCTGCTGGTCGCTAAAAACCAGTACGACGTTCTTAGATTTCGCCATAATCCAATCTAACTCGGAATGAATTTCGCCGTCGCCAAAAATCTTGTCATCGATTTCGTGTATAATCTTGCCGAGCGTACCCGTAACACCCACTTTCAAGAGGTGTGCCTCGTCGACTAGGGTAATATCAAAATTATCGTCGCATTTACCAAACTGGACCGGCGAGAAAATTCTGATGTTTGCGCTCCCGAGATCTATCTTGTCGAAAATCTTACGTATGCGACCGCATAGTGATGGCTGCGGAATTACTAGAGCAATGCTTTTGTTCTTAAAGTTCTGATTAATATGTTCCAGCTCAAAGAAAATATTGAAGTTCGATTCATCGTCGATATCGTCGTTTTGATTATCAAATGATTGTAGGTCGGCCAATAGTTTTGCAAGATACATAATAACGATAGTTTTACCAGTACCAGCATCACCATCGATAATTGATAGACTTTTCCTATCGTCGCAAATTGCCTCGTCAATATTTTGAACAATTTCGGTTACTACGTTCAATTGTTCGAAGTTTAAGTTCTTGTATGGCGAGAACTTAAACAGTTCGGAATTATTAATCTCTGAAATAGTTTTATCGGCAATTTTTAGCTCGCGAAGTCGGTTCCAGATCTCTTCGAAAGTCTTGCGGTAGTTAGCTCTATCATAGTAATCGCGGTCGCACATACCGTCGTTGCGATTTAGAACCTTAAACTTTCCGTCGCCGCTAAAATACTGAATGAGATAAGACTCTAAATCTAGTGCAGCACTCTTATTGAAAGTTTCGTCAAAGACTACTTTTACCGACCCATGTCTAAGGCTCGATTTTTCGTCGTTCGCCAAATGTTGGTTCATGCGATTCTTAAGATTTGTAGTTTCGCCAATGTAAATTTGTCGATTATTGTAAATCTGATAAACTACTGGCCAGTTTTCTTCCAAATGATCCTCTACGGCCAAGTTATTGATTGCTTTTTGGTCGAAAGAGTAGTTTCTGATTTGGAATCTTTTTTCTGACATATTATAGTTCCGTATATTTTTTGCTATTACCTTTAGATTTATTCACCGGGTACTTCTTAGAGTTTTCCTCTAATTTTTCCATAACAATATCTTCAAGACTAACGCCGAGCTTGTCGGCTAGGAGAATCGCATAATTTACTACATCGGCCAGTTCTTTGCAGACTTCTTTTTTATCGTAGTCGTCGTTCCATTGAAAACATTCGAGAAGTTCACCGGACTCAATTGCAATTGATTTTGCCAAGTTGGCAGGAGAATGAAACTGATCCCAGTCTCTGTCTTTTGTGAATTTTACCACCGCCGCCTTGACTTCTTCCATACCAATATTATACCCCTGAAATGCCGTATTTCCACTGGCGGCTAGAACTCTTTCCACTCTGTAGCTTCGTCGCTTGGCGCCGTAATGGCTATCTGTCTAAACTGGCATTCTCCTGGATCTAGGACAAATTCGCCTGACCTGTATTTCTGCCTTGCCGTTTCGTAGGCTTCTTCGGCACCGTCGGCCTCGATTTCGAAGTCCTCAGCAACGGTTTCTTCTATCGTGATTGTATATTTCATGATCGGATCTTATGATCATTTTTGGCAAAAGTCCACAATATCTCGCCGTCTCGTGTCAAGAAAAAATCCCACCCCTATTTTCTGCACAATTATTTACTAGTTAGCCCCTTTACGGTCGCATTCACTATCTCTGCTAACTTTTCTTTATTGTCGACATCTTCCACAAAATACATCGGCTTAGCGCCATCGTACGGAATCTCTTCGGTCATTTCGTAATGTTCGTTTTCTGGAACTATTTTTACAAGTAGGCGGTCATCATAAATGCCGCCAAATAAGACATTATTGGAATATAGCAAGAATTCGCCCATCATTGGCCGACAGGTAATATTCGGCGCTTCCGACAGTTGTTCTAAGATAAAATCGCGATAATCTTTGGTGCTTGCCATTTATTTCTCGCAGTTCTTTTTATGCGCTTTGAGCTTCTTCATTGCCCAGTCGTAGTGGGAGGATAGACAACTCACGAAATACGAGCCAAGCACAGAACCACCAACCCAAGGATACATGCCTTTAGTGAATAATTGCTCTTCGCTCAGACTTTCGGCTAGTTTCATGACGTCTTTATGCGATTTTTCAAACATTTTTCTAGCATCTTCGAGCGAGGTCTTTTGATGTTTCTCCCAGTATTCAACGTTCATATCGCCGTAAGTCTTCCAAGTGTATGGTTCTGGCAAGAATGGTGCGTTACCACCTTTATTCAGATTCGTATCTACAAATTCAAGTAGCATGCGGTGCCATTCATATAAATGTACCCAAATATCGCGTAGGTTCTTGTCGCGTCCCCAGTGGCGTTCTTTCTTCGATGGATCGCCGGAGAAATCGAATTCGGTGTTCATTTCTTTCTCGCTCATTGAATCAGCTATTTCGATCAGCTTGGCATAGTATTCTTCGCCGGCCTTTAATAAGTCCTGTTTGTTGCGTGGTCTTGGCATAAATAAGTCCTTGTTTACTACTTTAATTATATCATCGGGTGCAAGTCTGCCATTGACATTGTATTTCTTTTATTTTCTTCATTGTCATTGTTTTAAGCC
>CAMNAK010000003.1 GCA_946530965.1 uncultured Candidatus Saccharibacteria bacterium
TTTTGCCGTCTGAGAAAATAAAGGAATATTCTTCGCCGTCTAGAACAGTATTTGGTTCAAGGCATTCTGGTATACGAAATAGCCCTGAATGTTCCTTAATAATGCTTTTTATTTTATTAATCTCGCCAGCCGGGATAGTATGAAGATACTTCTTGTCGTGAAACCAAGTGATTACATTGTTTTCTTTGTCACTTGTAACTGTGATATGAAAAATAGATTCTGGGGCGACAGGAGAAAGCCGTGCAGGAGATACTTTGTATTCAAATATTATCACTAGGCCAGCCTACTTCCATATCTCTTATCTCCCCACCAGTTCGGAATCAAATCTTTTAGCAAGACCGTCTTTCTAGTCTCGAAGTCTGTCAAAAACTCCATCTCACGATTCTCGTACGCTGCTTGCATGAAGAATTCGCGGCAGGCTCCGCAAGGCGTTCCGCCGTTCGCTGGTGCCTTGTCGCGGCAGGCAATTAGTCTCCTTGCGACCAAGCTACCTTCGCTCATATACATATTCAAAGCCGCGACGCGCTCGGCGCAAAGATTCATGACACCGCTTGCGCCCTCGATACAGAATCCTGTATAGATCTTGCCGGTTTTGGCGCTCTGGACGGCAGCCACGACGTGATGTGCCTGAATAAACGGCGACACATCCTCTGGATGGTATTCTTTTCTCGTGGCTTCGTACATCTGTGCCCAGATATCTTCGTTGTCTTGCGGTGTCATTTTGTCTCCTTGCTAAGGGTATATTCTATCAAAATTATACCACTCAGCTTTTCTTGGCCTTCTTGAGCTCGTAAGCCTTATCTATCTGTTCGCAAACGTTTGCGGAGTGTGTCGCAATTTCTTAACAGCAAGAAGTATAATGAAACTATGGAATTAGTTCAAAGAGAATTTGCTAAGATATTCGAGTTTTACCACGTCAGTGATTTGGGCTTGGTTTTTGAGGGTTATGAACCGGTGACGCCAGATAAGACCTTATACTACTGGAGCAATCCAAAGGATGACGGTCTATACGTGATTGAGCTGGCAGATTTTATCGATGAATTTATGGGCGCCGAACCAAGTAAGAGAATTGCCGAAGATTACTGGCCAGACCATACTTGCGACTGGGAAGTTGAGCGCTGGTTATCTAACGAAGAAACGACGGATTATCAGGACTACGACAAATGGTTTTATTGGCCAGAATGTGGCGACAAATGCGTCATGGCAAAGCTAAAGGCTAATGTCTCGGATTTGAAAGGTCGCGAGCTCGAGCTTGATGTTCCTGAGATTAGTGAAGAAGAAATGACGAAGCGCAGAGAAGAGCTTGAGGACCTGATTGAGATTGATACGCAGCGCAGAGAGTCTTAGTCTAAAAACTCTTCCGCCGACTTTGGGCAATACTTCCTAAACAGCTCTTCGATCTTCTTCTCGTACTGCCCGTATTCCTCCTCGGCATGCTCTGAGCTATGCTTGTATGAGTGGTATTTTGGGTTGTCGTCGCAAGGGTTTTCTTCGATTCCTGAACCCCGGTTGCTTACAAAATACTCGATCGCTGTCTCTGGAAAACCGAACAATCTGCCACGCTCGCGGTCGGCTTCTTCTTGATGATCTACGCTGGCAAACTTCTTATTAGCTTCGCGCATTCTATCTAGCGCCTCGGAAGTCTTCGCGACATAATACTGCGTGCAAACCGAATCGGGCGCAAAGTGCTCGCTCCTGTCCTCTTTGTAATAAACGAGTCCAAGAACATCTAGCGCAGTCTCGATAAGTTGTTTTGCGGCTTCGATCGCCTCTTTGGACTCGATGACTTCCAGCTCGGTGACCTGTTTCAGGCCTTCGCAAACACCCACGATATTCATCTTGTCGTAGCCTGCTAGAATCCGATTGGAATCTAGAAACTCGTACTCGCGTAGTTTTTCTTCGTCCATTAGTAAATCGTCTTATCTGTAATATTCTTATACTCTTCAAAAACCTGAAGGCAGAGCTCGCGATCTCTTTCTTCCAAGAAGCCTAACTCAAGATTAGCTCTTCCGCCAAGAAGCTTATCAAAAACGAGGTCGCGAAAACCAATCTCTTCACAGTCTTCTTTGGTGCAGCCAAAATAAACCTTACTAATATTTGCCCAGAGAATCGCCGCGAGGCACATCGGACATGGTTCGGCTGTCGTATATAGTTCGCAACCAGATAAATCATAAGTTCCGAGGATTTGCTCGGCCTTGCGAATAGCGTCAATCTCGCCATGACAAGTAGAATCGTTATTTGCTAATACGTGGTTGTGGCCGGTCGCAATTACTTGGCCGTCTTTTACTACGGCTGCGCCAAAAGGGCCACCGTGACCTTCGCGAATGCCTGTCTCGGCCTCCGCGATCGCTTGCTTCATAATTTCTTGGGAATACATCTCTTTAATTATAAGCGATGAGTCTAAGCCAACAAAAATATCCTCCAAAACTGGTGGATATTTTATCTATATATAGCCCTGTCTGTTTAACAATATGTAAAATATTCTTGACATTACGTAATCTATTCGCTACAATAGGGGTATAATCAATAACAAAGGAATTTAAAAATGGATCTACAACTAGGAGCGGTATTTACATTCGCAATTATCGCAGCAATTTTTATTAGTCTCATTGCTAATACGAAGATTAACAAAGACAATAAAGTCAAAACCAAATATGACGAGCGCCAAAAGCAAGCTCGTGGCAAGGCTTATACCTATGGCTTCTATACCATGATTGTTTCAAGCTACGTACTCATGCTCGCGCATATGTTTGGCCTCGGCCACTTTCTTGGCTTCTATGGTTATATTGCAACCGTCATTCTTGGCATTATTGTTCAGATGACCTACGCAATTTTCAAAGATGCATACGTTGGTATGAACGTGAACTTCCGCAAGTATATGATCTTTATGTCGATCATCTCGCTAATTAACATCGCCGCAACTGTCGCTGCTTTCATTAACGGTGAAATGGTTATAGATGGTGCGCTTCAGGGCCCAGTGACGAACTTGTTCTGTAGTATTCTCTTTGCGGTACTAGTCGCTGACCTCGGTATCAAGAAGCTTATCGATAAGAAGGAGGATTAGCCTCATGAAGAATCTAAAGCTAAAGGCCGCACGCGCTGGCAAGGATATGTCTCAGGACGACCTCGCCAAAGCAGTCGGCGTCTCGCGCCAGACTATCAATGCTGTAGAGAAGGGTGACTATAACCCAAGTATCAATCTTTGTATTGCAATCTGTAAGGCCCTAGAAAAGACTCTAGACGAGCTCTTCTGGGAAGACTAAAAATAAGCCCCTAACCAAAGGGGCTTATTTTTATAGGATAGATTTTAGCGCGCTAAGTAGCTTGTTAGTGCTCTTTTCTTCGCCGGCTTCGGCCTTGCGCTTGATAATAAACTTATCTAGAACGGCTAGAAGTGGCGGTAGAAGAACCAAGATAATAACCGTTGCGCAGAAGGTGCCGAGCGAGATTAGCTTACAAATCTTACTTGCGATCGCTGTGCCAAAGTTACCGACGATAGCTGTCACGATGACTAGAATCGAAGCGGATGTTAGGATGGCACTAATCGACTTGTTGTAAGTGTTGATTAGAGCTTCCTTGATATTCATCTTAAAGTAGCTACGGTTCTCGACGTAATACGAAGTGAAGAGAATTCCGTAATCTATTGTTGCGCCCATGAGAATCGACTGAACGATAATCAAGGCGATAAAGTAGATGCCTGAGCCCGTGAGGGAAAGATAGGACATCACGATGTAAACTGCGCTCTGGATTACGAGGACCAGCAAGGTTGAAACTAGGAACGACTTAAAGGTCCAGATGACAACCGCAAAGATAGATAACATCGTTAGAATCGTAATGAAGTCCATTTCGCTATCAAAGGTCTGCGCCATCTCGTAAGCCATGGCGGAGTCGCCGACTACGAAATAGTCTACCTTGTTCTTTGGGCCAAGTTCGTCCTTGATGTGCTTGATCAAGCCAAAGGTTTGCTCACCTTCAGAAGGCAAATGCGACTCAATTAAAGCGCGGTAATGGTTTGGTCCTACAAGTAGTGCCTTGGCATCATTGATTGTCTTCTGGCCGCTTAGAATTTTCTCGGACGTCTCGTCGTCGATACGTGCCGCAAAGCGAGAATCGCTCAAAACGTCGTCAGCAAGGAAGTTAATAAAGACTTCGAGTGTTAAAGTCCAGTTCTCGTCGTAATCATAAAGCGAACCATGGTACAGGTATGCTAGGAAGAGCATATTCTTATCTAGGTCGCCGGATAGTGGCAAGATTGCATTGTATAGGGAATTGTAATTATAAGGAACGCCAATCGCGGCTGCGTGCATGAGGGAATGAATCGTGCGAAGCTTAGTTTGCTCGCTTTCGCCAAGCTGGCTGGCATATTCTGGATTTGGCAAAATCGTATCGTTGATGAAGTTGATCAGAGTCCAGAGTGAGAGCTGTGGCTGATTGACGTAGCGGTATTCGTATAGCGCATAGACTAGGCGAAGTTTCTCGGCGTCAAGGCCAAAGGTCTGTGCGAGTGCGCCAGCGGAATAAGGCGTGGTCTGGTTGTTCATAATAAACTGAACCAGCTGAAGCTGTGCGATTGCGCTTGGTGTTAAGGCGCCACTTAGGCGGCTATCATCCTTATGGGAAAGAAGGAAGTTAACAAGCTCGCGTGCTGTCATGGTAGGCTCAGAACTCTTTGCCTGGTAAAGCTTGTAAAGGTTCTTGAGCTGAGCTAGTTTGTCGCTCAAGTCGATTTTGCCATGAGCTTCGCTAAGCGTGGTCTTGATCTGGTTTGTATAAGCAAAGACTTCAGCCTTAGTCTCTTCGTCGAGCTGCTCAAAGATTTCTGGATAATTCGTCTCGAGGCTATCTAGCCAGGCGAGAGTAGTATTATATGCGCTCTCAATTGTATTGGCCGCGGATTCGATATCGCTGTAGCTATACTCGCGCTGCATAGCGTATTCTGCGGCGGAGATCTTGGAGTTAAGCTCGGCGCGGATATTATTTAGACTTGGCTTAATCTTTTCCTGGTCTTCTTCTGGAAGCTCGGCGATCTTACTATCAATATAGCTATTTAGCTCGTCATACTTCGCAAGTGCCTCGCCCTTCTTGGCAGTAATAGTATTCTTGGCGCTATCGATCTGTGCCTTGATGTTATTAGCTTCTTCGCTAGAAATACCAAGTTCGGCCAAAGCGTTCTCGTCGGTCAAAGCAAAGTTAACAAGCTGCTCAATCGTGGCGTTCATGCTTGGGGTCTCGATGTTGGTATAGCCGTAATAGACCATAATCTGCTTGACCTGGTCCTCGCTAAGATCAAACATCTGGGCAAGCTCGGCGCTACTCTTTGGCGTGTCGGTATTTGCGCTGTTGCTAAATAGAAGGAGCTTTGCGAGGCTATCGCGCTGTTCGGCGGTAATCATGGAAGCATAGCGCTCGTTTGACAATACTTCGTTCGATACAAAGCTTGCAAACTGGTACATTGTAAGCTTTACGGTGACGCCGTTCTGGTCTAGATAAAGAACATAAACGTCGTCAAGCTTAGCTGGGTCGACGCCAAGAATCTGTGCGATGTCTTCCTTCGTGCGAGGGCGATTTGCTTTCTCGCTATTTGTAAAGTTTGAGAGGCGGTCAATTTCTGCCTTGGTGTCTTTGGAGACATCCTTAGACAAATCCTTATTTGTAAAGACGTCTTGCTGCAAGAAGGTTACGAAATCATCGAGCGTAATTGTATGCGCGTCGACATCTTTGTAATAGTGATAATAAATTGCCTTAATTAGATATTCTTCAGTATCAATCTTCTCGTCGCTAAGTTCATTAACTTTTGGAACGACCTCATTGTATTTCTCCGGCTCGTTAATTGTATTGCCGTAGCAGAGAACGCGAGTGGTATCTTCGCGGGTGTCTAGCTCGTTACAAAGATCGGTAACCTGGTCGTCCATCTTGCCGTCATAAACAAGAGCAATCTGGTTTGTCTGTTCGAAGACGTCCTTAATCTTGTTATTGTCCGAAGCGGTAAACTGAATAAGCGCATTACCTTTAAGAAGCAAGCCGCCAACAAAGATAATTAAGAATAGTGGCAAAGCGAACTTGCGGAAACCGTTTGCAAACTTCGCGAGCCAGTCCATCTTTAGATTAAGGGTTTTCTTCTCGGTCTTTGTAATGACCTTGTCGAAGAGAAGAAGTAAAGCCGGAAGAGAAGTAAAGATAGAGAATAGGCTAAGGACTACACCCTTACTAAGAACCAAGCCCATGTCGCGGCCAATTGTGAAGCTCATGAAAACCAGAACAATCAAACCAACAACGGTTGTAATAGAGCTAGAAGAAATTGCACCGAAAGAATAACGCATTGCGCGGCGCATAGCTGTTTTCTTGTCCGGGCAATCTTTCTTTGAACGCTCCTGACGGTAGCGAGTAGAAAGCATAATGGCATAATCCATCGAAAGCGCCATCTGTAGAATTGCGGCAATCGAATCGGTAATATGTGAGACGCTAGGGAAGATTATATTCGTACCCTTGTTCACAACGACGGCAAGCAAGATAACGAATAGGAATAGGAATGGCTCAATCCAAGATTTGCTCATAATAAGCAGGATGACCATCGCGCAGCCGACCGCAATTAGGATGACGCCAAAATTTAGAATCTCGCCGTTATAATCATGGACCTGACCGGCGGCAACAAACTTATACTGTTCTTTGTATTTATTCTTGATTTCTTGGTAGACGCGGTTAGCGGTTTCGGAATCCGCAGGCGCATCAATATTAATAGCGTAGCGCGTGTGGTTGTCGCGGTTATACTCTTCGCTATCGTTATAGTCGACCGAGCCAACGCCGTCGATGGCTTCAATCTCTTCTTTGATTTTTGTTTTTTCTTCTGCCGGAACATCGTCTAGCATAATCTGGTAACTACTGGTTTGATCGTAATCGAACTCTTCGTTCATGATGTCTAATGCCATCGAAGTTTCGGAATCGACAGGCATATATGAATAGATGTTTTTGTTGATGTTTACTTTTGTTGAAAGAAGAGCACAAATACCAGTAATCACCAAAAAGACCGCAAAGATTGCGTAGCAATGATCGGTGATAAAATCTGTTATTTTTCGCATAATTAACAGATTATAACCGCTGTAATTAAGATATTAAAGCACAATTGTTTTAGACTGTGTCTAAAATTGAACAGATTATTGACTTAATGTTCAAAAAGTGATATAATAATATCATGACAAAAGGGTCTTATTCTAGAGTTACTGATCGCAATCGCCGCCGCATTCAGGAGGCTTTTGCTGAGCTTCTTTCGAAGTATGGCTCGATGAGAAATATTACTGTTTCCGAGCTTGCCGAGCACGCAGATATTACGCGCGGTACTTTCTATAACTACTACAATAACCTCGCCGAGGTTGCTACCGAGATTGAGGGTGAAATTGAAAACCAGCTATTCTCGAATTATGGCGATTTGACCGAAATTTCGTCGATTGAGGAGTACATTGACGATATCTTTGTTTTCTTGGAACGTCAGGAGCCAATCTACAGCGAGCTTCTTTCTAGCTGTGATACGCATGGCTTTTTGGCTCAGCTCGAGAATGAGATTAGTAAGCATGTCTTGGAAGTAATGAAGATTAATGGTGTTACGAGTGAGCAGGCAAAGCTTGAGTTGTTGTTCCTTGTTAACGGAACGATGGCGCTTCTTCGTAAATACTACTTGCAAGAAACGAATATGACTCTTGATCAAATGAAAGACTTCCTCAAACAAAAACTACGTTGGTTGTTTGATACTTATAAGAAATAGTCGCTTCTATGTCTGAGCTTTTGTTGCTTGGCTGTTTTTTTGACTGTGTGTATTATCTTTCCATTTTGGAAAGTTAAAACGCTTTGGCAAAAACGTCCTATCTGGTAAAACTTGCCATTTTGGAAAGCTAATGGATATATAGAAAAACTCAAGATCCTCATGATGCTATTGCTTTATCTCTATAATTATGGTATAATATGTAAATGCTGATCGCGTGCTATAACGCGAAATTTTGTACATTAGGAGTAGAATAATGAAAAACAAAGCAATGGCAGCAGCCGCCGCAATGGTGGCGACCCTCTGTGCGCTGAGCGCATGCGGCAATCAGGAAAAGGTAGCAGGTAGCCAACCCGAGCTTCGTCCTGACGAAACCGTAGAGACCCTCGCGGTTATTACGGAGTCTACGACAATGCAGGTAACTACTGCGCCCGCAACCGAGCCCAAAGTTGTTAAACTTAGCGCCGAAAGCGAGACTAAGCCGCTCGTGACTGAGTCTGCTGAGCCAACAACCGAGCCCGCTGAGCCTACCGAAGCTACGGAAGAATTCGTTCTCTCGGATGAGGAAGTGGCAGACAAGATGCACGACTTCTTTGCCGAGAAG
The DNA here is from genome assembly GCA_946530965.1 of uncultured Candidatus Saccharibacteria bacterium. Lineage (GTDB taxonomy): Bacteria > Patescibacteriota > Saccharimonadia > Saccharimonadales > Saccharimonadaceae > UBA2834. Next base: position 8,358 of record CAMNAK010000003.1, read on the forward strand.
GGCTACAATGATGCTCAGATTGCCGGTATTGTTGGTAATGCAGAGGTCGAGAGTGGCCTTGAGCCTTCTCGTGGCGTCCCCGGTGGTGGCTTTGGTTTGTTCCAGCTTATGGACTGCGAACAGCGCCGCGAGATGCTGACTGCCTTCGATGCCCATGGTGTTGGCAAATATGCCACATCAGACTACTGGGATTTCGAGGCAAGCGACTTCGATACGCGGGAGGATTTCGATATCTTTATGGACATAATGTTGGATTATACGATGAATCCGAATGATCCTACCTGGATGAACGAAATTGCCTGCACTGACAGTCCGGAGGAAGCGGCCGAGGTCTTCTTGATTTTCTATGAACGGGCCGTTAATGGCAGTAGCCCGATCGAGTACTATGAGCCTTATTCTGGTTTGTATTATCAGGGTACTAGCAAGCGACGCGAAGCTGCCCGCCGTTGGTATGAATACTATACGGCCTGACGGTTACTAGAGAAAGCATGTTTTTCAATACTCCGGCGCCCCAAAGGGGTGCCTTTTTCTTGGGCTATCTTATAACTCTATTTGCAATCTTAAGAAACACAAGAACAAATAGATTTACAATAACAACCGTTGCACCAGTTGGCGTGCCAAGCGCATAGGAAACAATTAGTCCGGCCACGAAGTTAATAACGGACAGAAGTGCACTAGCAATCGTGACGTTTTTGAAACTCTTGAAAATACTCTGGGCAGACAAAGTCGGGAAGATAATGAGACTAGAAATTAAGAGTGCGCCGACCAAGCGCATGCCGAGCACGATTAAGACCGAGCAGAGAATTGCAAAAATTGCATTGTAAAGCTTGGTGTTTATTCCGATGGCACGGGCGAACTTCTCGTCAAATGTGAGCGCAAAAATCTTGTTATGGAAGACTGCGAAGATTGAAATAATCGTAACGAGCAGGATTGATGCTAGGATTAAATCGCTGTTTCCGACCGACAAAATGCTACCGAAAAGATAGCTGTTAATATCGATATTTACACCTGCGAGTGACACGATAAAAGTTCCAATCGCGAGCGCGCTGGCGGACATCAAGGCAATGGCTGAGTCGCCGTGAATCTTTGCATTGCTATCTATCTTCAAGACAAAGAAAGAAGCCAAAATAACTACTGGAATTGCAACCCAGAGCGGAGCAAGGTTCAGGACTAATGCGAGCGCAAAAGCTCCGAAAGCTACATGGGACAAACCGTCTCCGAGCATGGAATTCTTCTTGAGAACTAGCGGCGTGCCAATTAGTGCTGCAGAAAGCGAAATCAAGACGCCAACGACCAGCGCCCTAATCATAAAGTCATAAGAAAACATCTCGATTAAACTATTCATGGTGCACCTTTCTAACGTATTCTTCGGTCGTGCCAAAGAAGTAGTCCTTGTCGTGGAGTGACAAAATCTTTGTACCGATCAAGTTGCCGTGGTCGAGGTCATGCGTAATCATAACAATCGTAATGCCTTGTTCTGCGTTCAGTTTCTGGACAATCTCGTAAAGCTCAGTCTTGGACTTCTTGTCTAGGTTATTAGATGGCTCGTCGAGGATTAAAACCTTGTCGGTAGCCATCAGGGCGCGAGCGAGCAATACTTTTTGACGCTGACCGCCAGATAATTCGGCGAAGCAACGTTTTTCTAGCTTCTCGATGCCGAGTAGCCTCAAGGTTTTTAGGGCGCGTTCCTTTGTTTCTTTGGAATAGAAGAATGGATTTTTGTTTAGCGCACCAGACAAAACAATTTCAAAAACCGAGGCAGGGAAATTTGGATCGACGGTCGTCTCTTGTGGCATGTAGCCAATCTGGTTTCGATTGATATTAAACTGGATTTTGCCAGACATTAGCGGAAGTAGTTCAAGGATACCGCGAATCAAAGTTGTCTTACCAGAACCGTTTGGGCCGACGACGCAGATAAAATCTTTGTCTTGAATATCGAAACTCAGGCCGTCAATAATGGCGGTATTGCCGTAGCCAATCTTGACTTTTTTAAGCGATATTAAGCTCATTAGTTTAGTGCCTCCCTAATTACTTCGAGATTGCTCTCCATGATATCGGCATAAGTTTTGCCGTTATCGAAATCTTCTGCCGAGATAGTGTGCGCAGAACTGAAAGTCAGATATTTGACTCCAGCCTCCTTTGCGATAGTTCTTGCAATAGTATCGCTACTCATTTCGATCTTTAAGATAACTGGGATTTTCTCGCTCTTTACCTTGTCTACGAGGAAGGCGATAGTTTGGTTGCTGGCTTCGGTCTGGTCAGAACAACCTGGGAAAGCAGCGTAGTAATCTAGGTCGTAATCTTCGACAAAATAGCGCAAAGGGAAGCGGTCGCCAAAGACGAGGGTTTTGCGCTTGGCTCCAGAAATAATCTCCTGGAAACTAGTATCGATATCGGCGAGCCTTTGGTTGTAGTTTTTGGCATTTTGCTCGAAGTAGGCTTTGTTTTCTGGCGAGATTTCGCTAAGAGTGCCTGTGAGGCTATTAATAATCTTCTGGGCATTCCTTAGGCTCGTCCAGATATGTTCGTCGTATTCCGCCTCTTCGGATTCTTCTTCGTCGCTCTCCATGCCCTCGACGGCTTCTTCTTCGACTAGCTCGACCGCGTCCATCATCTTGAAAACTTTTGCATTGCCAATCAAGTCATCTTCGATCCACTTGTCAGATTCGCCACCGTTAAAAATAAAAAGGTCGCTATTCTTGATATCTATAATGTCGCTTGGGCTTGGTTCGTAATTATGGAGCTCGGCGCCAGGTTTAATGAGCATCTTGATGTCTGCTTTGTCTCCTGCGACGGCACGTGCAAAATCATAAGCCGGGAAATTTGTCGTAACAATAGAAATCTTGTCGCTATGTTTGCGACTGCTGCCGAGCATTAATATTGCGCCAACCCCAACAAACAAAGTAGCGAAGAGCAAGATAAGGATTTTTAGATTTTTCTTCATTTGCAGCCTCCACAAAAGCCGTTGATAATAATATGTGTATCTGTCGGGAAGAAATGATGCTCGCCCGAAATGTGCGCCATTAATCCCTTAACTTCTTCGCAGTCAATATGTGTAAGCTTGCCGCATTTTTCGCACTTCAAATAGAAATGGTCGGCCTCATCGCAAGGTATAACATATTGGTACCTGGCAGAATTATTCTCTTGGGATACGCGAATAATCGTGCCTTCGTTCTCGAGAGTTTCGATAAAGCGGTAAATTGTCGTAAGTCCAATTTCATGATCGAGCTCTTCGTAAATATCTTTGGCGGCAAAATCCGCAGCCCGCTTCTTGATGGCGGCTAAGACTTTTTGCCTTGGTTTGGTATTATATGTCTCGCTCATAAATTGAAAATGATTTTCAATTTCTAGTTTATAGCAGGCCAAACAAAAATGCAATATAATAAAACTGAAAGGATTTCAAAATGAGACAGATTTTACTTGCTACTACTAACCCAGGAAAAGTTATGACCTTCAAAAAGATTCTGGCTAAACTTGGCTATGAAGGCGTGTCTTTTGCTGATCTTGGTCTAAATCTAGAAGAACCAGACGAGACGAAACTTACTGCGGACGAAATCGCAGCCGAGAAGGCGCTAGGATATGCAAAGCAATACAAAGATTTACCAGTGCTTGCGCGCGATGATACAAACGACCTAATCGGCGTTGCAGAAGAAGATGATCCAAAGAACCACAACAAAGCCTTTGTGGTTGCTAGGAAGGGCAAATATACTGACGAACTTGGCGCTGAAACTTTTGCCGAGGTTGCTCATAAATATGGTGGTGAAGTTGCCTGTAGATTCAACTGGGGCTATGGTCTAGCTTGGCATGATGGCGACGAAATTAAGGTTGTAAATACACTTGTCTCGACCAACCCAGAAGATATTAAAGTTGTAGATAAAATCTCTCCAAAGAAGGTTCCTGGCTTCTGTTTCTCGCCTGTCATGCAGGTTAATATTAACGGCGTCTGGAAATATGATTCGGAGCTTGACGACGAGGATAGCTGGATTGCCTACTGGAGCTTGCAAGCGGAAGGCATCAAAAAGCTTCTCGATCAGCTTCCAGATTTTTAGTCTATAACTTCTTCGCCGAAGGCTTCATTAACTGCGCCTTTTACGATTCCTGGCACAATAATTCCGTCGACTTTGCATTCTTCGATAATCTTGCGCACGTTCGCATTGGTAGGTGAAATGCCTTGCTTTTTCATCTTGCGACCGATTTCGCGCCCAATACCAGATTCTTCTTCCGAGAAAACGCAGCCACAATATTTTTGCATATAAAGCCCAGCGGCGCGCGCTTCGTCTTGGCCCTCTTGCCAGCCTTTACGGAAATCTCGGTATAGAAACTCAACACCGTATTCTTCGGCATATTTGTCCATGAGTTCGGCAATAAAATCATGTTTCTGGTAGATACTGTAAAGTAAAGTAGTAGAAATCGTATCGTAGCCGTTCTGCTTGGCGTATTCAAAAGCCTGGCGCAAGCGCTTTGGATAACAATATTCTTGGCAACGGGTCGTAATCTTGTCTACAACATTCTTGCAAAATTCATCTAGTCCGTAAGCATCCTCAAGAATAAGCTTGACGTCTTTTTGTTTGGCGTAATCTACGAGACAATCGCGGCGAGCCTTGTATTCGGCATAAGGGTGGATATTTGGGTTATACCAATACAGGGTCGGCTCGATATTCTCCTCGCGCAGAGACTTAATACAATAAACGCTGCATGGCGCGCAACAAGTGTGAAGTAAAAGTTTCATTAAGGGTATTATAGCAACAAAAAACTCCCCATTTCGGGGAGATTTTGTAAAAACCTATTTGTCGGCTTTTGCTGCCTTCTTTTCGGCTTCCTTCTTCGCTTTGGTGACCTTGTTGCCGAGGGTAGAACGAAGAGCTGCTGCCTTCTGTGCGCGAGCCTTGAAGCGGTCGACGCGACCTTCGGTATCGATGATCTTTTCCTCGCCAGTGAAGAATGGGTGAGATGCGCTCGAAATCTGAATCTTTACGAGCGGATATTCTTTGCCATCCGTCCACTTGGTTGTCTCTTCCGACTTAGCGGTCGAGCGCGTTAGGAAAGAAAACTTTGCCTGTTCATCGGCAAAGACCACAAAACGATAGTCTTTTGGTTGGATTGCTTCTTTCATAATTGCACCTTATTATATCAGATTTCTCAAACAGAGTAAAGCCCCTGATAGGAGACTACTTCCAATCGTCGGTTGGGAAGAATTTTCTGGAGATTTCTTCGAGCTTTTGGCAGCCGTTTTCGAGTAAATAATAGTGGCGAACGTACAAAACTTCGGTAACGGTTAGGGCTAGCGTGATGAACCCAAGGCAATAGTTCAAGATCGGGCTACCATTCACAAAAATCGCGCAGAATAGGAAAGCTAGGAAGAACAAAATCATATAAAATGCGAAAGCTAGCGTGACGTAAAGATGAATCTGGCGCTCGTGCTGGAAATGCTGGAGCATGGTCAGGTGGTATTCGCGCTTATCTTTGCTTGGCTTCTTGGCGAGATTTTCGGCTTCTTCGATATAAGCTTTAAGTTTCTTATCCATAAGCATATTTTATCATATGAAAGAAAAAGCCCTCGACCGGTTGGTCGAGGGCGGCGCAGATGCTGTTATCCGAAGCTTCTGATTTCACGGGCAAGCGAGAGCACTTCCTCTTCTGTCAGATAGCCACGAATATCATTCGTAATATCCGTGCCATAGAAAGGTTCACCATCCTTCATGACTGCAAGTTCCCAGGGGCAACCTTTTGTGCTACGCGACGTGTATTCGTCCAGGGTGGTGCATATGGCCTGGAGAATAGAAACGCCGTAGCCGTTAGGATAATCTGCTTGATAGAGAATCGAGACAAGGCCCGAATCGCGACTGACTTGCTTGACCGAACGAAGGGAGCCTTCGAAGATGGTGTGTTCTGCAAGTTTACTGAGATAACAGATTTTCATAACAAAACCCTTTCTAACCGCGGTTTTCGCCATGTCCTGATTAGGAAATGGTTTATAGCCGTAACCGGTACCCATGTCTATTACATGGGCGGTACTTCTAGAGCCCTTTTGTAATTAAGTAGATTATGGGAATGCTAATGCTTGGGGTTTGATGTCTGCCGACATGATCAAGGTTTACTATTGAGAGCAATAATTGCTACAATCAACATATATTATACAATAAGTATTCAAAAAAGTCAATATAAAGACATAAAACAAGAAAAAAGCCCGTCATGACGGCGGGCGAAACGATATATATCAGAGATCGGGAATATCTGCGAGCTCCGTAAAGAAGCCTTCATTGTGAGCGCGGATGTAGAGATCGAAGAGCTTTTCGTCTGTCGCTCTGACCTCTTCGGAAATTCTTCCTACGGCCTTGCGGATACTGTCGAGGCTACACCTCGAGCGCGCGAATACGATGGCGATTTTGTCTTTACCAGTTGCGAATTCTTTGCAAGTGAGCACGGCGCCGGGACGGATTCTTACTCCGCAAGCTTCGAAGATATCCTGGTATTGCAGCCCCAAATTATCGATAACGTCGATATAGGCGAAAGAGTTGCCTCTAAGGAGCTGGTCGAGTCTGCTTATGCCGAAAATATGAATTGTCGGCTCGAATGACTTGGACATAGATATTGCCTCCTTCTCGAAAAAGACTTAGGATATGAAACCCTACTACTTAGATTTCAACATAAAATAACAGATATGTCAATATTAGTGCACTGGACCAGTATCTTTTGCCGTATAGCTATTTACTTGCAAAATCCGCAAGTAATGTCAGGTGAGCCTATAACGCTCAGGTGTAATTACTTGCCAAAATCGCAAGTAAATCTATATAGTCAAAAAAGAAAATCCTCGCCGAAAACCGATAGCATGCTAGAATGAAATTAACGGGTTGTTTAGACTAGCGTTCTATACAAAACTGCCAAAATATGGCATAATAGAATAATCTTTTTTGAGAAATCGCCATGGAGAAAATGAAGACCTTAAGGCCTAAGGGCTGTGTTGCTATTCTCTCGCCGTCAGCCGATACTGCCGGCTATTTTCCTCATGTCTACAAGCGTGGCGAAGCCGCCATTAAGGATCTTCTCGGTCTTGATGCAAAGCTCTATCCTACTACTCTTTCTACGGATAATACTCCTGAAAAGCGCGCCAAAGATTTGAATGCTGCTTTCAAAGACAAAGACGTTGTTGCTATTTTTACGACCATCGGTGGCGATGATGAAGTGCGTATTTTGAAATATCTGGACAAGGAAATAATCCGCAATAATCCAAAGCCATTCTTCGGCTACAGTGATAATACCCATCTCAATCTATTTCTAAGTAGTCTTGGCGTGCCTTGCTATTACGGCGCTTCGATTATGACGCAGTTTGCGATGGCTGGCGGCATGGATGCTTATACCGTTGCTTCGATTATGAACGCAATCAATCATGTCGGTGAAGTCGAAATCAAACAGCCGAGCTACTGCAAGGAGGCAGATTCTGACTGGTCTAGCGAAGAAGGCTTGAAAGTAGAAAAAGAGCGCGAAAAAGCTCTAAAAACGCAGTGGATCTCAAAACAAAAATCTGGCGAAGTTAAGGGTGAACTTTGGGGTGGCTGCCTTGAATGTATTTTCGAGTATCTTGCATCTGGCAACCCTCTAAAACTCGGCGATTCGGACAAAATTATCTTTATTGAAACTGCGGAAGATATGCCTACGGCAGTACATGTTAAAAGTGCGCTTCAGGGTATGGGTGAGCGTGGGATTTTTAAGAATGCTAAGGCTCTACTTGTTGGTCGTCCAAAAACTCTTGCTTTCGATAAACAAATTGGCAAAAACGAGCGCATCGAATATCGCAAAGAGCAGCGAAAAATTATTAGAGACACTTTTCGTGAATATTCTGACGCGCCAATTATCTTTAATCTAAGCTTCGGCCATACCGATCCTCAGCTTGTCGTGCCATATGGTCACGAAGCTAGGATTAACCTAGAAACAAAGCAAATCTTCTTCGAATATTAAGAGAAATCGCGGAAAGATTGTGAAGCTTGCGGTCCCTCGAGGCCGTTATATTTTCCGTCATACAATTTGTCGATATTGCCATACGGAACCCAAAAAGTCACCTGACCGATCGGCATGCCAGGGTAGATTTTTACTGGCTGCGTGGCGTTCAACATGAGGGTGTATTGGTTGATTGAGCCGATATCTATCAAATCAGCAGTAATATGGACAAACAATCCGAGCCTTCCTGTCGAAGATTTACCACGAATAATCGGGACGTATTCTTTTGAGCCGATACGTTCCAGAGTCGAACCAAGATAAATCTTGCCTGGCTCCAAAACTATGCCGTCTTCTGGGATTTGAATCTCTTCGGTCTCATTGTCTTGGCGCGCATCCAAGGTGCGGTTTTTGTAACAGAGCAGGGTGTTTCCAAGATGAAAATCATAAGAATCGGTCGTAATGGAATCTGGATCAAAAGGCTCGATTACAATAATCCCATCTTTGTGACATTCGGCAATTTTGCTACCTGTCAAAATCATGCTTTTCCTCCTGTAACTATGGCTTTGTTTTGATGTGGTGTATTGAAGCGAGTGTATCCTGCGGTATAGAGTTTGTCGATATCTCCGGCTGGCTTCCAGAAACTAACTTGCCCAATGCGCATACCGGCATAAACTCGCAGCGGTTGCACGACGCGAATTTCTAGTGTCCAACAATGTGCGCGGCCAAGCTGACCAAGGTCTGCCGTAATTTGTAGATACATTCCGAGCCTGCCGATCGAAGAGCGACCAATCAAACTCGTCACGAATTCTTCGCTCCCGATCTTCTCGACCGTTGAACCAAGATATAGCTTATCTGGCTCCAAAATATAACCCTCTTCAGGGATAGTTACCTCTGTAAAATCCGCCTCTTGTCGCGGATCAATGATATCGTCCGTAACGATGCGTAGGGTTTTGCCGAGGCGATAGTTGTAGCTATTTGGATTCAATAAATTCTCAGTAAAGGGCTCAATTATTATCGAGCCCTTTTTGACCTGTTTCTGGATTTCCGAACCAGTCAGAATCATTAGAATAATTCCGTATATCTTCCAGGGTAGATTCTGGAATCTTTTTTATGAACCAATACGTTGTATCTCTGGTATGGACGGAGCTCATTAGACATCTGTTTAATCTCGAGTAGTCTATCGTGCATGACCTTGAGGGCTTCTTTGGAGTAGCCTGGATTTTCCTTGTCGAACTTCTGAATCGAGGAGACAGTATAGTGTTCTAGCTCCTCGTCGGTTTCCATCTCGATAGTATTCCTATCTTCGTAGAGAAGAGTGAGGCCTTTGTAGACCTTCATCACCTCTTTGTAGTCTTGCTGGGTGACGGTCATATTAAAAATCTTCTTAGCCTTCTCGACGAGCGTCTTTGGAATCTTTTTCTCGACATAAAACTCGCAGCTAAGAAGTAGTCCATCATCTTCTAGTAAGTCATTTGTAATATGGTCGAGTGCTTTTTGTGGATCGCTGAAAAAACGGAGAGCTGCACCGACTAAAGCGTGGGTGTATTTCTCTCCGTTCGAGTAAGTATGTCCATCTGCGACAAGATATTTCAGGTTTGCCTCAGGCGCATACAGTTTGTGATTGTTTTCTGCGGCTTCGACAGATTTCTTAGAAATATCAATACCGGTTGCAGAACAACCGGTATTAAGAGCTAATTCACGAGAGGAAAAACCAGTCGTGCAAGCGATTTCAAGAAGTTTTGATTCTTTTGTGATGTTGCCGAAGACGCGCCATTTGTTAAGCGTCACGAAAGCCCCAGGAGGCACGTTCCACTGATTAACAAAGCCAACGAAATCGGTGTAACTCATGTTCTTGATTTCGTCTACACTATAGAGTTCTTTGTTTCTCATGTCGTATCCTTGAAATTAAGTTCCTATCTAATTTTACAGCCTTTAATAATTTTTTGTCATCTAAGTCGCTTTCGGGCGGCAAAGACAAAAGATAATTAATTCTGCCAAGATAGAAAGAAATGCGATCAAGGATAGGGTAGTGGTTTCCGGCTTCTTTAAGGACGTCTATGGCGAGGCTAATAGCTTCCGAATACGAAAGCTCATTCACGACAAGTGCCTGGTAGGCAAAGCCACAACAATAGCTGCCCGCCATCTCGTTGACTCCGCCTTTACCCGGGGTAATCTTGTAAGCTGCAAAGTGACGCAGCGTCAGAATCGCATCGAGCATTTTGTGAGCCTTATTGTTGCCGTTGCTAAGCGTCAATGCTTCTGTTGGCAAATCTGCGAACTGAATCGGGCAATCTTCCGAGAGAATTGCGGTAAGCAATGTCTCGAGCCCAAAGCCCCATTCTACGGCTATCGGATAGTTGTTTCTTGAAATCTGAATTACGTTTCCGATATCGTATGGTTCTCCGGTGTCCTTGTTTCTGATAGCGAGCGTGAGCCCGAGGCCAGACAAATCTTCCTCCCCGTAAGTCCAACGGTAGTAGGAGGTTGTCTCGGTCTCGAGTAATATCTCGCGATCAGATTCGAAAAGCTCCATCAGGTAACGATTTGCCTTGATGCAAATGCGCTCTTCAGCTACGCCAATCTCTTTAAGGAAAATTATAGCTGCATCAAGCATCTGCTGGAAATAATCTGCCGGAGCAATAGCACCTTCGGTTCTAAAACAGGAGCAAAAGCGCATGGCTTCGTCTGTGTAGAACAGGTGCATATTCTGCAAGCGGATGCAGTTTTGCGGATTTGCAAAGTAGCCTAAGTCGTCAAGCTTTTCTTTCCACTGGTTAATCTGGGCGCCAACGAAATAAACCGTCGGGTCCGTCGATGGATAGCTTGGCACTTCGTCTAAAATCGTAAAACCGCGACTTCTGAAACCGTCGAGAAAGACTTTTTCGATATAGTCTTTTACCTCGGCGATTAAGGCGCGCCATCGGATGAATTCGAGTATAGCAATCTTGTTCATGTTATCCCCCCCCTAACTAAAGTTGATTGCTGTGTGAAACATCTCCCAATAATTCTTGTCAAAAACAGTATCTGTCTCTGAAGGACGAATCGCAAGATGAAGTAAAACATTCTTGTGGTTCGGCGTAGCCCCGAGGCGTTTTCTTGCTGCCGGAGGCAAATCCTTGAAGCTTGTTACGCTCAAAATCTTGAGCTCTTCGAGATACTTAGCATCTTTGCCGAGCATTTTGATTACGTCCTGCAGGATTGCGTCTTGCTGATAGTCTTTCGGTACAAGATAAGAGAAATCTCTCGAGATTCGCTTCTGTTGTGCTACGGGTGTAAATTCGAGCAAATCATACATCTGACAAGCAATCTCTGGCTCGTTCGAAAACAGGTACGATATATGCGGAATCTTTTTGTAGGCAGCAAGCATAGAATCCAGTTTGACTGTGATAAGTTTCTCGCTAATGCAAACAAACTTATCTACTGCTTCGCTATCGTCAGGAAATGCCTGATTGATCAAGCGATATAGTCTACCGCCAACGCTAGGATCAAGCGGAAGGTCTAACAGGATGTTATAAAGACCTTTCTCTCGATCGACTCCGTCAAGACTAAGCGTGGTTCTTGAATCTAGGGATGATGTGTTGGTGTAGTTAACGATTTCTGTTGCCAGGATAGCTAAAGCGTGGCGCTCGTTAAAGAGCTCTCTGCCATTGTCTAGCTTCTTGGCATCGTACATGGCACCCCAAAGGATAGGGGTATCTCCGTCATAATAAGACAGCAAAACAATCACGACCTTTCTTGAAATATCAATGTGCAAAGTTGCAAAAACTTTGAATTATTATACTACTATATTTTTTACCTTAAATAAAGCGGTGAGTTGTTTGAAACATATAAGTAAATAATGGTATGATAAAGGTATCATGCTAGATATAAATTATATCCGGGCGAATCGTGGCAAGGTGGAGGATGCCATTCGCAATAAAGGCTACGAGGGCGAAATTAACCTCGAAGAGATTTTGAAGCTTGACGATGAGCGCAAAGAGCTCTCGGTCAAGATTGATGGCCTAAGGCGCGAACGCAACACCATCGCTGCTCAGATGAAAAATGGCAAGCCCGATGCTGCTCTTATTGAGCAGGGCAAGGCGCTCAAAAAGCAACTCGCCGAAGTTGAACCAAAATTAGCCGAAGTCGAAGAATCATTTATTAGCAAGCTAAAGACTGTTCCGAATATTCCAGAAGATGATGTTCCTGTAGGTCTATCAGAGGACGAAAACGTCGTTGCTGAAGTTTGTGGTGAACCAACAAAGTTTAGCTTTGAGCCACGCACTCACTATGATTTGGCGCAGAAACGCGGTTGGCTAGACAAGGAACGTGCTGCAAAGGTTACGGGTTCTCGTTTCGCATACATCAAGGGCGACATGGTAAAGCTCCAGATGGCAATCGTAAACTTTGTCATGAACTCTCTAAGTGACGAAAATGTCATCAAAGAAATCATTGAAAAGAACAATCTCGAAGGTATCTCAACTAAGCCATTTACTCTTGTTTTGCCTCCACTAATGCTTCGTACGGATATGTATGATGCTATGGATCGCCTCGAGCCACGCGAAGATCGCTACAAGATCGAAGGTCAGGAACTCTGGCTACAAGGTAGCGCTGAGCATGTTCTTGGTTCTATGCACCAGGGCGAAATCTTTGACGAAAAAGAACTTCCAATCCGCTATCTAGGTTACGCAACAAGCTTCCGTGAAGAGGCTGGCACCTATGGCAAAGATATGGAAGGCATTATTCGTATGCATCAGTTCGATAAGCTCGAAATGGAGAGCTTCTCTACGAAAGAAACCAGCCGCAAAGAGCACGAACTCTTTGTTGCCATTCAGCGCTGGCTAGTCGAACAGCTTGAGCTTCCATATCGTGTCATTCAGAAGTGTACCTACGACATCGGTAAACCGGATGCTCGTGGTATCGATATCGAGGTTTGGATGCCAGGCCAGAACAAGTATCGCGAAACGCATACCGCGGACTACATGACAGATTATCAGTCTCGCCGTTTGGCTACTCGTGTCCGCCGTGCAGATGGCGAAGTTGAGCTAGTTCACACCAATGACGCTACAGCATTCGCTCTTGGTCGCGCGATGGTTGCAGTTATCGAGAATTATCAGAACGAAGACTATTCGGTAACTGTTCCGGAAGTTCTACGCAAATATTTAGACGGAAAGGAGAAACTCTAAATGATTGAAAATATTGAAGTTACTGGTTCGAACTACAAAGTCGAAGCTGGTCTAACTAAGTATGTCGAAAAGCGTATTGGTAAGCTAGATCGCCATCTACCTCGCCAGAACCGCAAAGACGTAGTTGTAAAGATTGTTGTTACTCAGGTAAACCGCGAGCACGGCAACAAGTATGAGATCTCCGCATCTCTAGATATTCCTGGTGGCAAGGTTATCGCTGCAAAGGACGAAGCATCTAACGTATTCGCTGGCATTGATCTTCTAGAAGCAAAGCTTGATGGTCAGATTCGCCGTTTCAAGACAGAAAAGACTAACCACGACAAGAAAGGAATCTTCGGTCGCTTGCTCAAGAAATAATTTTAGTGGCGGCATGATATACTATTACAATGGAAAAGAAGAGGTCAGAGCAACAAAGGGTGGCAGAAGTAGCAGAAAAAGCAGCAAAACAGTCTAAGAACACAAAAAATATCAAAAACGCTACTAAAACAAGCAAAAAAGCACGCAAAGAAAAGAAGCCTACGGATAAGCTAGCAGATAAGTCTGGTCTAACTATCTTTTTGCAGCATATTTTTGGTGATGCGCAGAAGAAAACTTTGCGCCGCATGGGCAAGCGCGTTGTCGCTATCAATGGCCTAGCAGACAAATATGCCAAGATGTCTGACGAAGAACTTCAGAAGCAAACCGAGGTTCTTAGGAAGCGCATTCGCAAGATCTTGAAAGAAGACGAAGCGAAAAGCGCTCTTGCAAAGGCAAAGGCCGAGAAAGAATCTGTCAAAGAAGATTCCAAGTCCAGGAAAGACAAGAAGTCTAAAAAGGATAAGAAGACTAAAGAAATCGACCGCAGCGATAAGAACTACGACGCAAAGGCTCTCGATGCTGTTCTAGAAGATGCATTCGCACTCGTTCGCGAGGCTAGCGATCGTGTTCTTGGCATGCGTCCATTCGATGTTCAGCTCATCGGTGGTATCGCCCTTCATGAAGGCAACGTTGCCGAGATGAAGACTGGTGAAGGTAAGACTCTTGTTGCTGTTGCGCCTGCATATCTTAACGCTTTGACTGGTCGTGGTGTTCATGTTGTTACGGTAAACGATTACCTAGCACAGCGTGACGCCGGCTGGAACGGTGAGCTCTATCACTTCTTGGGTCTTTCTACGGGTTGTATTATTAACGAAGCTAGCTTCATGTATGATCCTGAATACGAGAACGATGATCATGACGATCCTCGCATGAAGCACCTCAAGCCATGTACTCGTAAGGAAGCTTATAACTGTGATGTTACCTATGGTACAAACAACGAGTTTGGTTTCGATTATCTTCGCGATAACATGGTCAAGGATGCAAACTATCTACGTCAGCGCGAACTTAACTTCGCAATCGTAGATGAGGTCGACTCTATCTTGATCGATGAAGCTCGCACGCCTCTTATCATTTCTGCTCCAGCTGCAGATAACCCAGAGAGCTACTATCAGTTCGCAAAGGTTTGTGCTCAGCTATCAGACGAAGATTACATCGTTGACGAAAAACGCCGCACGGTTACTTTGACCGACGAAGGCGTTGACAAGGTCCAGAAGATCCTTGGTGTCGATACTCTTTACTCGACCGCAAATACCCGCCTTGTTTATCACCTAGAACAGGCTCTCCGTGCAGAAACTCTCTTTAAGCGTGATAAAGATTACGTTGTTACTAAGAGCGGTGAAGTTGTTATCGTTGATGAACATACTGGCCGTCTAATGAATGGTCGCCGCTATAACGAAGGTTTGCATCAGGCTATCGAGGCAAAGGAATCCGTTCAAGTTCGCCAGGAATCTATGACCCTTGCTACGATTTCCTTCCAGAACTTCTTCCGTTTGTATCGCAAGCTATCTGGTATGACCGGTACTGCCTTTACCGAAGCAGAAGAGTTCCAGCAGATTTACGCCCTCGACGTTGTCCAGATTCCACCGAACAAGCCAATCATTCGTGTAGATAAGGACGATTTAATCTATCGCACGAGTGCTGCAAAGCTCAAGGCTATCGCAAAGGCTGTAAAACATTACCATGAGAAGGGTCAGCCAGTTCTAGTTGGTTCCGATTCTATCGAACACAACGAAAGAATTGCTGCTTACCTCGAAAAAGAAGGTATTCCATTCGAAATCTTGAACGCAAAGAACAACGAGCGTGAGGCTGCGATTGTTGCTAAGGCTGGCGAAAAGGGTGCTGTCACTCTAGCAACTAATATGGCAGGTCGTGGTACAGATATCAAGCTTGGTAAAGGCGTAAAGAAACTTGGCGGTCTTGTAGTTATTGGTACTGCTCGCCATGATTCCCGCCGTGTAGATAACCAGCTCCGTGGTCGTGGTGGCCGTCAGGGTGATCCTGGTATTACTCAGTTCTTCGTATCTTGCGAAGACGACCTAATGCGTATCTTCCAGGGTGATCGTATCTCTATGCTTATGAAGCGCCTTGGTGTTGACGATGACCAGCCAATCCGCAACTCTGCAGTAAGCAAGACTCTAGAACAGGCACAGAAACGTATCGAAGGTTTCAACTTTGATTCCCGCAAGAACGTCGTTCAGTACGATAACGTTATCTCTCGCCATCGTAAAGTTGTTTATACGATGCGCCGCCGTATTCTCGAAGGCGATAACATCCGCCCAGAGATTACTCGCTTGTATAAAGATGAGATTGCTGAGCTTGTTCAGTTTAGCTCCCGTGTAAACAAAGATTTCGCAAAGAACTTCAAGGCTGTCTTTGATCTTGATGATGATCTAATTGATACAATTGGTCGCATCCGCAAAGAGAAAGAACGTAACCGTCTAGCAACTATCGCTGTCGAAGAAATGTATCATGATAAAGAGCTAGAATTTGGTGAAGACATCATGCGCAAGATCGAGCGTGAAGTTTATCTCCAGGTTCTCGATACTCTCTGGATGCAGCATCTTGAAAACATGCAGCACCTCCGCGAAGGTATCCACTGGCGCTCTATCGGTCAGCGTGATCCGCTAGTAGAATATCGCTCCGAATCTCAGAGACTATTCGATGGCTTGCAGCGCAAGCTTCGCGAAGAAGTAATGCATATCTTGCTAAGCATTCGCCGTCAGGAAGTTGCAGAAGTATCTGACGATAAGTATGATACCGAGCTTACTAAGATGTCTCAGAGCGCAACAGAGAAGGGCGTTAACGAAATCTCTGCTGGTCCAAAGAATATGGACGACGAGTTTAGTAAAGATGAACACGGTATTAGCACGAATGAAAACATTCATCGTGTCCACTCGGATAAGCCAACCGGCTCTAATACGCATCGCAATGCAGCTCGTAACGCAGCTCGCAAGAACAAGAAAAAAGCCCGCCAGAACAAAAAGAATGGCCGTCGCTAGATAAATAAAAAGACTCCGTTAAGGGGTCTTTTTTAGGTTTCTTGAACCTTTATCTTTAACCTCCCTTGATAAAACCCACCTTAGTCTCTAAAATTAGATAATAGGTATTTAAGTTGTATTACAGATATCGTCAGTAAATGAAACATACTATTGAAGAAGTAAAACTAAAGTCTGGCGCGCGTGGTCTCCTCATCGATGTTCCTGGTGCGGGAGTGATGAATTTTCATGCTATTTTCCGTGCCGGAAACCGTTTTACGAAGTCTCCTGAGATCTACGAAGTTGCTCACTTGATGGAGCATATGGCCTTTGGTGAAAATGCGGAATTTTCGGACGAGCAAGCTTACGAGAGCGAGTTTACAAAGAATGGCGCCTATCATAACGCTTGGACTTCAGATTACTTTATTGCTTACGAAGCTGAATGTGCAGATTTTGAGTGGGAACGTGTCTTGCGCTTGCAGGAGCTCGCGATTGCGCGTCCAAAATTCAACGAAAAGGAAATGTCTGCCGAGAAGGGCAATGTCCGCTCGGAACTTACTGGTTATCAGAACGATTACTGCCGTCTTATCTGGCCAAAGCTTCAGCAAGAGCTTGGCGAAAAGGCTCTAACTTATAGCGAACGCATCAAAACTCTTCGCAATATTACACTGGAAGATGTTCAGGAACACCATGACCGCACCCATACTGCAGAAAATATGCGCTTTATTGTCTGCGGTGGTCTTGAAGGCCGCAAAGACAAGATTATAGATATGCTCGAAGGCTGGCATCTTGCAAAAGGCGAACACTTGGAGATTCCAAAAACAGATTACCATAGCACGAAGCCAATCCTAATCCGTCGCAAGGATGCAAGCAATCTAAGCTTTGGTTTTAGCTTTGTAATTAACCGAGATTTGTCGCAGAGAGAATATCAGGCGATGGCAATCTTGAATCACATCCTAAACGGTACGATGAGCAGCAAAATCTTTGGTACTGCCAGAAGTCGCGGTATTGTCTACGGCATGGGCTCAGATGTTGGCTGCGATAGCCTCGCAAGTAACTGGGACTTTGATGGCGAAGTGAATGCTGAAAATGCTTCGGAACTCTTCGACCTTATTGTTATTGAGCTCACGCGTGTTATGAACGGAGATATTTCTGAAGCGGATATTAATCAGGCAAAAACTTACGCCTTTGGTCGTTTGCAGATGCTTGCTCAGACCGCCGATCAGATTTCTAATAGTTATCTTCAGGGCTATGCGCTCAGGGATAAATACGAGCTACTTGACGACCTTCCAAAAGCCATCGACTCAATAGATAAGAGTGCTATTGTGAGCATCGTTCGTGAGTTCATTGAGTCTGGTGCTTCTGGCTTGTCTGTAGTTGGCAATATCAATAAAGCACTTGTTGATGAGCTTTGGAATAGAATCCTACAAATTATCTAAAACATAAAAAGAGCCCCGCAAATCCTTGCGAGGCATTCTTTTTTGTTTCCGTTTCTGTCTTGATTTTGGTTTTCGTGTTGATCTTGGTATCTGTTTTCGTGTTTGTGCTTTGGAATGAGCTTCTTTGAAGAATAATCAGCAAAGCTCTACGCTGCAATCCGTATGAACTCTTACTCGGAGTAGTTTCTTTGGTCTAAGCCAATACCAAGTTAAAGCGTTCTTGAGCTTTCTGCCAGGATTGTAGTATGTTGCTGTGGCTGAGATTGTATCCGCGGAAGTATAGACGCAATCGAAGGTGGTGTTTATGAACACCCCATAGTTGTGTCTCAGGTTCCTGGAAGCTTCCAAGAACGCGCGTTGGCATAACGGGCCATCGAACTTCATGCGGACTTTGATGTATTTTGGACTTTTCATAATTCCCACCTCCAGTCCAAGGATAAAGAACTTCGCCCTATGAAGGGCACAAACATCTTTAGTCTAAGAATTTTTCGCGTCATTTGCAAGCTTAAGCGATTCCATATAAGGGGTAGACGGATTGACATTTTAGCCAGAAACAGATATAAATTAAATAATAAAGGAGAAATATGTCAAATAAAGAAAACGACTCAAATGTAAAGATTTTAGCGATTGTTGGTATGTGCGGTAGCGGTAAGTCTACAGCCATCGATTATTTGACAGAACGTGGCATTCCAAAAGTATACTTTGGCGGCATTATCTATAAAGCTATGGCTGAAGCTGGTGTTGAGCGCAGCGAAGATGGTGAAAGTGAAAAGAAATTCCGCGAAGAAATCCGCGCCAAGGAAGGCAAGGATTTTGTTGTAAAGCGTGCAATCAAGGAAGCAAAAGATTTGATTGCTGCTGGCCAGAAGCGCATCATTCTTGACGGCGTATATAGCTGGACCGAATACAATATTCTTCGCAAGGAATGGCCAACCGAGATGACCGTTATTGCTATTGTTGTTCCAAAAGCTATTCGTCGCAAGCGTCTTGCCGAACGCCCAGATCGTCCATTCGATGCAAAGGCCGCCGCAGAACGCGACCGCTCCGAAATTGAGAATCTTGAGAAGGGTGGCCCAATCGCCATTGCTGATTATTACCTAGACAACTCCGGTGATGTCAAAACTCTTCACGAAAACTTCGCAAAGCTTCTAAAAGAAATCGAGTTTTTGGACTAATAATGGCAAAAGACTTACAGATATCTGAGCACGAGCTTGCCTTCGTGCTAGAGGCACTAGCCGAAACCGAAAACATTCCAGGCGATGTCGTGGAATTTGGTTGCTATACTGGTGATACTTCGGTTCGCCTTGCCGAGCAGATGAAGAACTGGCCAGAAAAATGGCTCTGGCTTTACGATTCTTTCGAAGGTCTTCCAGAAAAAAGTGCCGAAGATAAATCTGGTGATGGTTGGGCATTTAAGCCTGGCGAGCTAAAAGCGAGTATTGATTCTGTAAGTCATAAATTTAAGAAATACAAACTACCTGAGCCAGTTATCAAGAAGGCTTGGTTTAACGAGCTTGATCCTGATTCGGATTTGCCAAGCCAGATTTCTTTTGCGCTTCTTGATGGCGATTATTATGATTCGATCAAAACCTCGTTCGAGCTAATCTTGCCAAAGCTTGCTCCGGGTGCGATTGTTGCTGTTCATGATTATCGCAACGCTGCTTTGCCGGGCAGTGCGAAAGCTGTAAATGAATTCCTCGATGCTAATCCAAATTTTGATTTAAAGATAGCGGGCACGCTTGCCATTCTAACGAATAAATAAGTATCATAACAATATGAATAAAACACGTAAAATAGTTTTATTAACCTTTAAGATCTCTATCATAGTTATAGCGATTGTTTTCTTGTTCCGCTGCATTTTTGATCCAAACTATTCGAAGTGGGGCGGCGTAATTGCAGGTGTAATCTTGCCTTTCTTGCCAGAGATTTTTAGTAAGCTCTTCCGTATTAAAATCTCCTATCGCGTCGAGCTTATGTATTACGTCTTCCTTATTCTTGCTTTGAGCCTCGGCATTAGTGCGGATTTGTATAAGACAGTTCCTCTCTATGACAAGGCGGTCCATACGCTCTCTGGGGCTGGTACGGCTTTGATTGGCTTCTATATGCTTCGTTATTTTAAAGCCGAGAAAACTCCAGCCGTCTTCAGGGGTATGTTCATGATCTTCTTCTCGATTTCTGTTGCTGTGGCTTGGGAATTTTTCGAATTCTTCTGTGATAAATGTCTTGGTCAGCATATGCAGCAGCTTGTTACTACTGGCGTGGACGACACGATGCTAGATATGCTCGTTGCGACAATCGGCGCAATTATTGGTGGTGTTTTGATGGCAAATAAAAAGGTCCAGAACTTCCTCGAGAAATAAGATGAAAACTAACCGAAACTATCCAAAAGTAATTATCTCTAAACGTGCTTACGAGCGACAGAAAAATACTCAGCATCCTTGGGTTTACGATAACGAAATCGTTCAGACTGAGGGTAAGTATGAGAATGGCGATATCGTAGATGTTTTTGCTGAGAAAGGCGCATATATTGGCTCTGGTTTTGTGAATGATAATTCCAAGATTCGTGTTCGTATTATTTCTCGCAACGCCAATGACGTATTTGATGAAGCTTTTTGGGAGCGCCGCGTCCGCTACGCTTTTGCTTACCGCGAAACGGTTTTGCCTCTTGATGAGAATAACAACTGCCGTCGCTTGATTCATGGTGAATCGGATGGCTTCTCTGGCTTGACGCTCGATCAATACGGAACGGTTTTAGTCTCTCAGGTTTTGTCTCTTGGCATCGAGAAGAGAAAAACGGATATCTATAACGCTATCTTGAAGGTGCTTCATGAAGGCTCCGAATCCGGAGACAAATACCATATTTTTGAGCGTAATGACGTTGCTATCCGAGATTTGGAAGGTATGGAGCAGAGCAAGGGCTGGTATCTTGGCGAAGGTCAAACTCAGCCAGAAAGCACCGAGATTCAGATTATCGAAAACGGCATTAAATATCTTGTAGATTTCGAGAATGGTCAAAAGACTGGTTTCTTTGTTGATCAAAAGATGAATCGCCGCGCAATTAGTAATATCGCAAAAGGCAAAACTGTCCTAGATTGCTTTACGCATACTGGCTCCTTTGGCCTTAATGCTGCAAAAGGTGGCGCAAAGAAAGTAGTCTCTTTGGATATTTCTGAGCGCGCTATTGAACAAGCCAAGAAGAATGTTGCCTTGAATTTTGATAATTCCCAAATCGAGTTTGCTGTGGCTGACGCCTTTGATTATCTTGAAACAATCAAGAAAAATGATTTTGACTTTATTATCCTTGATCCGCCAGCCTTTACGAAATCTCGCAAAACTATCCACAATGCTTACGATGGCTATAAGAGAATCAATTATCTTGCCATGAAAGCTTTGCCGCGTGGTGGTTATCTTGCGACCTGTTCTTGCTCGCATTTTATGAGCCACGAGAACTTCAAAAAGATGCTTCTTGATGCCTCGCGCGAAGCTGGCGTTGAGCTAAAACAGATTGAAGAGCGCCAACAAGGCCCAGATCATCCAATTCTACTAAACGTTCCAGAAACGGATTATCTAAAATTCTTCATTTTCCAAGTTTGTTAATAAAAACAAAAGCAAAATGTCGGTATAATTAAAGTATGTTCAAGAAATTCGTCCGCAAACGCTTAGAAAAATATACTCGAAAATACTTTAGAAAATATGAACCGACGCTTGTAGTTGTAGTAGGCTCTGTCGGTAAGACGACTACGAAAGCTGCGATTGCTACCGTGCTTCGCGCTTGTGATAAAACAGTGCGTGTATCAAACAAGAACTACAATGCAGATATGTCTGTGCCGCTTGCGCTGCTTGGTGTAGAGTATCCAGAAGATTCTGTCCGCTCTATCAAGGCCTGGTTCAAGGTCTTTAAAGAGATGAAGAAACGCATCAAAGAAGACGACGTTCCGGATGTAATTGTTCAGGAGCTTGGCACGGATCATCCTGGCGAGATTCCTCATTTTGGTGAATATTTACACGCTGATATTGCTGTCGTGACGGCTATTTCTCAAGAGCACATGGAATATTTCAAGACTTTAGACAATGTGGCTAGGGAAGAACTATCGGTTGCAGATTTTGCGGATACAACCATTGTGAACGAAGAGGATATTCCTGCAGATTATCTTGAAAACCGCTTCGTAATGTATGGTTACGATAAATACTCGGACTTCCGTTTCATTGAAACCAAGAGAACTCCGCTTGCGGGCTATGAGGGTGAATTGTCTTCGAAAGATTTTGGTAGGCTTATGGTTAAGATTCCAGCTCTCAGCGAGCCAGCCCTAAAAGCTATGCTTGCTGCTACGGCAGTCGCAACAAAGCTTGGCATCCATATTAAGACTCTTGAGCCAGCTCTAAGCAAGATTCCTTCCGTTCCTGGTCGTATGCAGTGTCTTGATGGCAAGAACGAGACGATTCTTATCGACGATACATATAATGCCTCGCCTCTCGCCGTTAAGGCTGCGCTGGGTATGCTTTACGAGATTGATTCTCCTCAGCGCATTGCGGTGCTCGGTAGTATGAATGAGCTTGGCGATACTTCTGCCGATGCTCACAAAGAGGTTGGTGAATATTGTGACCCAGAAAAACTCGACCTGGTTATTACGATTGGCGAGGAAGCCAGGATTCATCTTGCTCCAGCCGCCAAGAAGAACGGCTGTAATATTAAGACCTTCAGACATCCGAAGCATGCTGGCGAATTTGTTGAAGAAAAGGCAAAGAAGGGTGCAGCAATCCTGTTTAAAGGTAGCCAGAACGGCGTCTATGCGGAAGAGGCTCTAAAAGTTATGCTAAAGAATCCAGAAGATTCGAAGAAGCTTGTTCGCCAAGACAAGCTCTGGATGAAGAAAAAACACGAATGCTTCAAGAAACATAAAGACGAGAAGAAAAAAGAAGAGAAAAAGAAAGACTAGCAAAAAGACCGTCCTTCGGGGCGGTCTTTGCGTTGTCGGTGATTAGCCATAGCGTCTTGCGATGGCCTTAATGCAATCCTCGAAGCTGCCACAAACGATTTCTGTGGCTGCTTCGGCGATCATGAGGTTTACGGGCTTATTGAAATCTTCTACGAAATTACCTTCGGCATCTACGGCGCCTAATCTTTCGATAAGGCTTCTATTATCGTTGGTATAGCAGAAGATGGGCTTTTTGGTGGCGTATGCGTATCCGATTTCCCATGCAGTACCATCGTCCATGGTGTCTCCGCGGAAGCTATTGATATTAGCCGCCACGATATCCGCCTGGTCGATTCGGGTTTTGTTACCCTTGAAAATCTCTTTGCTACCAAAATTGTTCTCATTATCGAGCGGATAAAGTCCCAAGAAATCGTATTTACGACAGATTTTCTTGTACTCCTCGCCAATCTTGACTGCGTTTGGTAAAAAGACGTCGGGGCCTGCAATATAGATTCTACCTTTTATGCTCATATTATCACCTCCTGAAAGAGCTAGGGTGAAACCTGTATCTCTATTCTAAAGATAGAGATAGAAAATAGCAAGAAAAACCATTTAGCACTCTTGACATCGTTCTGCTAAACGCATATAATGAGAACAAATTTAGCACTCATAGTGAAAGAGTGCTAAACATAAGCAGATAAGCAAAGATTTTTCTAAGGAGGAAAAATAATGGGTAAAATTATTGGTATCGATCTCGGTACAACAAACTCTGCATTCGCATACATGGTCGCTGGTAAGCCAGAAGTTATTACAAACAGCGAAGGCGATCGCACGACTCCATCTGTAGTTGCAGTTACAAAGAAGGGCGAGCGCCTTGTTGGTAAGGTTGCACAGCGCCAGCGCGTCACAAACCCAGAGAATACCATCTATGGCATCAAACGCCTTATCGGTCGCAAATATAGCGATGAAGAAGTCAAGCGTGATAAGGACGTTGTTCCGTTCAAGATTGTCGAAAAGGGTAATGGTGTTGCCGTTACTCTAGGTGGCAAAGATCAGACTCCAGAAGAAGTATCTGCTATGATTCTTAGCAAGATTAAGGCTGACGCAGAAGCTTTCCTTGGCGAGCCTGTAACAGAAGCTATTATTACTGTTCCTGCATACTTCGACGATTCTCAGCGCCAGGCAACGAAAGATGCTGGTAAAATCGCTGGTCTCGAAGTTCGCCGCATTATCAACGAGCCTACCGCAGCTGCTCTAGCTTATGGCCTAGAAAAGAAAGACGACCAGAAGATCGTAGTCTTCGACCTTGGTGGTGGTACATTCGATGTTTCCGTCCTCGAGCTTGGCGATGGTGTCTTTGAAGTTAAGTCTACCAACGGTGATACTCACCTAGGCGGTGAAGACTTCGATAACATTATTGTTAACTACATCCTCGAAAACTTCGAGAAAGAAAACGGTATCGACCTACGCAAAGATCCTACTGCTATGCAGCGCATCAAGGATGAAGCTGAGAAGGCAAAGAAGGAACTTTCTTCCGCAAACGAAACCGAAATCAACCTTCCATACATTACTGCTGATGCCGATGGTCCTAAGCACCTTGAGCTAACTCTTTCCCGCGCAAAGCTCGAAGAGCTAGTTGCTGGTCTTCTTGATCGCCTAAACGGCCCAGTCGAAAAGGCTTTGAAGGACGCTCAGCTTGATGCAAAGGATATCGACGAAATCGTTATGGTTGGTGGTATGACCCGTATGCCAGCTGTCGTCGAACGCGTAAAGAAGTTCTTCGGCAAGGATCCAATGCAGGGTGTTAACCCGGACGAGGTCGTTGCTGTTGGTGCTGCAATCCAGGGCGGCGTTCTTGCTGGTGATGTTAAGGATGTTCTTCTTCTTGACGTTACTCCACTCACTCTTGGTATTACCACCATGGGTGGCGTACGCACTCCACTTATCGAACGCAACACTACAATTCCTACCAGCAAGTCCGAGGTCTTTAGTACCGCTTCAGATAACCAGCCACAGGTAGAAATCGAGGTTTTGCAGGGTGAACGCGAATTTGCTAAGGATAACAAGGTTCTTGGTCGCTTTATCCTTGATGGTATCGCACCGGCTCCACGCGGTGTTCCTCAGATTGAGGTTACCTTCAGCCTAGACGCTAACGGTATCTTGAATGTTAGTGCAAAGGATAAGGGTACTGGTAAAGAGCAGAGCATTACAATTCAGAACTCTGGTAACATGGACAAAGCAGATATTGAACGCGCACAGCGCGAGGCCGAAGAACATGCTGCAGAAGATAAGAAGCGCCGCGAGGCTATCGATGCAAAGAATCAGCTCGAACAGCAGATCTACAATGCGGAAAAGATGCCGACTGAGTACAAAGACAAGATTTCTGACGAAGATAAGAAGACTATCGAAGAAGCTGTTAAGGCTGCCAAGGAAGTCCTCGAAAAGAACGAAGACGACAAGGAAAAGCTTGAAGCTGCAGCTAAAGAGCTTGGCGACAAGATTATGCCAATCGGTGCAAAGATGTACCAGCAGGCAAGCTCCGACAAAAAGTCTGAAGATAAGAAATCCGATGACGGCGACGCTGTCGAAGGCGAAGTTGTAGATAAATAATCTAGCCTAATAAAAATGCCACTCCAAAACGGGGTGGTATTTTTTTGAGCCAAAGAAAAGGCCCGCAGATAAAACTGCGGGCTTCCTGTTCAATCGACTGAAAGTCTCATCGCAAGAGCAGTGGGTGCGCAAGCACTTTCCCAATCTTCGGCTGTCAGCTTACTCCAGCTGCGGTCTACGCCATCACCGGTGTAT
Organism: uncultured Candidatus Saccharibacteria bacterium; assembly: GCA_946530965.1. GTDB lineage: Bacteria > Patescibacteriota > Saccharimonadia > Saccharimonadales > Saccharimonadaceae > UBA2834. Next base: position 33,950 of record CAMNAK010000003.1, read on the forward strand.
TGCCACATAATTGTTTTCCAACCATGCTTAGATACATCATAGCTAATAACGTGATTGCCGCCGTCGTCTGTGGTATAGTCTGCAACCCAAAGCGGGAAGTTCTTAGCCACAGAGTAATCGTCGCCGCTCCAGTCGTAGTGAGGGTCTGCTGCCACTGAGGAAGACATATAGATAACGGGCTTAACGCCTGTCATGGAATACACTTCCCAGAGCCAGCTTGCGGCCCAGTCGGTCTGGTCAACGGTTCCAGGCTGTTCCCAATCAAGAACAATCATAATCTTACCGAGGTAAGGCTTGATTGTCTGGACGAAGTTTACAGCATCGTCGTGAGCTGAATTTGTGTCGGGTCTTGCCCAATGGTAAGCGCCAACGTATTTTCCGTTCTCGATAGCTGCCTCGATGTTGCGAACAAACTGGGGATCTTCGTAGCCGACACCTTCCGATGCCTTGCAGATGACGAAGTCATCGCTGGTTTCGAGATCCTCGATGTTGTTCCACTTGGAAACGTCGATTCCGCAGAGATACTGCGGAGCGGGGTCTTCGGAAATCGGACTTTCGAGCTTTGTCTCTACAGTACTCTCATAGACGATTTCCGATGCGGTGTCGGTGGGTTCCGTTGCGCTGTGGGCAATCATGGCTTTGATTCCGAAGAATATTCCGCCCAGAATTGCTACTGTAACTGCGATGCGGTCCCAACGAACCTTTCTGTGTGTTCTGTTCTTTCTGATCTCTTTCATTTTTGTTGCCTCCTTAAGCAAACATATTTTTATTTTCCCGAGGAGACAAATGTCTCACTTCGGTTGTAGCCAGCTACGGTGGGCGTTGTAACTAGCTAGAACCGAAGTAAGACTCCGAATGAACATATAAAGGTGCCGTTATTAGACTAGGCTAACAACATATATATTATAGCATAAGCGCGTAAAATAGTCAATAATATAACCATAAGCATAAAGAAAATCAACATACGAAATTTGGCTAAAAATCAACTTAGTTTTATAATATGCTTATGGATATTTTGCTAATAATTATTCTAATAGTTGCCGTAGTTGCAATGATGTTGTATTTTGGTTTTCAATTCTCCCGTTTAACAGATAGCTTGAACCGAAAAATTGACGACGAAAACTACCGCACTCAGGCCAAAATTGACCAGATGAGCAATGTCCTAGATAAGCGTATTGATGAGAATAATGCTCGCGTCCAGGACTCCATTACGAAGCAGCTCAGCGAATCTAGCAAGCAACTTAGTGAATCGAACAAGGTTGTGGCGGATATCTCTAGAAGAATCGCCTCAATAACAGAGACGAACAAGCATGTTGTGTCTGTGGCGGACGAACTAAAGACTTTGCAGGCGGTCTTGCAGAACCCAAAGCAGCGAGGTGTTTTTGGCGAGTATTATCTAGATTCCGTGCTCGGTAATGTTTTGCCACCTGGATCATATGCGTTGCAATACAAGTTTAAAGATGGTGAGATTGTGGATGCGGCTGTTTTCTTGGATAAGGGCAAGATTTTGCCGGTAGACTCGAAGTTCTCGCTTGAGAATTATAACCGCATGATTTCGGCTAAGGATAAGAATACGCGCGAGATTTACGCCAGGAAAGTCCGCGACGACCTGAAAGGTAGGATTGACGAGACGGCAAAATATATCCGCCCAGGCGAAAAGACGATGGAATTTGCCTTCATGTTTATCCCGTCCGAATCGCTGTATTATGACCTCTTGATTAACAAGGTCGGCACGCTTGGTAGTGAGCGTGATTTGATCGAGTATGCCTTTAGGGATAAGAAGGTTATTATTACGAGCCCAACTAGCTTTATGGCGTATCTTCAGACGATATTGCAAGGTCTCCGCAGTTTGCAGATCGAGAAGGATGCGCAGGAGATTCAGAAGCGCGTCGCAAAGCTCGGCACGCATATTACGGCCTTTGATGGCTATATGAATAAGCTTGGCAACTCGCTCGGCACGACCGTGAACCACTATAACACGGCCTATAAGTCGCTTAGTATGATAGACAAAGACGTGGTGAAAATCACGGGCGAAGCCGAGGATGAGACAAAGCGGATTGAAGCAAAACAGCTAAGTAAGCCAGAAACAATATAACTAAAAAATAATTACACTTAAGACAAAGAACAGTCTTATGTGTAATTATTTTTTAGTAACATGTATCTTTTTAACTTACCTAGTTGATATCTTCGAATTCGTTTGTAAGCTTTTGGGTATTAAATAAAATTCTGAACGGCTATAAAAAGCTAAGCTTAGTAGGTTTTTAAACTGTTCTTTGTTTAAAAACTACTAAGCTTAGTTATTAAAACGTTCGGATTTTATTCAATGGCCAAATCCTAATCGTTGCCGGCCCAATAATTCGGCAGAACGGAATCGTTCCCAAACCGCTTCTTGAGTCTAGTGAGTTGCTGCCTTCGCGGTTGTCGCCGCTTACGAACAATTCGCCCTCTGGAACAATCATATTTACGCTGCCAGACGTGTAGCTCTTTGGGCCATCTGTGTCGGATTTTCTGGTGTCGTCGTCTGGGTGGAAGCCTTCTGGATGTTGGTCGTTATAGACGGTCAAAACGCCATCCTCGACTGTTACGCGCTCGCCAGGGAAGGCAATCACGCGCTTCACGATGTACTGATCTGCAATGCCTGCCTGGGCTTCACAGCTCTTAGTGCCAGTGTTGCCGCCGTTTGCAAAGATAATAATATCGCCACGATTTGGGATATATTCCTGTCCAAGGAAGTGCGACATAGTAACAGCGAAGCGGTTCACGATGACGCGCTCGCCAGAATGGAGAGTATTTTCCATACTGCCGCCAACGACGTTGTAGCTACGAAAAACAAAACTATTCAAGATAAAGGTGCCCAAAACGACTGCGCCGACGAAACTTAGGAAGTTTAATATATCCTTTAAGGCCGGATATTTTTGCGCGAAGCTAGCCTTTTTCTCCTCGAAATTCATACATATTATTTTAGCATAAGTAGAGCTGGCTTAAAAACGCGCCAGTGGCAACAAAACTCGCCTTATGCTAAAATGATAAAAGTTATGGCTGATTTCATAATGCTTCGCAAGGGGCGAAATGTCTTGAGTTCTATAGTTCACGTTGGGCTAAATATTGCCTTGGCGGTTGTTTCTACTGCGCTTACCGTAATTAGCGGTAACTGTGTTTTTGCTATCCTTCTTGTGATTCTATCTAAGTGGCGCGTTATTGCAGTCCGCCCACGTTACTGGTGGATTAATATCAAATCCAACCTCGTAGACTTTATCGTTGGCGTAAGTCTTGCGCTTCTAGTTTCTGTCGCTGGCTCGAATGGCCTCAATATGTGGCACGTAATTCTAACCATTATCTATGCCATCTGGCTCGTTGCGATTAAGCCACAGAGCTCCATCGTTTTTGCTCAGGTTCAATCTTTGATGGCCATCTTCTTCGGTACCTTCGCGGTTGCCACGGTTGCTGCGCATGCTGATCCGTTCTTGGGCTGTCTCGTTAGCTTTATCATTGGCTATGGCGCAAGCCGCCACGTTCTTGTTCAAGGTGACGACGTAGACTTTACGCTCACGACCTTCCTATCTGGCTTGATTCTTGCAGAGCTTACCTGGGTCTTCTATCACTGGTCTATCGTTTATGTAATTGGAACCGAAACGGTTTACGCAGTCCCTCAGCTTCCAATTGTTGCAAGTCTTATCTTCTTTACTTTTGCTAGGGGCTATACTTCCGCTCTCAAGCACGACGGCAAGATTCGTATGGACGATATCTTGTTGCCAGCGATATTTTCAGTTTCGCTTATACTTGTCATGATATTCTGTTTCTCGAAAGCAAACTTCGACGTTTAATACTAGACAAACAATAAGAAAGGAGAATTATGGATAGTGGGAATACTCCTGGATCCAAAACGCAGCCTGTAGTGACGACTGGCCATCCTGTGGCGAAGTCACCAGTTCAAAATAGTCATCAGTTAGTTACTCCGGTTGTTCCGCCGAAGCCAAAGGAAAAAAAGAGAGGTAACGGTGCTGCTTCGGCCGCTGTTGTTATCGCTATCTTTGCATTGCTAATCGCAGTAGGCGGTGTCGGCTTCGGTATCTGGGCCTACATGAACAGGAATACTCCAAGAGTAGTTCAGGGCGGCAGTAGTGACGGCTACTATAATGGCAATACTGTAGAATTCGAAGAAACTTCTATTGCTGGCATTGTCTCCAAGGTTACCCCTGCGGTCGTCTCTATTATCGTAGAGGCTGAGTCTCAGCCTTCTGGTGTCTATGGCTATCTATACGGTCAGGCTGAAGTCGTCCAGGCTGCTGGTACTGGTATGATTGTTACCTCTGATGGCTACATCATTACCAACAAGCACGTTGTAAATGGTGCAAGAAAAATCCAGATTATCATGGATAACGGCGATACTTACGAAGACGTAAAGATTGCTGGTCTTGATCCGCTCAATGACGTTGCTTATCTAAAGATTAACAATGTTAGCGATTTACCAACGGTAACTCTTGGCGATTCTAAGACCCTCTCGGTTGGTCAGCCTGTTCTTGCTATTGGTAACGCTCTTGGCGCCTTCCAGAACTCTGTCACTGAAGGCATTGTCAGCGGTCTAGGTCGCACGATTACCGCCTATGACGACGAAGATGATGACGAGGGCGAAACATTGTCTGACCTTATTCAGACCGATGCGGCAATTAACCATGGTAACTCTGGCGGCCCACTTGTAAACGCGGCTGGTGAGGTTATCGGCATTAACTCTGCAACGTCAGAAACTGCAAATGGCTTAGGCTTCGCAATTCCGATTTCTGCAACCAAGGGCATGCTAAATAGTATTATCGAGAACAACAAGGCAAAGCGTGCGGTTATGGGTGTCTCATATATTACTGTTACCCCAGAAGTTACTAAGGCTTATGATCTTCCAGTAAACTACGGCGCATATCTCTATTCTCAGGATTCCCGTGGTCGCGAAAGAGACTCTGTTGTCTCTGGTGGTGCAGCAGACAGGGCTGGCATCAAGAATGGGGATATCATCACCAAGATTAACGGCGTAACCATCGGCGCGGCCGGCACTCTAAGTACTCTAGTTGGCGAATATAAGGTTGGCGATACGATCGAAGTTGAGTTTGTTCGTGACGACAAAACCATGTCGACAAACGTCACACTCGAAGCTTACGAAGAGTAAAAGCTAAAAACAAGAAAAGTCCTATCTGTTTAGGGCTTTTCTTTTGTTCTAAAACATGGTATAATTTCGAGGTAATAATATTTAACGAAACAGTCTAGGATTGCAAAGACATCCCCTAGACAAAGGAGAAGGTAGAAGATGCCTGTACAAGCAGATATCAAGGAGCTCTTGGCTACTGGTGCGCATTTTGGTCATAAGACTAGCCGCTGGCACCCAAAGATGGCTCCATACATCCACAGCAAGCGCAATGGCGCTCACATTATTAACCTTGAAAAGACTGTCGACGCTCTCGACGCAGCTCTTCCAGAGCTAACCAAGCTCGCAGCTAAGGGCAAGAAAGTTCTTTTCGTTGGTACCAAGAAGCAGCTTAAAGACGCTGTCAAAGAAGTTGCTGAATCTATCGACATGCCATACGTAACTGTACGTTGGGTCGGCGGTATGCTTACAAACGTCGATACTGTTAACAAACAGATCCGCAAGCTAAAAGATCTTGAAAAGCGCATGGCAAGTGGCGAACTTGAAAAGCGCTACAGCAAGCTTGAAGTTCAGCGCTTCCAGGAAGAAATCGATATGCTCAACGAGCGTTACGGTGGTATCAAGAATATGACCGAACAGCCAGTTGCAGTTATCGTTACTGATATGATTCAGGACAAGAACGCAATCAAGGAAGCTAAGACTCTTAACATTCCTGTATTCGCAATCGCTGATACAAACACTGATCCTACAACTGTAGATTATCCAATTCCTGCTAACGATGATGCTATCAAGGCAGTTCAGCTAATCTTGAACTACTTTGCAGAAGCTATCAAAGAAGGCAAGGCAAAGATTGCTAAGAACTAATTAACAAGCTTAGTTCCGAATCCGCGAAGGATTCTAAACATTGGAAAATAAAATTCCTAAGGAGGAAAAATGGCAGATAAAACCGTAAAAGAAGTTGCTGGTGAAGCAAAAGCTATCAGCATTGAGCTTATCAAGAAGCTAAAAGAACTTTCCGGTGTTGGCCTAACCGATGCTAAGAAAGCTCTCGTCGAAGCTAAAGGTGATTTCGACAAAGCTCTTTCTGAAATGCGCAAGAAGGGTATGACAAAGGCTGAAAAGCGTGGCGATCGCGAAACTCGCGAAGGTCTCGTTGATGCCTACATCCATGATGGTCGCATTGGTGCTATCGTTGAAGTTAACTGCGAAACATCTTTCGTTGCTAAGACCGATGAATTCAAAGATCTTACACACAAGATTGCAATGCAGGTTGCTTCTATGAACCCACTTTATGTCACTGAAGATCAGATCCCAGAAGAGAAGCGCGCAGAAGCTATCAAAGAAGCTGAAGCATCTCTAACTGGTAAAGAGCCAGAAGACAAGAAGCAGGAGATTCTTGCAAAGAAAGTTTCCAAAGCTTTCTCCGATCGCGTTCTTATGAACCAGCCATACATCTTTGATGATAAGAAAACTGTTGAACAGTTCATCAAGGAAGCTAACGCAAAGCTTGGCGAAAACATTGTCGTTAAGCAGTTCAAGCGCATCGAGCTTGGTGTTACTGAGTAATTAGAGTAACAAACATAGGTCCCCTCGAAAGAGGGGATTTTTGTTTGCCTTGAAAAACATAAAGTAGGGCTTATGTAAAACAAAAAACCACCGCTTATATGTGCGGTGGTTTATGAGGCTTATCTCTTGATAGCTCTATTTACTAGGAAGAATGATGCTGCGATGAAGCTAACGCTTCCGAGACCAATCATCCAGATATTATGGCTTGCTGTGTCTGGGTTATCTGGAACTTTCTTCTTGTAAATGAAGATTACTGTTTCGTTCTTAGTCATATTATCCGTAGAAGTTTCGGAACTTGTGCTATGAACGCCAACATATTCGTAACCCTTGCTAGAGAAGTCTTTCTCGGTTTCGCTATAGCTACCGCCATCTGGAATCCATACGCGATCCTTGCTTTCGAATTCGGTGTAGGTATCGTTCTCGCCTTCCTCGGCATAGATTACGTCGAGAGAGTGCATCTTGTAGATAAACTGAATACGGATATTGCGGTCGCTGAATGTACCAGAAGCTGCATCGTAGGCTTGGTCTAGGACGATTTCGCCAGGATAGTTTAGAGCGGTACCGTGGAAGCTTACGCTTCTTGTTCCGGCTTCGTCCCAGGTATCGCCAGCTAGTTTGCCAGTTTCGCTCTTTGTTGGAGCTGCTTCGCTGCCGTCTTCCCAAACATAGGTGACGGTCAAATTGTAGTGCTTAACCTTGTCATAAAGGAAGATTACGGTTGCGTTTGCCTTCATGTTAGTCTTGGTGTTTGGGTCGCTCGTGCTATGCATACCATAGTATTCGTAATCCTGCGCAGTAAGGTCGATTGGGAATTCGGCATAGTTGCCGCCATCAGGAATATACTGCGTATCTTTGTGTGAGATTTCGGTGTAGGTATCGTTCTCGCCTCTTTCAGCATAGATTACGTCGAGAGAGTGCATCTTGTAGATGAACTGAATGCGAATGTTGCTATCGTCGAATGTGCCAGAGGCTGCGTCGTAAGCTGGGTCTAGGACGATTTCGCCAGGATAGTTTAGAGCGGCGCCGTGGAAGTTTACGCTTCTTGTGCCTGTCTCATCCCAGGTGTCATTTTTATGGAAGCCTTCTTGATATTTTTGTGTTGCGGCTTCGCTGCCATCTTCCCAAACATAAGTAACCGTGAGGGTGTAGGACTTCTTTCTGTAGATGAAGATTACAGTTGCGCTGTTCTTCATGTTGGTTGCCGAGACTGGTGAGCTCGTGCTGTGAACACTGACATATTCGTAACCGCCGCTAGTTAGATCGGCTGGCTCTTCGGCATAGTTGCCACCATCAGGGATATACTGCGTATCTTTGTGTGAGATTTCGGTGTAGGTATCGTTCTCGCCTTCCTCGGCATAGATTACATCGAGTGGATGCATCTTGTAGATGTATTGTATGTGGATATCATGATCGCTAAATGTACCAGAAGCTACGTCGTAAGCTGGGTCTAGGACGATTTCGCCAGGATAGTTTAGAGCGGTACCGTGGAAGCTTACACTTCTTACTCCAGTTTCTTCCCAGGTATCTCCGGCTAGTTTGCCAGTTTCGCTCTTTGTTGGAGCAGCTTCACTGCCGTCTTCCCAAACATAATTAACCGTGAGGGTATATTCTGGGTCAGGCTCTGGCGTTAATGGCGTTGTGTCGTTTAGGGAAAGAAAGTATGAATCGCCTTTTAGATTAATGTTGTTAGCGATAATTATACCCTGTAGGCCGTCTACGGCTACTTCTACGTCAGCGCCAGGAGCAATGATTGTTGAGCTCGAGTGGTTTTGAGTGATGATTTTTCCGGTATATACACCGTCGGGCTTGCTAGAATCGAATAGGTTAAGGATGATGTGGTTTGGATACTGGTAGTCTGTCACCTTATAGCGCAAGCAGCTGATCTGATCTTCAGTATGTTTTAGCTGAGCTTCGTGAGATACATGCCAATCGTCCATTAGATCATCGCCAGAATCAGGGTCAAAATGATTATTGGCTGAATCGAAATAATCTGGATTAGTCTTTCCTTCGTCGTAGCAAATCCTAAAACCGCTTCTTAGCTCAAATTCTTGTTGGTAATCCTTTAAATCTACGTTTACTACTAGGGAAGAAGGCTTGTTTTGATCGAAGCCTACAACTTCGATTTCTGTAGTCGGGTCTAGCAAATCGTAAGCATTAACAGTTACGTAGTTAGCGCCTTCGTCATCGGTAATGCGAAGGTACTTAAGGTTCATTTCTTGATCGGTGCGTGCGATTGTGCCATCAACCGTATCAGTATCAGGTGTATTTCTAATTAGCTGGTTTTGTTCAATTGCGTCAGCTTTTACAGCAGCTAAATCCAAGAATTCAGGTCCATTAGCAACTTCTTTCCAGAGGTTGTCGTAGTAATTAACAGAGTTTTCGCCCTCTTTGCGCTTTGGACCATTTATGTCTGCCCCATTGAAGATCCAAAGCTCGCCAAAACCATCCGTAGCATTCTGCGAAGGTTTACCGCTTGCGTCAACGTCGCTACCTACAATAAGGACACTTGAATTTGCATGGTCGTCGCCAGTATAGTAGCCGCGAAGACTAACTTCATCGTCTGCGGATTTAATATAGTTTGCAGTTGGAACATCGAAGTGTGCAATATTATTGCCATTACCAGTAAGGTAGTTTACTGCAATATTGCCATAAGCCTGCTGTGTCTGGTTGAAGCTATTGAAAGAAATAACATGAAAATTGCCGAGTGCGCCAGTAGAACCGAAGTTGCCGCCATAAATATGGGCAACTTGAGCATTAGCGAATGTTCTGTCGCTCGTGAGTTTGGAAGTACCATCGGTAGCGCTAACAGTTGGCGTGCCTACGTCGGTTCTCTGTGGAACCAAGTCTGTCACGGCAGCGTGGGCATTATTTTTTATTATCGTGCTGGCAATCACGCCTATTCCTAGTACGAGCGTTATTGCGGATAGAGTGGACGCTATCCTACTTGCTCGAAAATTGCGCAAATTTAGACGCATTTTCTTACACCTCTCTGTTTATAAATGTTTATTTTGACCTATTTGAGAATATATTAACATAAGTATTTTACACTTGCAAGAGTTTTTTCTAAAAAAGTTCTACAACTTGAAAAATATTGCAAAATATGATATAATAAAGCTATTCGTTCCTGAGAACTTCGGACACCAAAAGGGACGTACATTACTATTCTAGAAAGGGGATAGAGCTTCATGAAAGTCTATCGAAACAACAATGACCCCAGAAAAATCGGCCTCAAGTTCGACAACCTTGCGAGCACCCAGATGCTGCTGGCTGCCTCCGGTTCTCTGGAGGACGAAGTCAAAGTTAGCATCAGCTACCGCAACCGCGATCTCGACGGCGACTTCAATGCCGATCCTGACTACATCAAGAACTACGATGCGGATTCGTCCTGGGTGGTCAAGACTCTGCTTGATGCCTGTGATCGTGATTGTGAGAGCAAATTCAAAGTTCACTTCGTTTCGGATGATGGCGGCACCAAGGTCGTCAGTGTTCGAAGGAGCGACACCGGAATGACCTTCCAGGCTCTGATCGATAGCCTTATTGGCTAAACATTTCTTCTTTCGTTTACTCCCGCTCGATGCGAGCGGGATATTTTTTGCCCACAAAAAACTCCCCTTATTAAAAGGGGAGCTTTTGTTGCAATCGAATTATTCTTCGACGTTATCTTTTAGATCTTTGCCTTCCATAAGGTTAGCGAAGTCGGATAGATAGAAGCCTAGAACACCGCCAAATACTGGGAAGATTACATAGGTAACTAGCATTGGCATCAAAGCATTCATTAGGGAATCTACGCCTTCAGCGCTTGCTGGGAAGATGCCATACATCATACCAACAGCTGGGTTTAGTACGAAGGTGTTGGATTGCTGACCAAAGAAGTTGCTATTGATAACAACTGCAAGAAGCATAGCGACGAATACGCCAGCGGATACAGTGATAGCAAATGCGACTTTGTTTTCTTTGACGCGCTGTGCACGAGCAAAGAAGAAAGCAATGATGATAGCACCAATGAATTCTACCATTGTGACAGCCCAGAAGAAGCTGTAATCTGTGTTTGCTGCAAGTAGATCGCTAGTTGCGGTTAGGGTTGGCAAAACAGATGTTGCGGCTTCGATGTTGCCGGAGTTGATACCAGCCTGGTAGAAACCATTAATTACTAGGAAACCTAGCCATGAACCAAGTACCTGAGAAATGATGTAGATAATACCACGAACTGCGGAAACGCGGCGGCTTGCCATCATACCTGCGGTAACGATTGGGTTTAGGTGTGCGCCGGATAGCTTGACAATAGCAAGTGTGATACCGACGTAAGCAAGGATCATGTAAAGTGGGTTAAATAGACCAAGGGTAAGAGCAATCATAGTAATGATAGCTGTACCGAAGATCTCACCAACGATAGCGCCAATGATTCTTGTATCTTTAAAGATGGTAAGAATGTTTTCGTTCTCGTCGCCCTTGCGAGCAAAGAAGGTCTTTACTGCGCTTGGCTTTGCCTTGGAGCTAATGATCTTGGTTGTAACCTTTGCAGATTTATTCTTCTTTACGTTGTTCTTGAACTCAACCTTAGCTTTCTTGGAAGCTTTCTTTGAAGATTTCTTTGCGATAACGACCTTTGGCTCTTCTTCCTCTTCGTCGTCCTCGTCCTCTTCCTCTTCGTCGTCTTCCTCAGACTCTTCTTCTTCGGACTCGTCGTCTAGATCGTCGTCATCATCTTCCTCGTCGTCTTCGTCCTCATCTTCATCCTCGTCCTCATCGTCCTCGGATTCGTCTTCGTCTTCGGATTCCTCGTCTTCGTCTTCGAATTCGTTATCCTCTTCTTCAGACTCGTCATCATCTTCCTCGTCGTCTTCGTCGTCCTCGTCCTCTTCCTCTTCGTCGTCTTCCTCAGACTCTTCTTCTTCGGACTCGTCGTCTTCTTCGGCGTCGATGTCTTCATCTTCTTCGGACTCGTCTTCTTCGTCGACTTCCTCATCCTCGATTTCTTCGTCTTCGACAACGTTCTCGAGTTCTTCGTCGTCTACAATTTCCTCACCCTTTTTGGCAGCTTTGGCTTCTTCAGCTTCTACGGAATTGTGCTTAGCGGCATTTTTGGCGCGCTTAGCATTCTTGGCCTTTGACTTTGCCATCTGTACCTCCTCTTAAACTAGTATATAAACTCAATATAACACAAATCTGCTACAATGGTATAAAACAGATATCAAAAAAGGAGTTCCGTGGGAATTTTAGTTCAAAAAGACGAAGATACTAGTGAGTTACAGAGGCGCATTTCTGGCGACCTTAGAAGAAAGGATCGCGAGAATTCACATGATGAAGATGACGGCGATTATGTAGAAAATTCTAGCTTCGTCGAGGGTACACGTAAGTCCTCAAAATCTGTACTTTTCTGGGGAACATTGGTTGTTCTCGCAGGTCTTTCCTTGGTTGTGATTTTTGCTCTAAAGTAGTAAAATCTAAGGTATTATGCCAAGTGTTGTGGAGAATAAAATCGCCGAGTTGAAGGCGCAACTCAAGGCGTTAAATCAAGAATATGCCAAAATCAAAGATATTCCCGCTGAAGAGCGCGGTGATTTTGGTCGCAAACTAAACGAAAAGAAACAGAAGCTTAATGCTGAGATTGCTGCAGCTGAGGCTGAAGCACTCGAAGTTTCTGTCGAGCCACTAGATATTACAGCGCCTTGTGATATCAATGGCGAAATGCCAAAGTTTTTGACGGCAGATAACGGTAGCAAGCATCCACTAATGACGGAGCTTGACCGTGTTATATCTATTTATCAGTCAATGGGCTTTGATATTGTTGAGTCTCAGCAGCTAGACGATGAATATCATATGTTCGATAGCCTTAACTTTGCCAAAGAGCATCCAGCACGCGACAACTTTGATACTTTCCGCACCGAAGAAGGCTTTATTCCACCTGCACATACCAGTACGATGCAGAATCGTATTTTGCGTGCATACAAATACAAGCTAGACGAAGGCAAGAATATTGCCGTCGCTGTTCCTGGCCGTGTTTATCGTAACGAGGATCAGGATGCAACTCACGAACATACTTTCTATCAGTGCGAAGGTGTTTATGTCTCCAAAACTTGTACACTTGGCAACATGCTTGGTATCTTGCGTGAATTCTTTGAAAAATATTACAACCAAAAACTCAACATCCGCACACAGCCTGGCTTCTTCCCATTTACGGAGCCATCTCTTGAATTTATGATCGAAAAACCAGCCTCTCTTGTTGGTAAATCCGGTGAATATCTTGAAATGCTCGGTTGTGGCATGATTCATCCAAACGTTCTAAAAGAAGCTGGTATTAACCCAGACGAATATTGTGGCTTTGCTTGGGGCGGTGGTATTGACCGCCTAGTCATGCTAAAGCGCAAGCTAACCGATGTTCGCTATTTTGAATCCGCAAAACTTGATTTCTTGAAGGAGTTATCATGCTAATTTCTTTGAACTGGCTCAAAAAATACGTAGACATCGATGTCTCCGACGACGAACTTGTTCGCCTTATTGGCTCTCGCTTGGTTGAGGTCGAAGGTGTTATTGATGAAACTCACAAATACGACAAAATCTATGCCGTAAAGGTTGTTAGTGCCGAGAAAATTCCTGATACGCACCTATCTCTATGCGCTATCGACGATGGCGGCCGCGAAACAGATATTATCCGCGATAAAGATGGTAATATTCAGGTTATGTGCGGTGCGCCAAACGTTCATGCTGGCATGATGGCTGCATGGGTCGCTCCAGGCGCTATTGTTCCTGCTAGTGTTCATGATGACGCGCCATTTGTAATCGGTATGCGCAAGATGCTAAAGAAGTACGACTCTTATGGCATGCTTGCTGGTGCTGACGAGCTAGATTTTGGCGGCGATCACCTTGGCATTGCCGAGCTCGATCCAAAGGTTGCTAAGCCTGGTATGCCACTAGCAGATATTTATGAGCTTAACGATATTATTCTAGACATCGAAAACAAGTCTTTGACTCATCGCCCAGATACCTTTGGCGTAATTGGCTTTGCGCGTGAAGTTGCTGGCATTCTTGGCAAAGAATTCAAGACTCCAGAATGGCTATTCGAAACCAAGCCAAGCTTTAAGAATGAAGATGTTGAGCTAGACATCGAGATTGCAGACAAGAAACTTTGCCCACGCTATACTGCGCTAGTTATGATGCCTCATGGCGAATTTGAAGACAAGTATCTTACTTTGGAACGTACTTATCTTTGCAAGTCTGGCATGCGCCCAGTCAGCCCAATCGTAGATCTAACGAACTACTTGATGCTTCTATCTGGCCAGCCAACACATGCTTTCGACTACGATAAGTTCCTAGCTGTCGGCAAGGCAAAGATGCCAAAGATTCTTGTTCGTGCTGCAAAAGATGGCGAAAAGTTGACTCTTCTCGATGACAGAGAAGTGGAGCTAAATTCTAACGATATCGTTATTACGAGTAGCGACGTTCCTGTTGCGCTCGCTGGTGCAATGGGTGGCAAGAATACTGAGATCGACGAAAATACCAAGCGTATTATCCTTGAGTCTGCAACTTTCAGCCTATTCAACCTTCGTAAGACTCAGATGAACCATGGTATCTTCTCTGAAGCTATTACTAGGTTCACAAAGGGTCAGCCAGCTGGCCAGACTCTTCCTGTTGCTTTGAAGTTTGCAGAGGAAGCCAAGGCTTTGAAACCGGTTGCTCTCTTTGATAGTCAGAAGAAAGCTCCAGAATCAATCGTCGTTACAATTTCTCTAGAAAAGATGGTTGGACTCCTTGGCAAGAAGTTTACTGCCGAAGAAACCAAGACAATCCTCGAGAATGTAAACTTTGACGTTGCTATTGATGGTGACAAGATTAGCTGCACGGTTCCATACTGGCGCACAGATATTCATATTGCAGAAGATATCTATGAAGAAATCGGCCGCCTCAGTGGCTTCGATAACATCGACCCAATTTTGCCACTTCACGGGACTTCCGAATCTAGCCCACGCTTTGTTTTAAAGAGTCGCATCCGCGAATTCTTGAGCGCACGTGGCGCAAATGAGGTTCTTACTTATTCATTTGTAAACGGCGAGCTTCTAAACAAGGTAAAGCAGGACGAGAAGAATTCTTACAAGATTGTAAACTCTATCTCTCCAGATCTTCAGTATATCCGCCAGAGCATCGCTCCATCTTTGCTCAACAAAGCATATATGAACATCCGCGCAGGCTATAAGCAGTTCGCAATGTTCGAATTTAATCAGGTCTACCGCAAGAGCTTTGGTCTTGACGAACAGAAAGTTCCAAACGGTCGTCATGAGCTATCTATCTTGTTTATTAACAGTGATAGCAAGTGCGAATACTACCAGGCAAAGCATTATCTTGAAGCATTACTTCAGAACCTAAATATCGACTTCGAGATCCGCAAGTTCGAATCCGAAGCAGACAAATCCAATGCATATTACGAGCCAAAGCGCTCCGCCGCTGTTTATGCTGGCGACAAGCTAATTGGTTATCTTGGCGAAGTAAAGAATTCTATCTTGCAGGGTTTCAAGCTTCCTCAGGGTACGGCATGCTTCGAACTAGCTTTGGATTGCTTGGTTGAACTTCAGAGTGATACTCCTGCAAAGAGGCCTCGCTTTAGTCAGTATCCATCTGTAGAAAGAGATATTACTCTCACGGTTGCTGGCAAGCAGGATTACCAGGCAGTAGAGAAGGCTCTAAAGGATGTTCTCGAGGCTAAGGATTTGATTTATAGTGTAAAACCAGTCTCGATTTACCAGGCCGAAGGTCAGGATACGAAGAACTTGAGCTTCCGTGTCAGCTTCGCCGATGCAAACAAAACTCTCGCCAAAGAGGCAATTCAAGCTATAATGAAAGAATTGGAAACTGTTAAATTTTAATTAATCGGTGGGCGACGGAGGTAATACATGATTAAGAATGACGATAAAAAGACATCGCCAAAACAGCGTATTGTGATCTGCGCGATTGCGGTCTTTATGCTTGCGGCAACTTTTATGCTTTATCTTGGCATGGTCTTGAACTATCAGAACGGCGAGAAAAAGCAGCAGACTCAGACAGAGAAGCAACAGAGACTAACCGAGCTTATGCAGGAGCATAGCGCAGAAGTTAATCAGTTGGCACAGGGTCTTTCCGAGAAATACTTTAACGATTTCGTCGGATACAAAGATCGCGTAAAGAGCTTCAATGCTGCTGATGTTACTTCGCTTGATACTAAGGATTTGAAGGTTGGTGACGGTGCAACTATCGAAGATGGCAACGAAGATACAGATTACTCTGCTTATTATATCGGTTGGTTGTCTGACGGTACTATCTTTGATTCTTCCTTCGATAGCAAGACTAGCCCAACATCTCTAAAGTTCCCACTAGAAGGTTCCACTGGCATGATTCAGGGTTGGCTAGATGGCATCTCTGGCATGAAGATTGGCGGCGTTCGTGAGCTAACAATCCCGTCTGTCTTGGCTTATGGTGAAACAGATAACGGAACGATTCCTGCAAACAGCCCACTAAAGTTTGTCGTGATGCTTATTCCAAAGCAGGTTGAGCCAGATTATCCAGAAGAATTCTATAAGCTATATTATGGCGATGCTTATACGACCATGATGCAGCAGGGCGAAAGCTCGGAAGAGTAAAAGCTCCAGAAAGAATCCCATCGAAAAGGTGGGGTTCTTTTTGTATGATTGACAAAACCGCAAAATATGTTACTATATAAACACATACGCAATCCGTAAAGTTCTTTAGAAAGAGAGGTGTTATTATTGCCAATACGCAAAACACATTCAGACGAAGAAATTTTTGCGAGCCTTCGCAGAGTAGTAAAAATCCTTGGCAGACGCCCGCTACGGCGAGAATATGAAAAGCATCGCTATGACTCCGAACCGACCGCGGATACTATCACTAGACGTTTTGGTAGTTGGAAGGAGGCTCTAGCGGCTGCAGGAATCGACCCGAAGGATCCGGGGCAAAACCCAAATTTTCTCACGGACGGGGAGATATTGGGGCATCTGCGAGAAATTGCTCGTGTCGTAGGGCATACACCAAGCGTTCCAGAATATAATGCTTTGCGTCGCCCGCATATGGCTTGCTCGACTACGGTTTCTGAGCGCTTTGGTGGCAGGTGGGAATATGCTATAGAAGCCGCAGGGCTACCTGAGCGTAATTCGAACAAGATTGAACGCGAGCGAATCATAAAAGCTCTGCAAGAAATCGCGAGAAAACTTGGCCATCCTCCAACCAGAAGCGAGTACAAAGCGAATAGGGCAAAAGACATGCCTAGCGAAAAAACAATATCGCGTAACTTCGACCCTTGGGCAGATGCTCTGAAGGCTGCCAGTCTCGAACCCTGCAAGTGTAGCCATACGGGGTGCAGGTATTCGGACGAAGAAGTGGCTAAGAGTTTGCGCGTCATGGCAGAAAAACTCGGTCATACTCCATCGCTCAAGGAATATGTCAAGTATCATGAGCCTGGTATGCCGAACGATAAAACGCTGCGCATAAGGTATGGTTCTTGGCCGCTGGCTCTAAAAGCGGCAGGCTTTGAAGATTACGATGCGAAGTCCAAGGACCACCGAGTAGTGTTCGAAGAAAAGTATTCTGACGAAGAAATTCGGGAAGCTCTGG
Organism: uncultured Candidatus Saccharibacteria bacterium; assembly: GCA_946530965.1. Taxonomy (GTDB): domain Bacteria; phylum Patescibacteriota; class Saccharimonadia; order Saccharimonadales; family Saccharimonadaceae; genus UBA2834. Next base: position 51,243 of record CAMNAK010000003.1, read on the forward strand.
TGGCCGTGGCCGATAAGGTCGGACATGCACCCTCGCGAAATGAGTACAGGCGACTTCGCCCTGGCGACTCGCCCAGTCCGAGTACGGTCCTCTACAGGTATAAAACCTGGATGGAGGCACTGAAGCAGAATGGGTTGCTAGAAGGCGAGTAATAACTCGGACTCGATCAATCTCCTGCTAAAAGCGGGAGATTTTTCTTTGTCTAAAACATGATTGTCAAACCATGGTAAATTTGGACGTTCTCTCTTATCTTATTGACATTTTACACCCCTTATGGTATAATCTATATACTGTTTTTGGTCTTCTTTGGGAGAAGTGTGAAGCCAAAATGTTCATTAATTTGTCCAATGGAGTCCTAGTGGCTCCAAACAAAAGAAAGGAAGTGATGGGATTGAATACCAATCCTTATTACCACGAGTTTTCGGCCTCACTGGATAGCGAGGTCATCATCGGAACCGCCATTCTGCTTGCTACGATCCTCATTATTGTCGCAAGAATCACACGTATCGGCAGCACGAAATCCAGAAAGAACGTGATCGTCAGAGCTCGCAAGGCAAGAGCCCTCTGCGAGATACTCGACAGAGATTACGCTCCGTCTGGAAGATCTCTCGTGTTGCCTTCGGCCAGCGCAGATTATTCTCTGGCCCTTGTCTTTGGCGGTCTCGAGGCTTTTCTTCTTTACCGTTTCTGCCATGCCGGTCTCACTCAGCTGATGCTAAACGTCTTTGGCGAGTGGGTTGGCTACTGCATGGTGCTGTTTGCCGATATCGTCGGAATCGTGGCCTGCGTCACCGCAATGTGGGTTTATGCGCGTTTTGTTCAGTTAGTAGTGGTTGCCGCAAAGCTCCACTACAACGACAGTCATGCGAACAAGCTCAAGGTGTCTCAGCGCTGTGGTATTAGCGACGTTGCGTTCTCTCTCACGAAGAGAGGTCGCAGATACGCCGCCACTATTGCAGCACAGAAGGCTCAGCAGAAACAGGAAAGAGAACGTAACGAGCGTGCCGAGAGGTACTATCGCTACGAAACTCTGCAGGCGGAGCTTGCTCAGCACGAAATCGACAAGATCGACAAGATCCGCGGCAGAAGAATCAGCATGACGACAAACAGAGAAAGAATGCGTCGTGCAAAATAAGTAATAGTCTCACTTGCTTCAAACTTCTCCATGTGGGGTCGGCAGCAGCCGGCCCCTTTTTATTGCTCGTGATATAGTAGAGATATGGAACAGACTTTTTTCTTTTACGACCTTGAGACTTCTGGACTAAATCCCCGAGAAGACCGAATTATGCAGTTTGCCGGCCAAAGAACCAATATGGACCTCGAGCCAATTGGCGACCCCGTAAACCTCCTCGTAAAACTCTGTAACGACACCTTGCCAAGTCCCCAGGCTATCATGGTAACCAAGATTACCCCTCAGTCTACTCAGCTTGACGGCCTAACCGAGGCAGAATTCTGTAAATATGTCAGCGAAGAAATCTTTACCGAGGGTACAATCGCTACCGGATACAACTCTGTTCGCTTTGATGACGAATTTATGCGCGCAACTTTCTGGCGTAACTTTTATGACCCCTACGAGTTTGAGTGGCGTGACGGCCGCAGTCGTTGGGATTTACTCGACGTTGTCCGTCTTACGCGCGCTCTCCGTCCAGAAGGTATTAACTGGCCAGTAACTCCAGAAGGCAAGGCAACCAACCGTCTCGAGCTTATTACGAAGCTTAATGGCATCTCGCACGAGGCCGCCCACGATGCTTTGTCTGATGTGAACGCTCTTATTGACGTAACCCGCCTTATCAAGGAAAAGCAGCCTCAGCTCTACGAGTATCTTTTCAAGATGCGAGACAAACGAGAAATTCAAAACCTTGTAAACCTTGAGCGTCCACAACCTTTTGTCTATTCCTGTGGTCGCTATTCTAGCGAGTTTAATAAAACTACAGTCGCATTCCCAATCGCTCCAACCAAGAACAGTGGTGTTTTGGTTTTTGATCTTAGGTACAATCTTGACGAGCTGTTAGCAGATTCCGATCGCAAGAGCTTCTATCCTATCGTAAAAGAGATGAAATATAATCGCTGCCCAGCAGTCTCGCCGCTTGGCGTCTTAACTCAGGCTGATGGCTGGAGCAAGATTAAACTAACTCAGGAAACTATCGAGAAGAACAAGGCAAGTCTCCTTGCGCACCCAGATTTTATCGAGCGCATGCGCACCGAGAACGAAGAGCGTCCGGAATTCCCACCTGCTATCGATAGCGAATCGGCTCTCTATGATGGCTTCCTGAACGATCGTGACCGTCGAACTTGTATTGCGACCCGTCGCGCTACTAAGGCCGACCTTCGCAACTTTCATCCAGATTTTGATGACGAGCGTCTGCCCGAACTTCTTATTCATTACAAAGCTCGCAACTTCGAAGATATTCTTGATGAAACCGAGCATAAGAAGTGGGAAGAATACCGCATGTCTCGTATTAAGGCTCGTCAGAACGACTATATCAAGGCGATTCAACAGCTTGCCAAAGAGGGGAAAGACAGCTTCTTGCTTGAAGAATTGCAGCTCTGGTATCAGTCTTTGCTGCCATACTAGATAACTCTAGCTTAAAACAGATTAAAACTCGTATAATAAAACTATGCAGTGGATAGTTGGGTTAAACATGCTTCGGTTTTTCGCGATTATCCTAATCGTGATTTATCACTTTTTTCGAAGCTTCATGCCAGGCGGCTTTCTTGCAATCGAAATCTTTTTTGCGTTGTCTGGATATCTGCTCGGAACTAAACTCCTGTCCAAAACTTACCAGGAGAAGCAAAAATCTCCACTGAGCTTTATTAAAAAGCGCTTCATGAAACTCTGGCCGCCGCTACTAGCCTCTGTTTTGATTAGCCTGAGCTTCGCGCTCTTTTCGCCAAAAGAATTGCTGGTTGGCCTTCAAAAAGATACGCTTGCTGCGCTAACGTTCTTGACTAACATCTTCGAGCTAGTCTCTGGCGCTTCGTATGAAGAAACTATTTCACCGAATCTCTTCGAACATACCTGGTTCTTGGCGCTAGAGTTCCAGCTCTGCCTAATCTTGCCGTTCTTTATCTATCTTACAATGCGTAAAGTTAGCCGCAAGAATGGCCTCCGTCTCTGTTTGGCCTATTCTACGGCGCTCTCGCTTCTGTCTGCTGGGCTTATGTATGCTTACGGAACGATTTTCGAGATGCGCGACAGGGCATACTTTGCCCCAGATACGCAGGCTTTTGCCTTCTTTGGCGGTGTGGCTTTGGCTGCTTGGCGCCAGCTCCATCCTATATCCATAAGGCATCGCCGCCGACCGGCACTTTTGTCTCTCATTGTCTCCTCGGCCGCGCTGATTCTGCTCTCGTTCTCGGTGACTTACGAGCAGGCAACTGCCGGCTTTTTGCAACTGACGGCAATTCTAAGCTTGAGTCTAATTGACTCTATTCTGTATCTCCAGAAGACCAGGACGAGCACACTCAAAATAATGCGCCCGCTAGAGCTCCTGGGCAAGTATGCCTTCGGTATCTATCTATACCACTGGCCACTGATGCTGCTACTCCCGAGAATCTTCGGTATCAATCAGGCGACTAACTTTATCGCGACCCTTATCTTGAGTTTGAGTCTATCTGTTTTGACGGGCTTTATTCTAAACCGCAATATCAAGACAAGGCTTGCGGCTCTGCCTATGCCTGCGTTACTAAGCGCGATTGCTCTCATTTTGACCCCGCTCAGTTCCAATATTATGAATGAAATTAGAGAGGCAAAAAGTGACGAGTCGTTAACGGTTTCCGTAAACTACTTCCAAACCCCAAGACTAGATAAGATAACTACCGAGATGGAAGCTCTCGCAAAGACCGCCAAAGAGTCTGTCGCTCCGGATGAGTCGATTAGTCTCGCCTCAGTTAGTCCGAATGATGCAAGTGTGTTGGTTATTGGTGATTCTGTTACTCTTGGCGCCAAAGCTGCTCTGGAATCCAAGATCATAGATGTTTATGTTGACGCTGAAGAATCGCGCGGTATAGAGAAGGCGCATACTATTCTTGATGCAGTGGCCGCCAGTGGTGACGTTCCGCCAATTGTTGTTGTGAGCCTAACTACTAACGAGCGCACCTTTACGGACGAAATTATGCAAGAGATTGTAGATGCTGCCCGTGGCTCGCGTGTAATCTTTGTGACTGGCTACGCTAGCGAACTACAGCCGCGCGAAACCCAAAACGCCGCCATCAAGGATTTTGCCAACTCTCACGATAATGTCTACTATGCTGACTGGTGGGAAGTCGCAATCAATGACATGAGCTTGCTTTATGATGATCATATTCATCTGAATCCCGAAGGTCGCGAAGCCTACGCAAATCTAATCTATAACTCAATCGAGCAGACCGGAGGCATGCTATGAGAAAGATAATATGCGCTATTCTTATCTTTGCCTTCGCCGCCCTAGAAATTCTTGGTCTAAACGCCGCCAAGGGCAACTACTTCGCTCGAAAGGCGCAGGAATCCGCCGAGAATCTATACAGTATCATTGTGAATCAAAGCGCAGAGATCCGCTCTGGGAATATAGACAATGCGCTCGCCTCCGAGGCAAAGCTAAAAGACGAAATCGCGAAGTTTAAAAAGTATTCCGGCAATAACGATATGGCTGCAAAACTTGAAAAGTATTACGACTTCATTCAGTCTGCAAGAGCTATGGAAATCGCAGAGTTTAATAAGATCATAAAAGATCTGAATCCAACCTTAACGAGCGACGGAGATTTTAAAGAAAAATACCGAAGTTTGTCGGATATCGCCGAGAACTTAAATCTAGAATCATGCGAAGAATTAAAAGGTGCAATGAAGAAGCTCTCTAGCGTCATGCGTAGTGCTAGCCATTGCAAAGACCGCTGCGGCCCAGGAGAATTTGCCAAACTTCAGCAAGAATATACCGAAGCAAAAGACAACTTACTGGCGCTCGTCGAACAGATGAATAATAATATACTAAACGACACGCAAACGAACTCGCTAATCGAAGAGTTAAAGAAATTGGAGAAATAATGAAGAAGATACTATTCCCAGAAGCAGACAATGAATTCGTAATAGAAGCCGCTTCGGAATTAACCGATATTGAGGCGATCCTCGAAAAGCAATCCCTAGAAGAAGCTTTTGATAAGCTCGCTAGCGGCGAAGTTGATGGTATTGTTGCTGGCATAGATTATTCTTCTCGTGATGTTATTTTGGCAGGGAAAGACAAGCTTGGCCTCGTAAAACCAGAAGTAAAACTGTTTACAAGTTTGTTCTATGCTGAGCTTCCAGATGGTAGGAAATTTATCATTTCTGATGGTGCGACCTGCAAACATCCAACTCTCGAGCAAATGTGTCGCATTATTGAGCTGGTTCATGAAGCGTCCGAAAAACTCCTAGATGAAGAGCCTCGTCTTGCGATGCTTAGCTTTTCTACCTTCGGTTCTGGCGGAAAAGACGATACGATGGATTTGATGCAGGAAGCAATTGCAAAGACTCGCGAAACTCATCCAGAGATTAAGATTGATGGCGAAATGCAGCTTGATGCGGCCGTTAATCCTCGTATCGGCGCCAAGAAAGCTCCAAACTCCGATGTGGCGGGCAGAGCAAACGTCCTTATTGTCCCAGATATTAATGCTGGCAACATCCTGTATAAGTCACTTGAGCAGTTTGCTGGAGCTAAGGTCGCTGGCCCAATCCTGCTCGGCTTTACAAAACCAGTCTCGGATTTGTCTCGTGGTTCAACTGCGGAAGATATTGTTTTGACGGCTCGCTGTCTAGAGCGCCTCATCTAGAGCTACATTGACTAAAACGCTATTTTGTGGTATAATAGACCAATATTTTTTGCACCTTTACTGTTTGGGAGTTCGCATAGTCGGATTTCGAGCACTTGAGCCTTCGAGTGTTCAAAATTCGGCTATGCAAAGGGCAAGCCGGAAATCTTTTCATCTCGGTTTTACAACCGAAGGAGGTCTATTATGAGCAATTCATTTATTGGTATGAAAATCCAGGAGACAAACGTATTTCCTTCAAGGGATACTTTGCTCAAACTTACCGCTCTGACTCTGCCTATGAGCAGCTGCTTGGCAGTCGGCACTACCCGCAAGGGCAGCCTTATGACTAACGAAGGCAACTTCGAGCTGGATATCCACTACAATCTCTACAAAGAGTCTGTAGATGGTTTCGCTGGTCAGAGACAGAATCTGCTGAATCTCATGAGTGCTTACGATGTTGAATGTTTCGTTAGTGCTGCACTCTTCCACGGCACATCAGATGTTGTCTACGCAAACAAGAACGGTCTCCGTATTCTTGGCGCAGGCACCGGCAAGGCAGCCTACAAGAAGGTAAACTACAACCGCTTCTCCAGAGAAAACCAGCTCCATGCCGACGGTATTATCTGCGAGCCTGGTTCTGGCATCGTGCCAGTGACTTACAGTGCAGACTGCGTTACTGGTGTCATGAGCGCTGCTAACGGCGCTTACGGTGTATTCCATAGCATGGCCAGAAAACTTTGCAATGAGGGCGACAATATTATCCTGTCCATGGTTCGTGCTTTCGGTGGTCTCTGGGGAGTTAAGCCTGAGGATATTCAGATTGCATTCTATCCTAGTGCCAGCCCTTCCATCTACGAGGTCGACCAGGAGTTTGCTGATGCATTTCCTGCGCGCTATGTTATGCATGAGTCTGGTAAGAAACCTCGCCTCATGCTCGAGGACCTGGCTATCTCTCTGGCACGCAGATATGGCGTAACTCAGATTGCTGTATCTGATCACGCTACCGCCTGGGGTGGACTCGAGAGCCTTCGTGGCACCGAGCATAGCCTTCTGGCAAGCGGTACACGGGTTGGCAATTCCAACGGCCAGAACATTGTCTTCGCCGTTCCTTGTCTCTAATCAGGATGCTTCCAAACAGAATTATTCCGCGTCTTTCGGGGCGCGGATTTTTCTTGGTTGACCTGGCTATCCTCTAAAAACGTATGCTTTAGCTTGCCATTTTGGAAAGCTAATACATCTTAGCATTATTGGCTTATCTGTTAAAACTTTCCATTTTGGCAAGCTAAAGACTATATAATTGCTATGCAGGCGTGTTTTTTTGAGATGGCACACTTTTCTTAACATATGGATTAGCTTGCGATTTTCGCAAGTAATTACACCTTAGCGGAAATGGCTCATCTGACATTACTTGCAGATTTTGCAAGCAAACGCGCATATAACAAATAAATGGCGCGACGCCAGAACATGCTTAAATTTGTAAAATACCAAAAGTATGATATGATATCACCTATGGACAGAAATGTCCAAATCTTTTTCAAAAGGGGTGCACCTTATGGAACTTACTATATCTAAGCAATATCCTTTTAATTTCGTGGCGCTTGCGCTCGAAACTATGGGGATTTTCTTCGATGAGCGGAGCCTGGCGAAGTTCGATGCGTACGAGGTAGATGTCTTTCTGAAAGACCGCTGCGAACGTAGCTCGAGCGAGAAAGAAGCAATCGAATGGTTTACGGGCAACAAAGCAACTCCTCCCAAGGAGAGCTACAAAGAAAGTCTCGTTGCGACCATTTCGGCCTTCTCGCATAAATACTACAATGGCCAATTTGGTCTGGTTTCGCTCGCCGATTTCGATAACCTGGCGATGAGCTGGGTGCAGGTCAAGAAGCTTGTCGCAAAGATTGATTCTCTCAAAGATGATACTCGTGCGCTTCCGCTTCTGTTCTCGGTTCGTGAGGAAATGGGGGTATTTCTGGCAAATACGGGATACTATGTCGCAAATCATTGTAGGCTTGAGGACGAGAATACCGAAAATCATCCGATCAACTACACTCGTCTGGATAGTTGCGGCTGTCAGATTCTTGCCGAACATGGCATTAATACAGTCGGCGATTTAACCCGCGTGACGGCGGACTATCTCCTGAATATCAAGGGTTTCGGGAAAAGACGTCTTGAACGTGTGCGTGATAGCTTGAAAGAACTGAAAGTTCATCTGCTCGGCGAATAATAGGGGTATTGTCTAGGGGTAAGCAAAAAGGCGGCTATAAAAGGCCGCCTTTTCTTATGATTTCAAAGACAAGTGAAAGGCCCCGACGATTGCCGGGGCCATAAATTGTGTAGCTATTCTGGGTGGGGACATTATCGATAGATACGATTGGAATCGGGATCTACGACGAGATTTGCCACTGGCGCGCGAAATACAGGATAGAAACTCCATCCACGAACAAACACGTGGTATTCACTGCAGCTGGCGGCTACGGCCGAGTGCCGTAGGTATTGAACTTCGGACGAGAGCGCGAGAAGTGGCGCGGTCGCAGCAGTCTCGATAGCGAGGTGTTTTGCTGTCCATGAACAAAAAGTGGTCGTTTATATCACAGGTCTCCTGTGAAAAAGAATAGTTGCGAATAGCTACATGAGGCTTAATGTCCAGACGTACCGAATTATGCGTCACGAATATAAATATATAGATAATACGGTAAAAATGCAAGCATGAGCAAAAACAGAGCTTCTAACGGCTCTGTTTTATTAACTTAATTATCTGTTTCTACTTCTTTTGAAGTGGCTTTCTTCTTCTCGGCGATTTCGTCTAGGCGTTCCCTCATGTCGCGAAGCGCGTTCATGTAGTATAGGAATGCGTCATAAGGCGAATCGTATGGCGAGAAGTAGGCGTGAACGTCACCATCGTTGAAGTACTTCGTGCACATGTAGTATGGATGATCGCTTGTCTGTAAGCGGCGCCAATCTTCTAGCATATGCGCGTCTTCGGATTCTAGAACGTCTTGCTTCATTCCGTAAACGGCCTGCATTGCTTCGTGCTGCATCGAGTTGCCTAGCCATGCAGAAAGGTCGCGTTCGGTATCTGCCCAAGTAACGGTCCAAGGCATAGATAGTTCAGCTTTTGGCTCGTCGCTATCGCAAGCTTCGCTAACGGTTAGGAAATTGTTATTCTCGTCCTTTAGCCAGCTATAAACTAGATGTTCGAAGAACTTAAAGATGCCAGTATCTTCCCAAATGTTTTCACCAAAGGTCTCAAAGTCCATGAATAAGTTAATGAGTGGACCATTGAGCGTTGCGGCTTCAAGCCAGCTCTGGTATTTTTCGACGGTTAGTGGCCATTCTTTCCAGTGCTTGTCCGAGAAGCGGAATGCAATATCGTCGGATAGGCGGTAATTCTTGAGAAGTAATCTGGTATTCTTGCAGCCAGCTGGGCGGTATACAAAGTTTGGACTACGCCATTCCAGAACCTTATCCCAACCTTCTGCAAGAAGGCCCTTCATGCCAAAATCATCTGCCCACTTGGCAAGATCGTCATTGTAGGAAAGCTCGGTGTTGCGGAAAACCTGCGTGTCAACGCCAAAGAGTTCTTTGATGATCTTCTGGTGCTTTACGACTTGTTCTTCAAACTCTTGCTTATCAAAGAAGAAAGCGAGAGAGTGGTAATAAGTCTCGGCAACGATTTCAACGCGACCGGTTTTACAGATTCTCTGCAAAGTTTCGATTACGTCAGGTGCCCAAAATTGAGCCTGTTCGATAAAGGTACCAGTAATAGATAGGGAAACTTTAAAACCAGGATAATTATTCAAACATTTCTCGAGGATAGCGAGCATTGGGCGATAGGATTTGTCTGCGACCTTCTTGAAAATGCGCTCGTTATTTGTACCTGCGTACCAATCTTTTTCTGTCCAATAATCATGGTCATGACCAACAGAAAAAATACTATAATGCTTTAGCCTGTATGGCTGGTGCATATGTAGATATAGTACGATTGATCGCATTAAGTATTACCTCTAAAACCTGTTTCTTTTATGTTTGTTAACTTCATCATACACGCTGATACACTTTTTAGCAACGTCGTCCCAAGAGATACGGCCGTACTCGCGCTTGATGCCATCACGCAAAGTATTGATTAGCGCAGGGCTTTCAGCAATGTTTACAAGTGCGCCTGCAAGCTTGTCTTCGTCCCAGAAATCATACTGAACAATCGAACGTAGAACTTCGCCAACACCAGATTGCTTTGTAATAACAAGAGCGTTGCCGTGGTGTGCTGCTTCGAGTGCGGTAAGACCAAATGGTTCGGACACGGAGCTCATGACGAAAACGTCAGAAATGCTATAAATATCACGAAGCTGCTTGCCGCGAATGAAGCCAGTAAAGATAACGTTTCTAGAGATACCGAGATCGGCGGACATGCGCATCAAATCTTCTTTTTGCTCGCCATCGCCTGCAAAGAGGAAGATCATCTTTGGGTGAAGCTTAATGGCGCGAGCAGCTGCACGCATGAAGTGGAAAAGACCTTTCTGGAGTGTGAAGCGACCAACGGTGGAAACAACCGTATAACCTTTCTTCTTGAGAGATTCAAGGTATTGGTAGCTAGAGCTGTCGTACTTGTATAGATCCTGTGGTGCTTCGAAACCGTTGTAAACGACATCAATCTTGTCGGCTGGAATGCCATATTTCTCAACAATAATATTCTTTGTGGCCTGGCTGACGGCAAGAATCTTATCTGCGGTAATTAGACCCTGGTACTCGATTTCGTGAATGAGTGGGTTGCCGCCGTTAGCACCACCGCGGTCGAACTCTGTAGCGTGAACGTGAGCAACAAGCGGAACGCCAAAGTTCTTCTTCGCAAGAATACCTGCCTCATAGGTTAGCCAGTCGTGTGCATGAACAAGGTCTGGCTTAAATTCCATCAAATAGCGCTCAACAAATTCACAATAAGTGTGCTGAACGTCACGGATAGACATTAATTCTTTGGTTTTGACATTCTTAAAGCGCTTTTCCTCGATAAGTTTGCTTTCGTAAGCGCTGCCGCCGTAGCGGAAAAGTGGGTCAATGTGCAATGCTGAAAGCACATTAACACCTTTAAGATGATGCTCGGCTTCATAAGGGACAACAAAATCAATGTCGGCGCCATATTTGGCGAGCGACTCTGACAGGTGTAAGCAAGCTACTCCTAATCCGCCGCTGTTATGGGGAGGGAGTTCCCATCCGAGCATCAAAATTTTCATCTACTTATTAGTATAGCACTATTTTTGAAAGCACAAGCGAAAAGCGCGCACGACTTTTCACGAAAATGTTTATCTTATCTGGTATATAATAATCTTAGCAAAAGGAGGAAGTTATGTCGGAAAAATCCCAGAAAAATACAAAGAAAAAGACCGAGAAAAAAGCCGAAAAAGTTGAAATTATTGATGTCGTAAGAGCCGCCGAAGAACCAGAAGAATCGGAGTTTAGCTTCCGCTGGTACCACTTCGTAGCATTAGGTGCGGTTGCTATTTTGATGGTTGTTGCTGGCTCAGTACTACTTCATCGCTATGATCCTTCGCTAATTGGTAGTAGCCGCATGCTTCGCATTTCTTATGGCTGCACGGAAGGTGATGTTAAGGATTCTTTCCGTTATTTTGGTATCAATGATGGGGATTTGTTTATGGCAAATTCCAAGGATATCAAGCGCGTATATAATGCCGACGAGGCGGTTTTGGAGCTCGTTCGCATTGATGGCAAGCCAAGCATTAAGATAAAACAAGACGGTGAATGGGTGGATGACCAGATAGAATTTGGTGAAGATGGAACTTATGTTCTGGATTCAAATGCCGAGTGCAAGCCCGGAATTAAAATTCAATTAAGTATCTAAAATAAAGCTCCTGGGTTCCAGGGGCTTTTAAAATCTCTGCGGGTTTTGGGTTGGGCTAGTTCGTGGGTTCGCGGGTTTGACAGGTTAACTTGTCAAACTTGTCAAACCTGCGCAAAAATAAAAATTATATGCTCTCAGCAAAAAGTGTAAAAGTTAACCTAGTTAACTATTACACTTTTCGAAAAATGAATCCTACAAAGCAAACTGCGAATTATATAGATCTGTATAGAACCCGTTTTGCTCCATGAGCTGTTTGTGATTACCAGATTCAACAATATCGCCGTCGCGCATTACAAGAATCAAGTCAGCGTTCTTAATCGTCGACAATCTATGTGCGATCACGAAGCTGGTTCGGCCTTGCATAAGCTTGTCCATGGCTTTCTGGACGAGTTCCTCGGTGCGCGTATCGACGTTACTTGTCGCCTCGTCAAGAATCAAAAGTGGAGAATTCTCGACCATACCACGCGCGATTGTAATAAGCTGCTTCTGGCCAGCGGAAATCGAATCACTTTCGGAAATTTGTGAATCTAGACCATCTGGCAAGGTGCTAATAAAATGCGTGAGTCCAACCGTGTCGCAAATCTCCATAATAGTCTTGTCTGAAACATTCTTGCGATTGTAAGCGATATTGTCGCGCAGAGTCCCCTCAAACATCCAAGTATCCTGAAGAACCATTGTAAACAACGAGTGGATATCATGGCGTGGAATCTCTTTGATCGAATGGCAATCAATCAGGATATCGCCATCATCGATATCGTAGAACTTCATGAGTAAATTCACAAGTGTTGTCTTGCCGGCGCCAGTTGGACCAACAATAGCAATCTTTTGCCCAGGCTTTGCGATAGCGGAGAAGTCCTTAATGACTGGCTTCTTTTTGTCGTAACTAAACTTAACGTTCTTAAACTCGATCGTACCATTAACAGAATCCTTGGCGAGTTTTTCTTTGAAGACTTTGTCCGTAATCATTTCTTTGGCATCCAAGAATTCAAAGACGCGTTCGCTCGCAGCGGCGGCAGATTGTAAACTTGTAAACGACTGCGCAATGTTTGAAAGCGGGGAAGTAAAGAGGCGGACATAGGTAATAAAGGCCACAATCGTGCCGATGCCAATAACATTTTGCTGTGCCAAGATAGCACCCGTGATACAAACTGCAACATAGCCAAGGTTACCAACGAAGTTCATGATTGGATGCATGAGGCCGCCAAGGAAGCGACTCTTTTGGTTGGCGATATAAACGCTCTTGTTGTATTTATCAAACAAAACATCGCTATCGTTCTTGCCGTTGTAAGCCTTTACAACGATAAGGCCAGAATAAATCTGCTCGATATGCGAGTTTAGTTTGCCGAGTTCGACCTGGCGCATCTCGAAATACTTCTGAGATTTCTTTAGAATCGCGCCCATGAACATAAAACCAATAATACTTGCGACAATTGCAACGCCTGCCATCTGGATATTTGTAATAATCATGGCGGCAGCTGCGCCAACAAGCAAAATCGATTCGCTAATCAGGGTAGAAAGTGACTGATTCAAACTCTGTGCAATCATGTCGACATCGTTCGTAACGCGAGACAAAGTATCGCCTGTCTGGTGCTTATCAAAATAGCTGAGAGGCAAGATGTTAATCTTCTTGGAGATGCGCTGGCGAAGTCTCTGGGCGAAGCGGTTAGAGGCGTTTGCCATGAGCCATGCCTCAGCAAGCTGTAATAGAGCGCCACTGACATACATAATGCCAAGGCCAAGCACAATCGCCTTTACGGCGCCAAAATTAATTCCTAAAGGCGTGAGGCCTTTTGCGATTTCGTTCGTAAGATCCTTTACAATGTTTGGCGCAAAAATCATCAGGACCGAGCCGCCAACTGCAAAGAAAACGCCAAGGAAAACAATAATACGAAGATTGCCTAGCTCTCTAAAGAGCCTCTTTAGTGTGGCGGAGAAATTCTTGCTTTTTTCTGGCTTGCCGCCATGCATGCCTCGTGGACCTGGTCCCATCTATGCCTCCAATTCCTGCTTAGTTAACTGAGAGAGCGCAATTTGTTTGTAAACTGGACAATTCTTCATGAGCTCTTTGTGTGTGCCTTTGCCGACGCATTTGCCATCGTCGAGCACGAGAATCTGATCTGCGTGCATGATGGTACCGATGCGCTGTGCGACGATAAGGCTAGTCGAATCTTTAGTATATTCTTTGAGGGCTTGGCGAAGCTTTGCATCTGTCTTGAAATCTAGTGCAGAGAAAGAATCGTCAAAGATGTAGATTTCTGGATCGCGAGCAATAGCGCGTGCGATAGCAAGGCGCTGCCTTTGGCCGCCAGAGACGTTGGTGCCACCCTGAGCGATATGGGATTTGTATTTCTTTGCCATCTTTTCGACGAAATCTTTACCCTGAGCTACTTCGAGCGCCTTCTTTACGACATTCTCGTCGGCTTTTTCGCGACCATTGTCGCCGTAGGAAACGTTTTCTAAAACGCTTGCATCAAACATAACGGCCTTTTGTGGAACGTAGCCAATGCGGTTACGAAGCGCGGATTGTTTGTAATCCTTAACATTTACGCCATCTACAATAACCTCGCCGTCAGTAGCGTCGTAAAAACGCTCAATCAGGTTAACAAGAGTGGTCTTGCCTGAACCAGTCGAACCAACGATTGCGACTGTCTCGCCTTGCTTGGCCTTGAAGGAGATATTCTTTAGCATATAATCCTGTGAATCTGGATATTTGAAGCTAACGTTTTTGAATTCGATTGTGCCAACAAGGCCAGTCCCTGGCTCCTTAATAGTTCCGTTCTTGATTGTAATTTCGGTATCAAGAACCTCGTTAATACGCTTTGCGGAAACCTGGGCGCGTGGCAAGATGATAAAAATACCAGACAAAACCAAGAAAGAGATAATAATCTGCATCGCATAAGTAGAGAAGACGATCATATCACTAAAGATATCCAGTTTGTCTGTCGTAGCTCCGTCTACTAGAAATGCACCAATGAAATAAATTGCAAGAGAAACACCTTGCATAATTAGATACATCATCGGGGAGAGAAGGGACATGACGCGCTGCGTAAAGAGCTGAGTCTCAGTCAAATCGCTGTTGGCCTGAGTGAATTTCTGCTCCTGGTAACTCTCGGCATTAAAAGCGTGGACGACACGAATACCAGTAAGGTTCTCGCGCGTAACGCCATTGAGGCGGTCAGTAAGCTTTTGCATCTTCTTGAAGCGTGGCAAAACAATCGTAATGGATGTCGCAATGAAGGAAAGAAGTATTACGACGGCAATCGCGGTAGTCGTGCTCCATTGCCAGCTCTTGCCAACAATCTTTGTAATTGCGACCGTAACGGTGATTGGCGCGCGAAGAAGCATCATGGTGCCCATGCCAATAACCATCTGAAGCTGGGTAATATCGTTTGTGGTGCGGGTAATAAGGCTGCTGGTAGAGAACTTATTGGCCTGATCCAAATCTAGCTCTTCAACCTTATCAAAAAGCGCCTTGCGAACGACGAGCGAGAAGGTTGCAGCGAGGTTTGAAAGGATGTAGCTTACAAGAACTGCCAAGATAAGGCTTCCTGCCGCGCAGGCTAGCATCATGCCGCCATTCCATAGGATTTCGGACATCTGGCTGCCTTCCGTCTGAACGAGTTTGGTGATGTTTGCCATATAGTCTGGCATCAAAAGCTCGATCCATACCGAGGCAAAAATCAAGAGTGCTACCGCGACAAAAAGTAGCCAATCTTTTGGTTTGTAATATCTGAATAGTCTAAGCATTAAAGTAAAATTTATCCCTTCAAAAATGAGTACTTAAGACCATATTATACCATCTTCTCGCGAGGCATTAAAATACCCCCGTCATGAAGGCGGGGGTTTGGGTGAGGTGCGCGCGCTGGGCCTCGGAGGTACGAGTTGTGGTTCTGTCAGAGGCTTATTGGAAATATTCCAAATTTTTTCGATCGTGCCTGCAAAACAGGAACACACAACTTAAATTTTGCGGTGTGAGAGCGGCACACCACGCATATATAATTACTACTTCGGAGGTCTTGGCCCCGATTGCGCGCTTACCACGGTATGAACTATCTCCAAAACAGGAGCGGATCATAAAGTCCAATGCCATGGCAATTGGATATATAATACATTAATTTATAGAAAATGTCAAGCATTTTAGCATAAAAATAGCTAAAAAACGGCTAAAAATCGCTATATTCTTCGATATAATACGGCTCGCCCGTGATTTTACTATAAAAATCAAGCACTTCGGGTGAGCTTTTGAGTGCTCTAGGATAAGCCGCGCGCATGAGGCTAAGCCCCTCGATGCTCTCGCAGCGGGATAATGCAACGTATAACTGGCCGATATCAAAGCAGGCTGGATCGACGACGGTGCGAGAATAAGTCTGGCCTTGGCTTTTGTGAATCGTGATGGCGTAGGCAAGGCGCAAAGGCAGCTGCCTAAAAGTGCCCACGATCTCGTGTTTGATGACCTCGCCATCCCATTCTGGGCGCATAATGTTCCAGTCGTAAGCCTCGACAATAGATTTACGGCCATTATCCCAGGTGACTTTTACGGCATCTTCGCCAATCTCGCGAACGGTGCCAAGCTGGCCATTCTTGTATTCAAGGTTATTGCAGAGCGCAATCACACGTGCGCCAGGTTTCAGAATCAGGCTATCCTCGGCGGCCTTATCGCTCGCAGTAATTGAACCCTTAACGACGGCATGAAAAATCTTCGGCTCGCCAACAAGAGCATTAAGCTTCTTGCTGTTAATGGCGCTAGCCTTGGCATTGGTTGGAACGAGGCAAATCGCGCCGTCATCGAACTCTTCGCTTACTCTCTGGTTAAAATACGGCAAGCAACTACCGTCACCACGACGTGCCTTCTCGAGCATCTCGACATATTCGTCTTCTTCTTGGCGCACAATCTCGGTTAAAACGAATGGCTTAAAATGAAAGCGCTCCCAGTTCTTGCCAGAAAAACAAAAGCCAGCCTGAATCTCTGGGTATTTGTAACTTAGCACCTCGCGTTCTTCGCGGCGCAAAACTGGCGGCAGCTGGAAGAAATCCCCAACCACAATTACTTGCTTCTTGTGCTGGGTTTGTTTCTCGGCCTCAAAAATAATCTCGGAAATATAATCAAAAAGATCAACGCGACACATCGAAATCTCGTCAATAATAATGACGTCGGCGTTCAGGATCTCTTCGTTTGGATGTTTGTGCTTGTGAGAATCGTAAGCTTGTAGGAAAGGCAGGCGAAAAGCGCGGTGAATCGTACAGCCGTTTTGGAGCCGGAGCGCGGCAATCCCGGTCGGCGCGCAAGCAATAATATGCTTCTTGTGGCGCATCTTCTTCAAAAATTCGCTTAGTACATAAGATTTACCAGTTCCCGCATCGCCCGTCAGAAAAACGTTTTCACCCATCAGCATTGCGTCGAGGGCTTGTTCCTGTCCTTCGGTAAGGCCATTGTCGCTAAGGTTGGAAATCAGATTTTTGAGATGGAGACTCGGAAAACTGGACATATATTCATTATAAACGTTTTGGGCAAAAAGAAACCCCCGGTCGAAGATGACCGAGGGTATTGTAGTTTAGGAGGTTGCGATTGCGGCGACAGCGGCTGCGAACATCGGAAACAGAGGCTTGCGCTTGTTGGCCTTGAAATCCTCGCTATAAGCACAGAGCTCGCTGGCGGGAATATCGTAATGCTTGCAGCTCACGGGCTTGTATTTTCTGAGGTCTGTAATCACCATGTCGGCAAGATTAATCAGACCTTCGTATCTAGCACGATTTTCCATTCCGTGAAGTTCCTTGGAGATGATTCTGCAACGGTCGATAACGAAGCTTGTAGTTGGAGTGGACATGATTCTTACGTTGACGTCGATAGCGGAAGAGAGGGCGTTTTCGCTGAGTGCCTGAAGGAATTCCAGGACGCCTCTTGCGTATTCGTCGTGGCTCCACTCTTCGCAAGGAAGGGCAATGATGTTGTCCATGATCTCGTTATAGTAAGCCATGTTTTCTGCGGACTTGGGCTCGAGCTGCTGCCAGTAAACGTAGATAATGCTTGCGGGCACATGACCTGCCAGGCGGCTAATCAGAAGCGCCTGGACCTGCAGATATCTGAGCTCAGTCTCGCTGTTAGTACTATTGAGACTATTCTTGATCTCGTGTGCAGCCTTAATCTCGGGGATAAATCTGCTAATGCGACGAGGGTCGTTTTCGTCCTCAGGGCATTCATCGAGAGAGGGGATAATCCACTTGAGTTCCTCGTTGAGTACCTTATTTTCATCAGTCAGAAGAGAGGGTTCGATGCCGGAAAGAAGTCTATATGCAACTTCGCCTCTCTGTCTGAGATACTCAGACTCCTGGTTGAGGCGGTAGTCGAGGAGACTATTCTTATAGTCAGGATTGAGCTTCTCACTGATAGTCTTGCGAGTATCGATGAGCATGTCCATGTATGTGGGGTTATTCTCGTCACAGAGGCGAAGAGCAACCATTTCGAGTCTGTCGTGAAGGGCATGGTACGCACTTGCTACGCCTACAGGTAAGGCGCTAACAAGGTTGTGCAGCACCTCAATTACACGGATTTCTTCCTTGTTGATGATGTTGTCCATACTTCAGGACCTCCTTTTGATAATGTAATGAACGCAAAACACCGAGCGGACTCGGTGAACTGGTGCGTATAGTATAACCTAAAAGTAAAGAAAACACAAGAGCAATGTTGGCTTATGGGGTAGGCAAGAAAAATCCCCGACTTTTTTGGGTCGGGGTAGAGGATTGTAAACGCGTGACGATCTCATGCTACATCGCAAGCCGCTGATGCTGCAGCCATTTCCGACTCGAGAACATTCATTAGCCGGATGATTGTGGCTTTGGAAGGCAAGGAGATGCAAGGATACTCTGTGAGTCCTGCGAATTTTGCACGGAGCAGCTCTTCGAGATTGAGCGTGTATCTCTTCTCGATTTTGTCGCAAGCTTCTGCGACACTCGCTGCTGCGTTGCTGATTACCTTGAGCTCGTTGGCTTGTGTGCTGCTAGCTCTGAGGTATTCTTCGCAAAGACCATGAGCAAAGCCGCTTACATTATACTTGAGCTCTTCCAGGGGATGCATGTCTGCCAAGCGGTGCGAAGTTGTCCAGCTGATATGGATCTCTTCTGGAAAACAAGCCTTAGACGATAGCGCCAAGAGTCGTGTCAGTGCGTCCATCAGTTTCTTTGTCTGCTTGTAGGTTTCGAGTTCGTAGCCGTACATTACAAACACCTCGTTTTTCTTGTACTCCACCTTATGCTATGCATAATGGTAGGCTATTATATTATAGCATAAGCACCATAAAATGTCAATATATAACAGGGGTGGGCACAGGCAAGAAAAATCCCCGACCATTTTGGGTCGGGGGATAAGGTGAAATTATTCGCCTTCTTCTTCGTCTTCTTCGTCTTCTGTGCTTGCTTCGAGGAACTTCAGCATAGATTCGACACAGTTGAGACCTGCAGAATTGGGGCAAGATTCAAGTTTCTGGATAAACTCTGCATACTTGAGAATCTTGCTGTGGCTATCGAAGAGGTTGAGCATGGCGTCGCCGATTGCAAACCTGATTGCGCTCAGTATTATGTCGACACTGTCGCCGTCGCCGAGGCAGATTTCGTGGTTTGTGCCAAGCATTCCGTAAAGCATCCTGTCGAAATCGAAGGAAGAGTAATCCTTGATTTTACCGAAGGCTTTGTTTACTTCGATAGCGCTGTCCTTGATAGCTTCCAGTACATAGTCGGGGCAGCACTTTTCCTTGGATCTAGACTCGCATTCCTTATCGAGAATGCAGACAAGATCGCGGAAAGCGCGCTTGAGCTCGAAATTAGCGTCAAGCCATGTTCCGTTGACTTTCCAAGTCAGCTTGTCGAAGGGAATGCCAGCAAGATCGCTCGGGATAAAGCCCTGTTCGCCAAACATCTCTTCTTCCTCGGTAGGGTAGTTAGCCCTGGGGAGACGGGCGCAGTAGCTGTGGAGTGCTTCATAGAAATTCAGGAGCTGGCGGATAGCCGAAATTGTATTCTTTTTCATGGTATCACCTCATATAAGTACTCCATCTTATGCTTCTCAAGAGCATAATGATAGGCTCTTATATTATAGCATAAACGCAATAAAATGTCAATAAGTAACAGGGGTGGGTGCAGCCAAGAAAAATCCCCGACCTTTTTGGGTCGGGGCAAATAAGATGATTATTCGTCTTTTTCCGTCCTTGCGTCTGCTTCGAGGGACTCCATCATGGATTCGATATAATTGAGGCCCAAGGAATCGGGATAAGATTCAAGTTTCTCGATACACTGAGCGTACTTAAGAATTTTGTCGGGTTCATCGAAGAGTTCGGTCAGAACGAAGCCAATAACGAACATGAATGCTTCAAGTATAGCATCGACGTCGTCTCCAAGACCTAAGCAGAGCTTCTTGCGGAAAGAGAGATGCTCGGAGAGTATGCTGCTTAAAGCGTAGCAGGAAAAATCCTTGATTTCGCCATAAGTCTTAACAACATCGAGAGCTGCTCTTTTGACAGGCTCCAGTACGTAATCGTAGTGGCCGCTATTCATAATTCTAGACTTGCATTCTTCTTCGAGAACGGAAGCGAGATTACCGAGAGCGCGCTCGAGCGTGTAGTAAACCTCTATAGCGCAACCAGTTTCCCAGACAAACTTGTCCAGAGGAATACCACAAAGATTGTCCGGAAAAGAATGCTCTTCGACGTCATTTACTAATCCTATGGAAGGGTGGTTAACCCTAGGGAGATAGGCGCTGTAGCTGCTGAGTGCTTTGTAGAAATTCAGAAGCTGGCTAAGCGCCGGGATGTTGCTTCGCATATACTAATCACCTCACGTAAGTACTCCATCTTATGCTTCTAAAAGCGTAAAGATAGGCAGTTATATTTTAACATAAATGGGGAGAAAGTCAATGAACGGCAGTAAGCGCGGGCAAGAAAAAGCCCCGACCGTGTTGGTCGAGGCAGATAGATTAAATGAAGTGATTAAACTTGCGCGCCCAGAAATTCCGAATGAGCTCTCGCGAACTCGATGCCAGAAGAATCGGGGCAAGACTCCAGCACACTAATAAGCTTTGCGTACTCGAGACTGTTTGCGGGATCATTGAATAGGTCAAGCAGGGCCTTTCCCATGGCGAGTTTTACCAGGTCGATAACCTTCTCGATGTCTTCTCTGCAGCCAAGGCAGATGTGATGTTCTCTGTTCAGGAACTCATTGTAGAGGGCATTTCCGATGATAGGATCGGGGTTTAAGCGTCTGCAAGTCTTATAGGCCTTGCGGAACTTAGCTGCGGTGCTCTTCACGCCTCTAGTGGATGTTACTTTCTCTTTTCTGTAATCGCACATTGCGTCGTAGAGAGAAGCGATGCGTTTGAAGCCAGATTCGAGAGTCCAGAAGGAACCTTCGGGGTCATCGGGCCAGAACTGCTCGCAGAGTTCGCTGAGATAAATGCCTTTAAGGGTATTGGATGTGTTGGGAGCTTCGTCCCAGTCGGGTACTGACCCTTCAGGAACGTCGTTTTCGCCGAAATAGGTTGCGGGGAGGATTTTGCGAAGCTCGATCAGAGCCTTGTAGAAGTCCAGGACCTGTTTGTAAATCTCAAGTGTGTTTTTCATGATATTATCACCTCACATGTACTCCATCTTATGCTGCTGAGAGCATGAAGATAGGCTTTTTATATTATAGCATAAATGGCTTGTATTGTCAATGAAGGTAAGGAGGTCGCGGCAATAAAAAATGCCCTTCGCGGGCTATTCTAGAAATGGCAGGGGCGGCAAGACTCGAACTCGCGACACCTGGTTTTGGAGACCAGTGCTCTACCAACTGAGCTACACCCCTAGAATAAATCCTTGTAAACGGCGGTGCTTTTATGGGCTGGCCGCCTCAAAGATGTGTATATTATACCATACCTATTTGGGGCTTTGCGATACGAGATGCAAAAATAATGCAATTATGCTTGGCGATTCTGTAGATATCTAATAATGTGGCGGAATGATCTATTGCTATATCGACGAATCGGGAACTGCGAGCCGTAAGGACAAGCGTCCGTTTATTGTTGCTATGGCGATGTTTGGCTCGCTCGGTGAAGTGAATGAGATGATAGAAAAGATTCGGAAATTTAAGCTGCGAAATAACATCCCGCAAGATTTTGAGTTTCACTATAGCCGCAACGCGAAGACTAAGAAGGATAAGTTTGTGAGGTTCGTGAGGAGGGAGGTAAAGGATTATAAGGTGCTTCGAGTAGATAAGAATGGCGATGACTTATATTTAGAAACCGCAAGAATATTAGTTAGCGATTTTGAAAGAAATAAAAAGTATGTAATAAGGCTAGACTCTAATCCTCAATTATTTCGTGCGCTAAAAGTGGCAGTAAAAGAACGAAAGATTAAAGCGAAAATATCCGAAGGAAAATCAAGCAATAATTCCCTAATCCAAGTTGCTGATTATTTGGCGGGCATAGAGCCCGAAAATTAGAGAAACCCTCCTTTCGGAGGGTTACTGCGCTAGCCTGCGTAGCACTTTAGGTTACGCCGTAGCGGTCAACGCGTACGGATCCCAGCTAGTGTCTTATTGATAATCATTATATCAATGGCTAGAAATGATTGCAAATTAAGGAAGCTCCCCTTTCAGGGAGCTACCACACTAGCCTACATAGTCATCCGGGGAGCTATGCGTAGCGGTCAACGCGTACGGATCCCAGCTAGTGTCTTATTGGTAATAATTATACCAATGGTTAGAAATGATTGCAAATTAAAGAAACTCTCCTTACGGAGGGTTACTGCGCTAGCCTGCGTAGCACTTTAGGTTACGCCGTAGCGGTCAACGCGTACGGATCCCAGATAGCGGCTTATTGATTTAGATTATAGCAAACCCGGATTGCGAGTAAAAGAAGATGTATGGATTAAATTTTGTAATCTTAAATAAGCTTGCAAGAATGTGTGAATATGATGCTAATACTTGCTTAAAAAGCTATATTATGTTATAATAATACTCGGAACCAACGATTATCTAAATCGCACATTTGAACAAAAATACAATTAATTTTGTATGAGCAAAAACTAATTATTCCAGCTCTTCACGAGCGCCGGTCTATAGTTTTTGCTCAAATGTGAAAATCGTAGGTTCCAGCCGACGCCAGTAGGGGCTGGAATTTTTGATACCCCAAAAATACTGAGCGCTTGGAGCTTATGAATATAAGAATAAATGGAACCTACGATTATGATAAAAACGCTTCATGCATCAATAATTGATGCTTTAAATAATTTTAGTTTTAAAGATACAGATACGATATATGTGTTGTCTGGCTTTAATTATTTTTTGGATAGCTTGGATATTGAATTAGCGCTTCCTATGCTATCTTTTTTAGCTTCAAAAGAAGAAAAAGAAGAGCTAAATAAACAACTTGTCGGAAGACTTATTGCATCGAATGGAAGAATTGTGATACTTAGGGAGGACCTAGTTTACGTAAAAGGTCTAATTGAGGCGCTTGGAAAGAAGATAGTTGTAATTAATAACGATATCTATACTGAGTTTGTTCCTAATTTTAAGGATTCTGAAATCTCGAATTCTATTGCCGGACTATTTGATGCCGAAAGTGATGTGACCTCGGATGACGGAGCCGTACAGAAGGCCTATGATGAAATAATTGAAATTAGAGGAGTGCAATTTGTTCGCTACTCTGATATTGGCATAGATGAATCTAATTTTATTAATATTTCTAGCTTGATAGATATACCTAGCTATAATCTGGACGAATCGATCCAATTGCCGGAAGATGTAGATGCGGAGCGGTTGACGGAAGTTATACATCATGTCGTTTGCGATAATGTGGGCATTATTTATAGCTATGAAGAGGCTCTTACTAAAAATGCAAGATACCTGCAATTTCGTAAGGTGCTAGAATCTATAGGCGTAGATTTTCGAGCCAAGAGTTATACTGGGCCAAATATCACAATTCCGGAAGACAGAAAAAACTCTTATCTTGAAATCCTCCATCGCCGCAACCCTGAATATGGTTTTCGCTACTTGGAAGTATATAAGAATCCGTACGAGTCGAATGATTTGATGCAAATTGGTCAGGAAATAATTATAGACGATATCGTTAAGAATTCTTTGAAGGCTAGAGAAGAAAAGATGTATAACGATGTCTTTGTGACGGCACCTACTGGTGCTGGTAAATCTGTAATGTTTCAGATCCCGGCTATTTATCTAGCGGAGAAATATAACCTCGTTACTATTGTTGTCTCTCCGTTGATTGCACTGATGAACGATCAAGTAAATAACATTATCGACATGACGGATCAGGCGGTTGCGATTAATGGTAGTTATACGCCGAGCGAAAAGGAAGAGGCTATTAATAAGATTAAAAATAATGAAAAATCTATTCTTTATTTAGCTCCAGAGGCCCTATTGTCACATGCTAATATTGAAGATTTGGTTGGCGAAAGAAAAATTGGACTAATGGTTATTGATGAGGCGCATGTTGTAGCTACGTGGGGTAAGAACTTTAGGCCAGACTGTTGGTATTTGGGCGATTATTTGAATAGGCTAAGAAAAGGCACGAAAGCAACTCAGAATTTTCCGATCGTTACGTTTACTGCTACGGCAACATTTGGCACGAATGGCAGTATGTATGATGATATTACTAATTCACTATATATGACCCCTAATAAATACATCGGATGTGCAAGGCGCGACGATATTACCTTCGATGTTCGGGTTCGAGAAAGCGAGAGCGGTGCGTATAAGGAAGAGAAAGACGATACTGCTGTTAAGAGTATAAAAGAACTAATTCTCGAGGGAGCAAAGAGTATTGTCTATACGCCTTATAAAAGTCAGACTGATTTGTTATATACGAAGCTCTACAAAACAGATGCCGTTTGTCGATATTATTCTGGATTGAGCGACGATGAGAAAGATGAATCGTATCGTGGTATTAAGGATGGCTCCAAAAAGGCCGTGATCTGTACAAAGGCCTTCGGTATGGGCGTCGATGTTAGTGATATCAAATACGTGTATCACTATGCGCCAACCGGCACTATTGCTGATTATGTCCAGGAAATAGGTCGTGCCGCACGTCTTCCGGGTATGATCGGCGTAGCGAAGACTGATTATTTTAAAACATATGATTTTAAATACATTAATCAGTTGTATGGTATGTCTAGTATTAGAAATGACCAAATAATCCAATGTATTAGCAAGATTTTGAATCTATATCAAAAGAGTGGACATAGGAATTTCTTGGCATCGAGTGAAGATTTTGCTTATATTTTTGGCGGTAATTCGTCGAATGAAAATGAACGAATTGCCGATGTTGATAATAAACTAAAAACGGCTTTGCTTATGATAAAAAAGGATTTTGAAGTCAATCCTGCAACGCATGACTTCGAGCCTGTTAAATTTAAGCCAAGAAGCTTATTTGTGTATGGCTATTTTGCTATTTCTGATGAATTCTTTAGCCAGATTCAAAAAGCTGGATATGGCAAATATTTTAGGAATGTTACGAAAAAAGATAAATTTGTTCAGATTATAAAAGGCCAATCTCCAATTACAGTTACTTATACGAAAAAGACCTATGAATTAAACTATAGAAAGATGTGGGAAGAGCGATATCGCTGGATAAGTTTTGCGGACTTCAAGAGACGCTTCAATATGAATCTTTTAGGTGAACTAACGAATGGTTTTAACTTTAAGGTTGGCGAGGAACTTGGTGCTATTACGATCGTTAATGCGAAATGTAAAAAGTATAAGGCTTTTGCGGAAACTCAGGCTGAACTCTGTGAAGTAATAGACAAAATGAAAGAAGTTCTTGATTATCTGAAACAGCAGGGGAAATTCTTTACGGCAAAGGAACTCGCAAAGATATTGAGGAGTTATGATGTAACAAAAAGCATTAGGGTATCTGAGGCGCTTAGCTCAATAATCATAAATGTATTACCAATGCTGAAGACGCATAGTGTAGTATCTGACGGCTCGTTTATTGTTAAAAAGAAAAATACGGGAATAGGTAGCAATAACGAGTCTTATAGAATCTCGAATAATTCTTATATTTCAAGGCTTGCGGATCTAAAAAGAGCAACGAGAATGGTAGTTTCTGAGGCGAACACTATATCCCGTTTCTTCCCCAAGAGTGAGATGCGACATGTCATAATTTTTCAGTTGCTAGATGCCTTGGAGCTAGCGAACGTAGAGATGAAAGCGGGCGATAGACCAGAGTATTTCTTCCGCGTCAATAACCCTACGGCTCTTGAAAGAATTATCAATGACGATAATTATTACAGCTATTCTGTTAGGTTGGCGCGCCAAAAACACGAAATGAATCGCGAAATGATGCGTCATCTCTTTGAAGACCTTGAAGATGATGTCTCTCGATGGGGATTTATCGAGAACTATTTCTTGGGGCAGCTAGACGAAAAGAAATTTCTGCCTCAAGCGCAAGAATAAATAACAGGGGTTAAGATTTTTGGTTCCGAGTGTTATAATAATACTCGGAACCAACGATTATCTAAATCGCACATTTGAACAAAAATACAATTAATTTTGTATGAGCAAAAACTAATTATTCCAGCTCTTCACGAGCGCCGGTCTATAGTTTTTGCTCAAATGTGAAAATCGTAGGTTCCAGCCGACGCGAGTAGGGGCTGGAATTTTTTTGTATAGAAAAATAGCCAATCATCATATTACGAATAGAGCAGCTCGCGTTGTGTGGTTATTAAACATAAGAGTAATTGGAACCTACGATTATGGCACGCGCCGAAAAGACGGCGCACATCGGCATTAAATCTCGTGAACGTGTCCGTGATACGGGCGAAGTTTTTACGCAACCTCGCGAAGTGAAAGCCATGTGCGACCTTTGCGAACCTACTATTTCTGAAATTGATAAAAAAGTTCTAGAGCCAACCTGTGGCACTGGAAATTTTCTCGTTGAAATTCTTGAACGCAAGCTAGCAAAAGCGGGGAAGTCTCGCTATAAAGCACTAGTAGCGCTGTCGAATATTTATGGCATAGACATCGCTCGCGACAACCTCGAAGAGGCGCGCGTGCGCATGAAAAGAATAATTCTTGACCATTTTGAGAGCGAGGAGACTCCCGCCCCATTTTTGATGGCCGTCGATGCAATCTTGAAGGCGAATATTTGCTATGGCGATATGCTAAACGGCCGCAAAAAGATAAATCTAATTAATTGGATTCCTGATGGTAATGGCGGTTTCGAACTCGAAAAATGGAACTTTGTAGATATCGAAAAAATGCGCGCAGAGACAAAGCAGACTGATATTGAAAACCTAGCCAAGATTACTGAAGAGATATTGCATCCGCCTCTAAAACTTCCCGATAAACCAAAACCGAAACCAAAGAAAAAAATAACAAAACAAGCGTCTTTATTTTAGGGAAGGAAACAGGATAGAATGAGCGAACAAACAAAAAATCTCCTCGGCGGAAGCCATAATCCAGATGTTCTGGAGTGTTTAGCGAATCTTTCGAATGATGAAGTTTTTACGCCACCAAAAGTTGTTAATCAAATGTTGGATATGTTTCCCGAAGAAACCTGGGGTAATCCCGAACTAAAATTCCTGGATCCTGCCTGCAAGACTGGGGTGTTCCTGCGCGAAATTGCGAAACGTCTGTTGGTAGGGTTGCAAGAAAAAATTCCAGACCTACAAGAGCGTATTGATCATATTCTTCAAAATCAGCTCTACGGTATTGCAATTACTGAGCTTACTGCGCTTGCTAGCCGCCGAAGCCTCTACTGTAGTAAATATGCAAATGGCAAATATTCCGTCAGTAAATTTGATAACCCAGACGGCAATATTCGTTACGTGCCAATAAATCACACTTGGGAAAATGGCAAATGTAAATATTGTGGCGCTAGCGCCAGTCAATATCAGCGCACTGACGATTTGGAAACCCATGCTTATGAATTTATACATACTAACAACCCGGAGGAGATATTTGGAATGAAATTTGATGTTATTATTGGCAATCCGCCATATCAAATAACCACAGGCGGAGGTCAATCTCAAGCTATGCCGCTGTACCATAAGTTTGTATTAAATGCTAAATTACTTGCGCCGAATTATCTATGTATGATTACTCCGTCGAGATGGATGTCTGGCGGCATGGGGATGAATGAATATCGCGAAGAGATGGTTAATGATCGAAAAATTAGGGACATATATGACTATTCGATGTCTACTGATTGCTTTCCGGGAGTCGATATTGCTGGCGGAGTAAGTTATTTTCTTCGCGATGCTAGCTATGACGGAGACTGCAACTATGCATATTTTGACGGAGGGGAAGTTTCGTATATGAAGAGGCCGCTAAATGAATTTGAGTTGCCAGTAAGAAATAATAATGCAGTCAGTATTATACATAAAGTAAAAGAAAAAAATGAGGAGAGTATTAATACGATTATGTCGTCGTTGTCTCCATTCGGACTAAATTCTTCAGAACGGGGCGATGTAAAACTAGGCGAAAATGACTCCTATGAATTACTATCCAGCGCAGGGATTGGAAGAATATCGAAGAAAAAGATATCACCGACAAATAAATACCTCAATAAATGGAAGGTGATAATAGGCAAGGCTACATCAGCTGGTGCAGCTACTGCTACTAAAGATGGCTCCAGAAAAGTAATTGCGACATTAAAAATCTTAAGGCCGGGATCAGTTTGCACGTTCTCGTACTTTATAGCGGGATCGTTCGATAATAAAGAAGATGCAGAAAACTGTAAAAAGTATTTATCAACGAAGTTTGCAAGATTTTTATTACTCCAATGCCTATCGTCGATAAATATAGCGAAGGATAAATTTGCATTTGTTCCAATTCAGAACTTTAACGAAGAGTGGAATGATGAGAGGCTGTATAAAAAATATGGATTATCGTCAAAAGAAATAGATTTAATAGAATCGATGATTAAGCCTATGGAGGACAAATAATGTCCAAGCAAATCATCGATAATGAGCGCCCAGACATTAAACCCACCATTTATGCTTATGAGCTTCCGGGAATTCATGATGGATATATCAAGATAGGTTACACCGAACGCGATGTCAAGAAGCGCATTAACGAACAAACTCACACCGTAGCGGTAACTCCAAAAATTGTGTTCCAATGTTCTGCCGTGCGGGATAGTGGCTCTGTATTTACGGATAAGGATATTCATCGAATCCTTGAGCGTTGGGGTAAGCAACAACTAAACTCTAGCGAGGATAATAACGAATGGTATATGTGTACGGTGCGGGATGTTGAGGCTGCGGTTCGTGAACTAACCACGGGTACTACTCTAAATCCAGTACGCAATCAGACTTTTCGTCCTCGCCCAGAGCAAGAGCGAGCCATCTCGAAGACCATCCAGTATTATGAATCCACTATTCAGCAAGACTCAAATGCGAAACCGAAGTTTCTTTGGAATGCTAAGATGCGTTTTGGTAAAACTTTTGCTAGTTACGAGCTCGCTAAAAAGATGGATATGAACCGAATCCTGATTTTGACTTTTAAGCCGGCCGTTGAATCTGCCTGGCAAGAAGATTTGGAATCTCATGTAGACTTCACTGGCTGGAGTTTTATCTCGCAAAAGAAAGCTGATCAAATGAATATTTCGCTTGGTCAGCTTTACGAGCAGACATATAAGGGCAAACCTATCGTAGTTTTCGGTTCCTTCCAGGATTTTCTTGGTACTACGCCGAACGGCGGCATTAAGCCAAAGCATAAATTCATTAATAGCGAAGATTGGGATTTAGTTATCTTCGACGAGTATCACTTTGGCGCATGGCGCGAGAACGCCAAGAAGCTTTTTGCGAAACCGGACGAAGAATCGGAAGAAGAAACGGATTTTGATGCTGAAAAATATGCCGAATACGAAGCCGGCAACGCTATCAACGAATCATTTCTCCAAATCGAAACCAAACATTATTTATTTCTTTCCGGTACGCCATTCCGTGCCATTAATAGCGGCGAGTTTATCGAAGAGCAAATCTTTAACTGGACCTATTCTGATGAGCAGGGCGAAAAAGAAAACTGGCCAAAAGAACATCCCGACGAGCCAAATCCATATATTTCGCTCCCCCAAATGTGCATGCTTACATATAAACTACCAGAAGATATTCGCAAAGTCGCAGAGCAGGGCGTATTTAACGAGTTTGATTTAAATGTTTTCTTCTCGGCTAAATCCGAAACCAAGAAGCCAGAAGATGCGCAGTTTGTCTATAAGGACGAAGTCCAAAAATGGCTCAATTTAATTCGAGGAAGCTATGACGTGGTAGGTGACTTGAAGCAGGGCGATAAGAAACCGCCAATGCCATTCTCGCACGGTCCGCTTTTACGCACGCTTAACCATACACTTTGGTTTCTTCCGAATGTGAACAGCTGTTACGCGATGGCGAATCTGCTCGCGGAGCCACAGAACGCTTTTTATCACGATTATAAAATTAACGTCTGTGCGGGTACGCGTGCTGGCATTGGTATTGCTGCATTAGCTCCAGTCCAGGAATCGATGCATGATCCTCTGCATTCTAAGACAATAACTCTATCGTGCGGGAAGTTAACCACTGGCGTTACGGTGAAACCTTGGACGGGCGTCTTTATGCTTCGCAATCTTAAGTCTCCAGAAACATACTTCCAGACTGCATTTCGCGTTCAGTCTCCATGGACTATGAAAGATGACGAAGGTCGTGATGTGATTATGAAGGAAGTATGCTATGTCTTTGACTTTGCGCTAGATCGTGCCCTGCGTCAGATTTCCGAGTACTCGTGTAAGTTAAATGTAGATGAACCGAATCCAGAGAAGAAAGTTGGCGAATTTATTCACTTCTTGCCGGTGCTCGCATATGATGGGAGTTCGATGAAGCAGATTTCGGCGGGTGAAATTCTAGATATGGCAATGTCTGGGACTTCTGCTACTTTGCTTGCGCGTCGTTGGGAATCGGCGATGCTTGTTAATGTTGATAATGACACTCTGCGCCGTATTCTCAATGACCCAAAGGCGCTCGAAGCTATTATGAGTATTGAGGGTTTTCGCGCGCTCGGAGATAATACCATCGAAACCGTCATTAATAAATCTGAAGCGGTCAAAAAGGCGAAAGCTGAAGAAGTCGAGCGTACGCCAGGTGAAAAGAGGGAACTGGACGAGGAAGAAAAGAAGACGAAGTCTCTCCGTAAGCAGATTCAGGAAAAGCTTATAAAATTTGCAACACGTATTCCGGTGTTTATGTATTTGACGGATTATCGCGAACGTACGTTGAAAGAAATAATTACCGAACTTGAGCCAGAATTATTCAAGAAAGTTACTGGCATTAATGTTGCTGATTTCGAGTTGCTTTGTAAAATTGGGGTCTTTAACGCTCCGCTAATGAATGAGGCGGTTTATAACTTTAAGCGCTATGAAGATTCTAGTCTCGGTTATACTGGCATTAATCTGCATAGCGGGGACGAGATGGTTGGTGGTTTCGATGAGGTTATTACGCACGAAGAATTTGTAGACCGTCCAGAACCAAAACTCGAAGCTAAATCTCATGAAGTCATTGAGGGTGCAATAAAAGCGCCTGGAATGATTGAGGAAGAGCGGGGCGTAGCTACGAATCCGGAAACCGGTGCAATTGATATTGCTGTTGGTACAATAGTTAGCCATGCTATTTTTGGCCAAGGTACGGTTACTTCAGTTGACGAGGCTAGCGGTCGCATCTATGTGAGTTTCCGCTCCGGCAATAAGATGTTTAATTACCCGGACGCATTCGAGCAAGGATTCTTGCAGCTGTAGTGTTTTAAAAAATGCGGCCATGAGGCCGTATTTTTTAGTACCATCTTATCTCGTCTTCGGAATAGTATTTTTCCATTATTTTACCAATGGAATCATCTAGTTGAGCGAGCATGCGTGTGTTTGGATAGTCTACTGACTTATCCAGAGATAGTGCGAACGAATCTATTACGTGTAGAGTATTGCTTCTTTGGCCATCCGAGAAGAAAATTTCGGTAGAGCTAGAATCTTCAGCTAATATCTCGTCCGCCAGCTCTACTTTTTTAACTGAAAACAAATGCGAATTCTTATCGATAATATCTAGTATCTTTTTGATGTCGGACTCAGGGATTTGCTTTTTGAGAATCTTTGGCGCTTCGTCGTGATAAGCGCAGCTAATAACGAATTCGCCTGTGTTGTATATTTTGTAAACAAATGTAACTGGGAGCATTGACCCAGAAATAGTTGTTTTGTAAATTAATGTTTTTAGCATATGTAGATTCCTTAGTTTGGTTACCTTACATAAAGTATAAGGGATAATGCTCATGGAGTTTAAAAGACAAAACAATATCCCGCAGGATTATGTATTTCATTACAGTAGAAACGCAAAAAACTTGTTATGTCGCAAGAAAAAATCGACGAGCAATGCATTGATTTAGGCCGCAGATTATATTGCCAGTGCGGCTTCGAGTATTATTAAAATCAGTCAATCTTAGCAATAGAGAAGCTCCCCTTTCGGAGAGCCCCTACGCTAGCCTGCGTAACCTCTAGGATTACGCCGCATCGGTAAACGCTTGCGGATCCCAGCTAGTGATTTGATTAAATTATAGCAAGATATTAGGAGGCGGGCAAACGGTTCGCGTCGAATTCGCGAGCTTATGATAATTCCGAAAAAGAGATGGGGCGAGTTGCGTTTTTAGAAGCAGCACTCTAGAATAATAACTAGAAACAGGGCGACCTGCAGCCGTCGGGTAGCAACGCCGAGCCCTGTGGAATCGAAGAAGGGGCGACCTGTAGCCGTCGGGTAGCAACGCCGAGCCTCTTCTTATTTTTTTTGCCTCAAAAACGGCCGAAATCCTAATCTGATATAATATACCCATGTACGACAAATTCAGCGAATTTATTAAAGACAAGCAGCATATCTGTATTATTCAGGCCGAGAATCCTGACGGTGATTCGCTGGGTTCTGCTCTTGCGCTCGAGGATGCCCTCGCGGACAAGGAAACCTCCCTTTACTGTCCTGTCGAAATCCCAAAATATATGCGCTATTTCGAGGGCTGGAGCCGCGTAGATATCGAGTTCGCCTGGAAGGCTGACGCTTTTATTATTGTCGATACTGCCGCAAATATCCTTCTCTCCAAACTCCTTGACGATCCTGCTATCAAAAACTGCCTACTTAGCACTCCAGTCTTCGTTATCGACCATCACGAAACTGAGCCAGACCTTGAATTCCCATACGAATCCATTATCGAGCCGATGTCTAGCTGCTGTGGTCTTATCTATAAAATCCTCAAGGATCAAAACATCGCTATCTCTAAGCAATGTGCCGAAGATCTTCTTTATGGTATTCAATCTGACACTCTCGGTCTAACTACTGCTTCTACTACGGCCGAAGATTTTCGTACTGCTGCCGCTCTTCTAGATTGCGGCCTTGAAATCGCAGACATGGAAGAACGTCGCCGTGAGCTTTCAAAGAAATCTCCACGCATCCTAGATTACAAAGCCGACCTCATCAAGCGCGTAGAATACCACCTTGATGGTCGCCTTGCTACTGTCCTAATCCCATTCGAAGACATCCAGGAATTCTCCGACGAATACAATCCGAACGTCCTTATCCTTGAAGAGCTTCGCATGGTGCAGGGCGTAGATGTTGCGATCTCTATCAAAACCTATCCTGACGGCAAGCTAACAGGCAAAATCCGCTCTACGAAACCAGTTGCTGATCAAATCGCCGGATACTTTGGTGGTGGTGGTCATCCTTACGCTGCAGGCTTCCGCATTTACGAAAACTACGAAGAAACTCTCAAAGAAATTATCGGTGCCACAATCAAAGCGCTCGAAATCACAGACTAAAAGAGGTGCCCTCGAAAACGGGGCGTCTTTTTGTGCTGAGCTTCAAAGTTTGCTAAAATATAAGCATGAACGGGTTGGGCTATCTCGATATTAATCTTCAGGCAATCAAAAGCCGCATAGATTTCTGTAATTATCTATCTGTCGCACAGATATTTTTGCAAGACAATTTTCTTTTAAACAGGCCACTAAGCGAAGCGGATATTAAGCCTCGTCTTCTTGGTCACTGGGGCACTTGCCCAGGCATCAATATTGCCTACGCCAACCTCAAGGCCCGCTTCCCAAAGATGCAATTTATCCTTGGTCCTGGCCATGGTTTTCCTGCCTTACAGGCCAACCTCTACTACGATGGCGACCTAGAAGAATACTATCCAGAAGCCACCAAGAACCTTCGCGGCATCGAATATGTCTGCAAGAATTTCTCTTGGCCTTATGGCTTCCCATCTCATGCTAGCCCAATCACCCCAGGCGTAATCGCCGAAGGTGGCGAGCTTGGCTATTCTTTGGCTACTGCCTATGGTGCCGCTCTTGGCAAACCAGATAAGTTCATTGCGGTTCTTATTGGTGATGGCGAACTAGAAACCGCCACAGCTCTCGCAAGCCTAAACCTAAACAAGTTGCTCAATTCTGATGCGAATGGTCGCGTTCTTCCGATCCTTCATCTAAACGGCTACAAGATTTCTGCGCCAACCATCTATGGTCGCAGCAGCGAGCGTGAACTTTTGCAACTCTTCCGTGGCTTTGGTTTTGATCCAATTATTGTAGATGGCACAAATAATGACGAGTTCCAGCAAGCTTTGAACAAGCTAAACCGCAATAGCTTTATCATTATGCGCACGCCAAAGGGCTATTCTGGCCCAATGCAGCTCGACGGCCTAAAGCTAGAAGGAAACTGCGCTTCGCACCAAGTTCCGCTTCCTCAGGCAAAGACCGACCGCAAGCAGCTACAAATGCTCGAAGATTGGCTAAAATCTTACAACTTTAAGGAGCTCTACGATGAATTCATCTCAAAATAATCTTGTGCCTGGCGAAGAAAAATGCCATATTGCTGGAACTTTCGGAACCTTCCTTAATGAAGCTCTAGATAGAGATCAAGATTTTTATTTCTTTTCTCCTGACGAGACAACCTCGAATCGCATGCAGCAAGTCTACGATGTAACGGATAGGGCTTGGACACGCGAGGTTAAAGCTTGGGATAAGAATCTTGCTCCTGACGGTAAGGTTATTGAGATGCTCTCCGAGAATACACTCTTTGCTGTCTTGGCTGGCCATATTTTGAGTGGCGGCAAGGGTGCAATGACAAGTTATGAGGCTTTCCTCCCGATTATTTCTTCTCAGCTAGACCAACATTTGAAGTTTTTGAAACAGAGCAAAGAGGTTTCTTGGCGTCCGTATTATAATGCGCTAAATATTCTTTCGACCTCTTGCTGGCAGAGGCAGGACCATAATGGTTATACGCATCAGAATCCAGCACTAATTACAAGCCTATTATCTAAACCTTCTAATCTTGCAAACTGTTTCTTCCCAGTGGACGATAACGCTGCCGAGGCGGCTTGGAAATATATGTATAATTCCAAGAATGTTGTAAATCTTGCAACATTTAACAAGAATCCTCAGCCACGCTGGATAGATAGCAATCATGCCGACTTCCAGCTTACGAATGGTGGCGCTTCAGTCTTCCAATTTGCTTCCGATGATGCTCCATGGGTGATTGTTGCTGGCGTCGGCGACTTGCCAACTCAGGAGGCTCTCGAAGGCATCAAGCTCGCAAAAGAGAAATATCCAGAGCTAAAGATTAGATTTGTAAATATTGCAGCTTTGAGTTACGGCGCTATTGGCACGACGGATAACAAGCTAAGCCAAGAGAAGTTCTACGAACTCTTTGGTGACTGGCCGGTTGTTGTAAACTTCCACGGCTACGCAGATAGTCTTCGCGCGATCATTTCTAACTATACCGACCCTCGTCGCTTCCATATTCATGGCTACGAGGATGAAGGTTCGACCACCTCGCCACTAGACGAGTTGTCTCGCAACCGCTGCTCCCGCTGGGATATTGCGGCAGATATTCTTGAGATTGTCGAGAAGCAGGACTTGTCTTCTGAGATGATCGACAAGAAAGTCAAGAACGCCGAATACGCCAAGATGTATGGCATAGACGAGTAGATATATTGTTTTCTAGAAAAGTGTAAAAGTTAACCTAGTTAACTTTTGCTTTTTTGCGGGTTCGCGGACTGGGCTAGCTTGTTGGTTCGCATGTTCGCGAGTTTGACGGATTAACCTGTCAAGCTGGTCAAACTTGTCCAACCTGTCAAAAACATATGCAATTGCTTGCGATTTTCGCAAGCAATTACACCTTAGCGAAAACGGCCTATCTGACATTGCTTGCGGATTTTGCAAGTAATCGCGTACATTGCAAATAGGGTATCCATATAAATTATTGAAAAATATAAGATATATGCCCCTATATGCTAAAATACAGATATGAGCAAGTTAATCCTTATTACTAACCCGGGTAGCGCCTCCCGCAAATATGCGCTTTATGATGGTGAAGAACTTCTCGCCAATTTCCATTTTGAATACGAGGGTAAAAAAGTCGTATGCACGATGAAAGACCCAGAAGGCAAGAAGACCAAGATTGAAGTAAAATGCAAAGATCTTAACGAGGCTATTTCTGCTGTTCCTCAGATTCTTGCTGATCAACAGTTTACAAATGACAAGAATAAACTTCAGGCTGTCGTGGTCCGCATCGTCGCCCCTGGCGATTATTTCACTGAGGATCATATTGTTGATGCAGAATATATGGCTCAGCTCAAAGAAGCAGAAAAGCGCAACCCAGTTCACGTTCCAACTACTGCGAACGAAATCAAGGGCGTACGCGAAAACTTCCCAGGTGTAAAAATCATTTCCGTTTCCGACTCTGCTTTTCACTGGGCAAAGCCAGATACTGCAAAGTATTATTCCTTCGACCTAGATATTGCTAACGAACACGAAATCAAGCGCTATGGCTACCATGGTCTAAGCTATGCCTTCATCTCTCGCTACATGAAAGAACAGGGCATCCTTCCAGAAAAGCTCATCGCCGCCCACCTCGGCTCCGGTAGCTCCGTCTCCGCAATTCTCAACGGTCTAGCAATGGACAACTCCATGGGTTACACCCCAGCTGAAGGCCTTGCAATGTCTACCCGTATCGGTACCATCGACGCTGCTGGCGCTCTAGCTCTAAAGAAGGCCCTAAAGATTACTTCCGACGAAGAATTCTTGCTATACATCAACAAGAAGTGTGGTCTCCTTGGTATCTCTGGTAAGTCTGACGATATGCGCGATATTATCCAGGGCCGTGACGAAGGCGACGCAAAGATGACGCTTGCACACTCCATCTTTGTTTATCGCGTCCAGGCTTACATTGGTCAGATGGCTGCTATGCTTGATGGTGCTGATGCTATCGTCTTTGCTGGTACAATCGGCGAGCGCTCTGCCGAGATTCGCCACTTTATCGCAAATAAGCTCGGCTACCTTGGCTTCAAGCTTGACGATGAGAAGAACGAAAACCCAGAATTCACTGGCCATCACGCTTTGATTTCTGCTGCAGATAGCAAGCCTATCTACATCGTCGAAACTGACGAAACTGCACAGATGATCTATCGTGCGCAGGAACTTCTCAAAGAAGACGAAGAATAATCATTCCAAATAAAATGCGGGTTCCTAAAGCTCGCATTTTTTGTGTTTGCTAAAAATAAGGTGTTTTACCGTGTTAAACTAGATATATATGGAGAAATTATTGGGTTATTTTGTGCCAGAACGTTATGAGCTGGATTTTCGAATAAATAAAGACAAAACAAAAATCGCCGCACGTGCAACTATCACCGGCGAGGTAAAACATGGTGAGATTCGCCTACATTCTGTAGATTTGGATATCAAGAACGTCCTTGTAGATAATGTTGAAACTGACCGCTATCGCACAGATAATGGCGAGCTTTTTATTCCGGATATCGAAAACGGCACGCATTCTATCATTGTTAATTATTCTTTTGTTCCTACCGCCAATATGCAGGGCGCTTATCTTTCGACCTACAAGAAAGATGGCCAGGAATACCGTATTGTTGCTACGCAGTTCGAGAGCCATTATGCTCGCGAATGTTTTCCATGCGTTGATGAGCCAGCTGCAAAAGCTGTCTTTAAACTCAAGATTACTAGCGACGACCCAGAGGATACGATTCTTTCGAACATGCCAAGCGACCTCGTAACGCATAACGATGGTATTGTAACCGCAGATTTCCCAGATACTCCAAAGATGTCTACCTACTTGGTGGCTTTCGCTGTCGGTAGATTTAATTATGTCGAAACCAAATCTTCTCATGGTGTTCGCATTCGTTCTTATGCTGGTCTTCATCAGCCAGTCGAAGATTTGCAGTATTCTGCAGACTTTGCCGCTCAGGTTCTAGATTTTTATGACGATACCTTTAAGACTCCATTCCCGCTTCCGAAGATGGATTTGTTGGCACTCCCAGATTTCGAAGCTGGTGCCATGGAAAACTGGGGCCTTACGACCTATCGCGAGATTGCGATGCTTGCCAACGAGAAATCCAGCCTTGAACAGAAGCTCTATGTCTGTACGGTTGTTGCTCACGAGCTTTCGCATATGTGGTTTGGTGATCTTGTAACTATGAAGTGGTGGAACGATTTGTGGCTCAACGAATCCTTTGCCAACCTCATGGAAGCTTACTCGGTAGACAAACTCCGCCCAGAGCTTTGCGCTTGGGATGACTTTAATACCTCGGCGGTGCTTGCATCGCTTCGCCGCGACTGCTTGCCAGGTGTTCAATCTGTCCGCGTAGATGTTAAGAATGTTGAAGATATTGCCAATCTCTTTGACGGCTCGATTGTCTATGGTAAAGGTGCTCGCCTCATGCGCATGCTTATGAGCACTATCGGGGAAGATAAATTCTTCCAGGGTCTTGCAGATTACTTCGCAGAACATAAATACGGCAATACTGAAGCTGACGATCTCTGGAATGCTCTCAGTAAATATACAGACTTCGACGTTCGCGAGTTTATGACACCGTGGCTAGTAAACTCTGGTTATCCAGTTGTTGATGCGAATACTGGCGAGCAGCACCGTTTCTTGCTCGTTGGCGAAGGCGAGAATTATAACTATCCAATCCGCGAGCTAAAAGACGACCTATCTGGCCACTATCTAATCAAGCTTAGCGAAGAGGCTTTGCAGGATAAGCTCGCTCATCTATCTGATCTAAGCAAAGAACAGAAGCTTCGTATTCTGATCGACCGCCGCTATCTTGCTAAGACTAGCGAGGTTTCCAGCGCATCGTTACTAAGCCTACTGGATGCCTTCAAGAACGAGACTGATGCTGTGATCTGGGACATGCTCTCGGTCATCGTGGGCGACCTAAAGGTATTCTTTGATCCATATACGGAAGAAAAGCGCAAATATCAGGCAAAGGTTGGCAAGATTGCTAGAGCTCAGTTCGAGCGTCTAGGTGTTGCTGCCAAGGAAGGCGATACGGATAATGACAAGCGCCTCCGCGGAATCATTATGAGCATGATGCGCTTCTCGAAAGATGAAGAATACAAGAAGCAGATTAATGATACTTATGCAGATAAAGATATTACTACCGTAGACGAGGATCTTCGCTGGGTAGTATCCGCAAGCCTCCTCCGCGAGAATAATGAGCTGTCTAAGAAGTATTTCGAAATCTACTGCACGACTCACGATGCCGCTCTAAGGCGAGACATGGGCGGCGCACTAGTTGCTAGCCGAGATAAAGATACCTTGGTTGGTTACCTTCCAAAGCTAGAAGATGGCACGATTCGCCCACAGGATAGGTTCACCTTCTTCTATCGCTTATCTGGAAACTATGTTGCGCAGCACGAAGTCCTTGGCTGGATGTACGATAAGTGGAATTGGCTCGCAAAAGAAGAGGGCGACAAGACAATCTCGGACTATCCAAGATATATCGCTACAATCATCCGCACTCAGGAAGAAGCCGATAGATATAAGGCATTCTTCGAGCCAAAGATTGGCGAAGCTGCGATAACTAGGGAAATCAAGGTTGGTCTAGCAGATATCGAAGCCAAGCTAAAACTCATTCGCGAGGATCAGCAGGCTGTATTTGATGCATTGAACTAATAATATTGCTGAATGCTTGACGCGCAATTGGGGGGGTATAATAAAGCTAAAGCTTATTTAAAGGATGGAATATGAAAAAGCAAACAAAAGCACAGAATAATAACTTTAAGATTCTTAGTATTATTCTAGGATGTGTATCTGTGGTTCTGCTTGGCGCTTTAATCTATTGCTGCACGAATATGAAGAGTTCAGAGGATAAAGAATATCTAGCTCTTCAGGATCATTTGCTAAATAGGCATATTCAGATGATGTATGAAAACGGCACTAATGCTTGCGGAATGGAAAGTCATAGCCTTTCGAAAGATGATGATGTTGCTGTGAAGTTCTGGTGTCAGAAATATGATACTGATACTCACGAACCAATTGGTAGCAAAGAATATCATACGCTTTACTTTCAACATCCGGCTAATATTCAGAATGGCAAGGGTGGCTACGCTGAAGCTTTAGGCGATTAATATAACAATGAATGAAGTATAATCCCCTGGCAATTGCCAGGGGATTTGCATGTATAGTTCTTAGCTTGGCTTGTATTCTTGGGTGATCTTGACAAAAATGTTAACGTTTGATATAATTAAGACATATTCGGGAATACCCGCCATCCCCTCATCCGCAAGGTTGAGGGCATATTTTTTTACTTATATAATTCGTGAAATGCTTTCTTTACGATTTCTAGGTCTGATTTTGGGATTTGGCCAATCTTTGAGTGAAGTCTAGAAACGCTCATGACTCTTGCTTGGCAAACAGCAGCGTATTCATTTTTATTTAAAAATACAAATTTGGCATACCAGGTACCAGTTTTTTCTTGTGATGTGAGTGGAATGCCCATGAAACCGAATTTGCTAAGCTTTCGCATAATGAGGACGGGGCGAGTAAAACGCGCGCTTTTACCATTAATCTCTACGCCAACATTCTCGCCAAAGCTACACCACCAAATTTCACCCTCTGAAATCCTTGGGGCTTTGGCATTGAAGTGTAATTTTTCTTTTAGGTTGAACCACTCCTCGAAATGCTTTTCCTCCATAGATGTTAGATATTATAATTAATATAGCTTGAATTAAAACCACAAGCGTGTTAATCTAAAATTAGTTTGATACAGAATTATATATATAACACCGTCAAAAGATTAAAGCTCAAACTAGAGCAAGTCTTTGGCGGTGCTTTTTCTGCTCAATATATTAATAAGCAGGCCAGCTACCGTTATGTATATAAGGATGATCGTAAGACTTTGAGGAGGCAAAAACCGGGTAAATAGCGCGAAATAAGCATAGAAAACCTGATTTTTACCCTAAAAACGCAAAAAAGTGCGTAATTTTGAAAGATTTTTGAAAAAAGTACTTGCATCGCATTCGTTTTT
Organism: uncultured Candidatus Saccharibacteria bacterium; assembly: GCA_946530965.1. GTDB lineage: Bacteria > Patescibacteriota > Saccharimonadia > Saccharimonadales > Saccharimonadaceae > UBA2834. The sequence goes on from CAMNAK010000003.1 coordinate 92,143, forward strand.
GCGATAATATAAGGACAGTTCAATTGAAGTTCAGCAAAAATCCAATCAAAAACGGATATGAACCTCTCAATATAGTGTGATAAATTGCGAGAAATCTTCACATATAAATATATGTGATGCACACAGACGACTTGGGATAATTCCTATGACGTTATTATTTCTTGCGTTGAAATTTATCTATTAACAATTTGAATGACAACATAGGAAATTAATATTGGCGGTATCAATTCGAAAGAATTAATACAACTTGTAATTGAACTTCAATTACTAGTTAAGTCAATGCATAAAAAGGTACATAAGGGCACTGATAGTGGATGCCTTGACAATTACAACCGATGAAGGACGTAGAACTCTGCGATAAGCTTCGGGCAGCTGAGAACAAGCTTTGATCCGGAGATTTCCGAATGGGGAAACCTAATACGAGTCATGTCGTATTGCATTTATCTGAACACATAGGATAAATAGACGGGAACCAGCCGAACTGAATCATCTTAGTAGGTTGAGGAAAAGAGAATAAC